>JBDZUV010000019.1:2139-33731 GCA_040255345.1 Actinomycetota bacterium | reverse complement strand
CAATGCCCGTGAAGCGAGTGTCAGGCCCTGTGGTGAGTGGCACCACTACCTACAACAAGCCCGAAGACTTGATGGCCGCGTGTCTCGGCAAGTGGAAGAGGAGCGACGGGCCGATCTTCACCTCCGCCATCGCCAATTCCCGCCGCGCCGTCAGTGTGCCACGTTACTGGGAGACGACACCGGTCACCTCCGGCTTCAACCACATCAGAGATTTCGTCCCGTCGTTCCTGACCGGCGAATACCAATCGGTGTCGTCGTGTCAGGGTTCCTACGGGCTCCCGAACGGATCCCCGGCGTGCATCGACGCAGTGGGCGCGGATCCGACCAAGACGCACTGGGCGGGTACGGCCATCACCGACAGCAGCACGTGGAACAAGCCCAACACGCAGCTCAATGGCGTCGCCGGTATCTTCATCCCTTGTGGTTCGTTGCCCGAGACGATCTGCAAGCCCGACCCGGACGACCCCGAAGGCTTCGGCGGGATCGTGCAGATCGTGAAACTGACCGGGTAGCTCACGGCTGTGCACACCGTGGCTCCGGTGACGACGCTACCGGCATGAGGCGAAAGGACCAGACGACGGACCCAAGTCGGCCTCCGCCTGGGCAATCCCGCTCATTTCCTCCTCACCGGGTCATGAGGTCGGCTACTGTGGCGACCGGTATCCACTGATGGAGTGGAGGATGAGTCGAATGTCGCATGCACAGGTACCCCCTGGTGCAGGTCGCGGTTGGAGAACCCGCCTGCGCCGCCAACAACGCCGTCGCGCGCGTGACGAGCGTGGGGCGACGATGGTGTTGCTGGCGCTCGTGCTCGTGGTGCTCATGATCTTCGCGGCGTTTTCCGTCGACATCGGCACCGCATACGCGCAACGACGTCAGAACCAGGGCGCTGTCGACACCGCTGCATTGGCCGGCGGCGTGTATTTTCTCTACAAGGACAGCAATTTCGAGTCAGTGGTCAAAGAAGTCAAAGACCGCGTGGCCCTGGACATGGGCACCAAAATAGAGCCCACGGACTGGGCGACGTGTACCGATCCCGGCCATTTGCCGATCCTGTCGACAGCCGCGAACTACGCGCCGGAACAGGGCAACCCATGCATCAGCTTCGAGGAGAGTGAAGATACGGGCATCTTGCGGATGCGTGTGCGTCTGCCCGACGTCGCGAGCAAGACCAGCTTTTCCGGAGTCATTGGCATCGACAAGCTGAAGACCCACGCTGTTGCCGAAGTCAACATCGGTTCCCTTCTGGGAGGCGCATTCCCTGCCCTTGTGTATTCGGGCGCAGGCGCCGGCGAGGTTGTATGTGTCGCCGAAGTTCCGCCTGGGCAAGGAGGCTACTGCACGAAGGATCTTGGGCAAGGTGGGAACTTCGGTATGTACGCGCCCTACTATTACGCTGCCGGCTGGAAATGCGACTCGGGAAATACGGGAAAGACCGGGTTAGGACCGGCGATCGCGGAGGGCCTCGACCATTTCTTGACCCGTTACGGTGGTTGGGATCCCGTAACCAATTCTCCCACGGTTCCAGGGCGAGTCAACGGCGGTCCAAACGGAAAGTGCGACGTGCGTGGGCCCAACACGATTCAAGAGGGTACGGGCAACAAACCCGCCGATGATATCAACGCGGGCCTGATCGTCGGCGGCGCCGCATACGGTCACTCCTACGATGGCCGGCTTGCTGGAGGCCCTTACCGGGGCAGCGAAAATGGCGATCTGAACCAGGCCTGGGTTTCGGGTAGGGAAATCGACAACGCGCCGCTCTGGTATTTCCTGCTAAGCCCGGCCGAACTTGCAGAAACGGGCGCACCACAGAGCTGCAAAGACGCGAAGTCGATGTCACCAAGGCGCGATAACATCAATATGGCCAGCGTGGCCGGTGGAACGTATGGCTCGCCGGAGGAGTTGATGGCCAAGTGCCTTAAAGATTGGACCACATCGGTCGGGCCGATCTTCAAGGCCGAAGTTGCAGAATCACGCCGAACGGTGTCGGTGCCCCGCACATGGCAAGACGCATCGATCGGGAACTCAGGCGGCGTTTACCAGGTCCGTGACTTCGTCCCGATGTTCCTCACCGCTGAATTCAACAAGGACCACCAACATTGGACCGGAAGCCCGATCGCGAAGAACGCCTGGGGCAGGATCGACGGTCTGGCTGGCACCTACGTCCCGTGCGGCGCGATGCCGAAAAGTGTTTGTGTCCCGACTGGTGACCCCACCGACAATGGATTTGGTGGCGACGTCCAGGGTGTCACGCTCAGCGGTTAGTGCACCCCGGCCTCTGATTGGCGTCGCTGCGGCGTCGGTCGGGTGCGGCCGGTAGCATTGGACCCACCATGAAAATTCTGGATCGCATCCTCCGCGCTGGCGAGGGCCGCAAGGTCAAGGCCTTGTCGACGTTGGTCCCGGACATCAACGCGCTCGGCGACGAGTACGGCAAGCTGTCCGACGACGAGCTGCGGGCCAAGACCGCCGAGTTCAAGGAGCGCCTCGACAACGGCGAAGACCTCGAAGACCTGATGATCGAGGCGTTCGCGACCGTGCGCGAGGCCGCGGAACGGGTCATCGGCCAACGCCACTACGACGTGCAGCTCATGGGCGGAGCGGCACTGCACTTCGGCTGGGTCGCCGAGATGCGTACCGGTGAGGGCAAGACGCTGGTGTCGACCCTGCCGGTGTACCTGAACGGCCTGTCGGGCAAGGGCGTGCACGTGGTCACCGTCAACGACTACCTGGCCACCCGCGACGCCGAATGGATGGGGCGCATCTACCACTGGCTGGGTCTCGACGTCGGCCTCGTGTTGCCCCAGCAGGGTTTCGACCCCGCGCACAAGCGCGCCCAGTACGCCTGCGACATCACCTATGGCACCAACAACGAGTTCGGGTTCGACTACCTGCGCGACAACATGGCGATGTCGCTGGCCGACAAGGTCCAGCGTGGCCACAGCTACGCGATCGTCGACGAGGTCGACTCGATCCTGGTCGACGAAGCCCGGACCCCGCTGATCATCTCCGGCCAGGTCTCCGACGCGGTCAAGCTGTACTACAAGTTCGCCAGCATCGTGCGGGGCCTCAAGAAAGACGTCGACTACGACGTCGACGAAGAAAAGCAGATGGTCGCCCCGACCGACTCGGGCGTCGAGAAGGTCGAGAAGGCCCTCGGCCTCGACAACCTCTACGACGCGGTCTCCCAGAACCTCGTACACCAGCTTCAGGCCGCGCTGAAGGCCAAGGAGCTCAAGAAGCGCGACAAGGACTACGTCATCGCCCACGGCGAGGTGCTCATCGTCGACGAGTTCACCGGTCGCATCCTGGAAGGTCGGCGCTGGTCCGAAGGTCTCCACCAGGCCGTCGAAGCCAAGGAAGGGGTGAAGATCAAGGAAGAGAACCAGACCCTGGCGACCATCACCCTGCAGAACTACTTCCGCATGTACGACAAGCTCGCCGGCATGACCGGCACCGCGGTCACCGAGGCGGCCGAGTTCGGTTCGACCTACAACCTGCAGGTCGTGCCGATCCCCACCAACAAGGACGTCATCCGCGACGACAAGCCCGACCTGATCTACAAGACCGAGGAGTCCAAGTTCGAAGCGGTCGCCGACGACATCGAGGAACGTCACGAGACCGGCCAACCGATCCTGGTGGGCACCGTGTCGGTGGAGAACTCCGAACGCCTCGCCCGCATCCTCGACAAACGGGGCATCGACCACGAGGTGCTGAACGCGAAACAGCACTTCAGAGAAGCCGAGATCATCACCCAGGCCGGCCGTCGCGGCGCCGTCACCGTCGCCACGAACATGGCCGGCCGTGGTGTCGACATTCTGCTGGGGGGCAACCCCGAAGGGCTGGCCGAACGCGACGTCAAGGCCGAAGGCCTCGACCCCCACGACGATGCCGAAGGCGCCGAACGGTATGCCAAGCGGCTCACCTTCTGGGAAGCCGAATGCGCAGCCGACGGTGACGCCGTGCGTGAACTCGGTGGGTTGTACGTGCTGGGCACCGAACGTCACGAGTCACGCCGGATCGACAACCAGCTCCGCGGCCGCTCCGGTCGACAAGGCGACCCTGGTGCGAGCCGGTTCTACCTGTCGCTCGAAGACGAGCTGATGCGCCTGTTCGCTTCCGGTCCGGTGAGCCGGATCATGGACCGTGCCTTCCCCGACGACGTGCCCCTCGAGGCCAAGATGGTCACCAAGGCCATCGAGCGGGCCCAGAACACCGTCGAGCAACGCAACGCGGAGATCCGCAAGAACGTGCTCAAGTACGACGAGGTGATGAACAACCAGCGCAAGGTGATCTACGAGCGCCGTGACCAGATCCTCGGCGACGCCGACCTGCGCGAAGAGGGCCTGCAGATCCTGGCCGACACCGTGGAGGCGCTCATCAACACCTTCTGCGGCGCCGACTTCCACGAAGACTGGGACTTCGAAGGGCTGATCACCGAGGCCGAGACCTACTGGCCGACCACGTTGACCGCAGCAGACCTGTCGGACCTCACCGAGACCGACGACATCTACGACAAGATGATGGGGGAGGCGACCGGCTACTTCGAACAGCGCGAGGAGACCTTCGGCGCCGAGACCATGCGCGACGTCGAGCGCCAGGTGATGCTCCAGATCATCGACAGCAAGTGGCGTGACCACCTCTATGAGATGGACTACCTGCAAGAGGGCATCCATCTGCGTGGTCTGGGCCAGAAGAACCCGCTGGTCGAATGGCAGACCGAGGGTTTCGCCATGTTCGGCGAGCTCATGGATGCGATCTCGGACGACTACCTCAAGTACCTGATGCGGGTGCAGGTCGTGGTGCAGGAGCCGCGTCCCCAGACCCCCGATCAGATGCAGTACTCCTCGGCCGAAGATGCCGTCGGTTCGGACGCGGTGCTCAAGCAGGCCGCCCGACTGCAGGCCGCCCAGAGCGGCGAGGCGCCGCCGCCCGAAGCGCTGGACGAACCGGTGAACACGCCGGTCGTCAAGTCCGAATGGGACAAGACGCCGCGCAACGCCCCCTGCCCGTGCGGTTCGGGTCGCAAGTTCAAGCAGTGCCACGGGGCCGCGTGAAGCACGGAACAGCCCATGCGTGACTACACCGATGACCTGGCCGAGGCGCACCGCCGCCTCGACGAGGCAGCGCAGTACCTGCGCATCGACGCGCTCCGGGCCCGACGCCCGCAACTGGAGACCGAGGCATCCCGACCGGATCTGTGGGACTCGCCCGAGGCCGCCCGGGCGGTGACCGGGGAGCTGGCCGCGCTCGTCGACGACCTCGAGGTCTATGACACGCTCGCCGGCGAGCTCGACGACATCGCCACACTCGTGGAACTCGGCAGAGAGGAACACGACGACTCGGTCACCGCCGAGATCGACGCCACCCTGGCCGACGTCGCCGCGCGATTCGACGAACTGGAACTCCGCAGCCTGTTCACCGGCGAATACGACGACCATCCGGCGATCTGTGAGATCCAGGCGGGCGAAGGTGGCGCGGACTCCCAGGACTGGGCCGAGATGCTCCTTCGTATGGAGACGCGGTGGCTGGAGTCGAAGGGATTCGACGTGTCACTGCAGGAGGTGTCGCCGGGGTCGGAGGCCGGCATCTCGTCGGCCACCTTCGTGGTGACCGGACGCAACGCGTACGGCTGGGTGCGCAGCGAGCACGGGGTCCACCGGCTGGTGCGGATCTCGCCGTTCAACGCACAGGGCAAGCGCATGACCGCGTTCGCGTCGCTCAAGGCGACCCCGTTCCTCGAAGACGCCCCCGACGTGGTGATCGACGACAAGGACCTGCGCATCGACACCTACCGGTCTTCGGGCGCCGGCGGTCAGCACATCAACAAGACCGATTCGGCGGTGCGCATCACCCACCTGCCCACCGGCATCGTCACGTCGTGTCAGAACGAACGTTCCCAGCATCAGAACAAGGACCGCGCCATGGCAGTGCTGCGGGCCAAGCTGGCCGAGTTGCAGCGTGAAGAGCGTGAGGCCGAACTGTCGGGGATCCGTGGCGAGGAGCGATCAGTGGGGTTCGGCTCTCAGATCCGGTCCTATGTCACCCAGCCCTACCAGATGGTCAAGGATCTGCGCTCGGACTACTCCACGGGCAACGTCGACGCGGTGCTCGACGGTGACCTCGACCAGTTCAGCGAGGCCTTCCTGCGCTCGCAACGCGCCGAGCACGTCGCATGAACCCGTGGGACGCGCCGATCGAACCCACCCCGTCGCCGAACTTCGGGAGGTGTTGCGCGCCGCGCGCACGGGAACTCCCGAACTTCGGGTGGGCGGGGTCATCGGATCGGCCCGGCCAGGGGCAGCGGGCCGCGACCCATGCGCGGGAAGATCGTAACGACTTGGTAACATTCGGCGGACCGAACGGCGTGGAGCCTGCGCTCCGACACCGGTCGCGTCGAGCCGAAACCCGTGACCGTGCCCCCTCTCGCATCGTGAGTGCCTGACATTCGATGATCAAACTCGAAGCCGTCTCGAAGATCTACAAGGGCGACGTGACCGCCCTCGAGAATGCGAGCGCCGACATCGCCAAAGGGGAGTTCGTGTTCCTCGTCGGCCCCTCCGGATCGGGCAAGTCGACGATGATCCGCCTGCTCAACAAGTCCGAGACCCCCACGCGGGGGAGCATCTACGTCGCCGGCAAGGACATCGGGGAGCTGTCGACCTGGAAGGTCCCCTTCCTGCGTCGCAACATCGGCTGTGTCTTCCAGGACTTCAAGTTGCTCAACTCGCGCACCGTGTACGAGAACGTGGCGTTCGCCCTCGAGGTGATCGGCCGCCCCAAGCACGTCATCGAAACCCAGGTGCCCGCCATTCTCGACCTGGTCGGCCTGGCGAAGAAGACCGACAACATGCCCCACGAGCTCTCCGGCGGCGAGCAGCAGCGGGTGTCGATCGCACGGGCGTTCGTGAACCGTCCGTTGATCCTGCTGGCCGACGAGCCGACCGGAAACCTCGACCCCACCACGTCGGTGGGCATCATGCGTCTGTTGGACCGGATCAACCGGACCGGCACGACCGTGGTGATGGCCACCCACGACCGGGCGATCGTCGACACGATGCGGCGCCGGGTGATCGAGCTGGACCGGGGCCGGATCATCCGTGATCAGGCCCGCGGCGTGTACGAGTAGGCGTCGAGGAACCAGGGACGAAGCACGATGGCGATCAAATTCGACTATGTGGCCCGGGAGACCGGTCACAGCCTCAAACGGAACTTCACCCTGTCGTTGGCGTCGATGCTCACCGTCGCGGTGTCACTCGCGTTGGTGGGATCCGCCTTCGTGGTGCGCGCCGCGGTGCAGCACTCCACCGCCCGCTGGACCGGCGATGTGCAGTTCATCGTCTTCATGAAGCCCGACGCGTCGGCCGCCCAGATCGGCGCGGTGCGCAACGCGCTCGACCCCGACAACAACACCCAGATCGCCAAGGTCACGTTCTTCGACAAGAAGCGTGCCTACACCGAGTTCCGGGAGGTGTTCCGCGACGACCCGGTACTGCTGTCGACCTCACGCCAAGCCGACATGCCCACGTCGTTCCGGGTGAAACCGGCGATCAAGAACGCCGAGTTGATCAACCAGATGGGCCAGCAGCTCAAACAGGCGCCCGGGGTCTACACCGTCGAGTTCGCCTATGACACCGTCAAACAGATCGAGCGCGTCTCGAAGCTGATCTCGACGGTCATCCTGGGCACCGCGCTGTTCCTGCTCGCCGCGGCGGGGTTGTTGATCCTGAACTCGATCCGCATGGCGATGTTCGCCCGCAGACGCGAGATCGAGGTGATGAAACTCGTCGGTGCGACCAACTGGTTCATCCGGGTGCCCTTCATGTTCGAAGGATTGATCCAGGGCCTGATCGGCGCGCTTCCCGCCGCGGTCGCCGTGTGGTTCCTCGGCACGCGCATCAACCACTCGGGTGGGACGAACTCGTCGGTCGCGATCCTGCAGGGCCTGTACGTGTCGAGTGGCGAGGTGTGGTCGGTCATCGTCGCGATGATCGTCATCGGTTGCCTGGTCGGTGTGGTCGGTTCCGCGGTCGCGGTCACCCGTTTCCTCGACGTCTGATGCTTGCCCGCGGGCAGGGTTCGGGTCGGCGCACGCCGAAGTGGCAAAATGGTCGGAGCGTCGCCCGCACTGCGGAGTGGTGCTGGTCATGACGCATCGACGCTCATCAATGAGCTGGAGGATTCTGTGGGTTTCAAAGTCGGTGACCGGGTCGTCTACCCGCACCACGGTGCAGCGATCATCCGCAAGCGTGAGAAGAAGGAGCGGGACGGCAAGAAGGTCGACTACCTCGTCCTCGAGATGGTCCACGGCGAACTCACGCTGCGCGTGCCCGCCGACATGGCCGAAGAAGTCGGGATGCGCCCGCCGATCTCCAAGTCCGACGTCGACGACCTCTTCGAGCTGATCGGTAAGCGCGACGTCCGTGAACCCGCGAACTGGTCGCGGCGGTTCAAGAACCACCAGGAGAAGATGAAGTCCGGCGACGTCTACCAGGTCGCCGAGGTGGTGCGGAACCTGGCGCTGCGTGAGCAGGGCAAGGGTCTGTCGACCGCGGAGAAGTCGATGCTGGAACGCGCCCGGGGCATTCTGGTGTCGGAGCTGTCGTTCGCGCTCAACGTGTCAGAGGAGAAGGCGTCGGACAAGCTCGACGCCGGCCTGCAGTAGCACGTCGCCGGTACCGGCGCCGCCCCGGCGGCGCGGATGGTGCGAGGCGATCCGATCGGGCCGGAGCCGGGCCGTCGACCCGCGTCGGGATGGGTTGCGCGTCGATCCCGGGTTCGCCCTCGAGGCGCCATCGGGCGCGGCCCACGGCGGTGACCGGGACCCGGCGAGTCGGCCCCGGGCCCGGTGACCGGGGTGGGCCGTTCAGACGGAATGCTGCGCGACGATCTCGCGCTCGCGCTGACGTGCCGCGTTGGAGTACTCCTCGGCGGTGCGCAGCGTGTCGGCGAGGCAGGCCTCGAACGCCGCCCGGGTGGTCCGCATGACCTCTTCGAGCTGAGCGAGCTTCGCCTGTTTGTCGGCGAGCTCCACCTGGTGGGCGAGCAGTTCGGCGTGCGCGGCACTGTTCGCCTCGTCGAGTGGCGTGCCGGCTGCGGCGGTCCCGTCGGTCACCACCGTCGCCGCGTCGCGGGTCGACAGGGCGGCCTCGGGGGCGTGGGTCGCGGCATCGGCGTGCAACCGGGTGTTGACCTTCTCGGCCGCGGCGCCCGCCGCGTCGGACATGCGCTGTTGCACCCGACTCGTCGCCTCGTGCAATGCCGCGGTGGCCTTGCCCCAGTAGGCACGGAACATGCCGATGTCGAGTTGACCGTCACGCACGCGTGCCGCAGCGAGGACGCGCTGCGGTGGCACGCGCAGGCGGGTCACGATGCGGAAGTAGCTCAGGACCTTGAGGATCGAGTAGCTCAGGTCGTATTCCCACCAGAAGAAGCCGTTGCGAGCCGCCGCCGCATAGTAGTGGTGGTTGTTGTGCCAGCCCTCGCCCATCGTCCACAACGCGAGCAGTGCCGAGTTGCGCGAGGTGTCGGTGGTGACGTACCGGCGACGACCGAAGACGTGGTTGAGTGAGTTGACCGTGAACGTCGCGTGCCACAACACCACGGTGGAACCGAAGAACCCGATCAGCAGACCCGGCCAGCCGGCGATCAGATAGGACGCGAAGCCGAGGATCCAGGGGCCGACCCAGTCGTGCTTGTTGAGCCAGACCAACTCGGGGTACTTCGCGAAGTCCTTGATCAGGTCGTAGTCGGTGTCTTTGTACTTGTCGCACAGGATCCACCCGACGTGGCTCCACCAGAAACCCTTCTGGGGCGAGTGGATGTCGCGCTCGGTGTCGCTGAAGCGGTGGTGGAGGCGGTGATGGCTCGCCCACCACAGTGCACCCTTCTGGGCGGCCATCGAGCCGCCGAGGGCCAGGACGAACTGGAAGACCCGACTGGTCTTGTAGGAGCGGTGCGAGAAATACCGGTGGTAGCCCGCAGTGATGAAGAACATCCGCCCGAAGTACAACACGACGCCCAGGATGACCGCCCGCCACGTGACCCCGGTGAAGATCGCGAGGAACGGGAGCAGATGCACCACGAAGAACGGGATGGAATGGGCCCAGTTGACCCGTTCGTCTGGTGGTCGGACCATGTTGTGCGACACGAATTCTCCGCGAAGTGGGTTGGTGCGCGCGAACGCTCGGGAGGTTGCAGCCTAGTTGACGGACCCGGGGGGTGAACATGGTCTCGGCGCGGAAACTGCTGTGAAGCCTGGCACACGGATCGGGGAATCAACGGGACGCTTCGAGCAGCCCTACGCCATGTTGGTAGGCTTGCCTCATGTTCGAAGCGCGCAACGTGGTGCGACGGTACCGGTCACGGACCGGCAGCGTCACCGCGCTCGCCGGCGTCGACCTGGTGACCCCGCCGGGTGCGATCACCGCGTTGCTCGGACCGTCGGGGTCGGGCAAGTCGACGCTGCTGCGGATTCTCGCCGGGTTCGAGCGACCCGACGAAGGTGAAGTGCTGATCGACGGGCAGACGGTGGCGTCCCGCGACACGTTCGTCCCGCCACAGAAGCGACACGTCGGCATCGTCACGCAGGAGGGGTCGCTGTTCCCGCACCTCGACGTGGCCGCGAACGTCGCCTACGGATTGCCGGGCAACTGGTCCCGCCACTGGTCCGCCGCCCGACGACGGGACCGGGCCGCGCGGGTGGCAGAACTGCTGGAGATGGTCGGCCTGCCCGGTCACGGCGCGCGCCGACCCGACGAACTCTCCGGTGGTCAACAGCAGCGGGTGGCCCTCGCCCGGGCGCTCGCACCCGCACCGGCGGCGATCCTGTTGGACGAGCCGTTCTCGGCGCTCGACACGGGCCTGCGCGTCGAGTTGCGCGAAGAGGTCTGTGGCCTGCTGCGCCGGCTCGAGACGACCACCGTCCTGGTCACCCACGATCAGGGTGAGGCGTTGTCGTTGGCAGACCACGTGGTGATCCTGCGGGCCGGCGAGGTCGTGCAGGCCGGTCGCCCCGACGCGGTCTACGCGCGGCCGATCGATGCCGCGACGGCCGACCTGCTGGGTGACGTGGTGCTGTTGCGGGCCGCACCGGACTCGGTGGCGTCGGTCGCCGACTGTCTGTTCGGCCGAGTCGACATCGACGGCTGCCCCGCCGGCTGTGCCGACGACGGCGAGTGCCTGGTGGTTCTGCGACCCGAACAGTTGTCGTTGAACGGCGACGGCATCCCGGCGACGGTGCTGTCGACCAGCTTCTTCGGTCATGACGCCATGGTGCGCCTGCGGGTCGACGGGCTGGACGAGCCGCTGCTGGTCCGGACGCTGGGAGAGCTCCCCGAGATCGGCGGCCGCGTGCAGGTGGCCGTGGCACCCGGCACGGTCGCCCATGCCGTTCCCCTTCCCGACGCGCCATCGGAACGGGTTCCCGCCTGACGGTGTGCACCGCCGGGCCGCTCGCCGCGCCCGGGTTCGCTCAGTCGACCTGGGCGAGGGTACGTCGCGCCAGGATCGCGGCCGGTATGGCGGCCAGCAGCATCAGGGTCACGCCGTAGGGCGCGGCGGCGGTGAAGTCGAGCACTTCGCCGTTGGTGGTGGCCCACAGCGCGGTCGACAGCGTGTCGGTGCCCGTGGGGTGCAACAGCAACGTGGTGGTCAGTTCCTTTTCGACCTCGATCAACACCAGCAACGCGCCGACGGCGACCCCGGGCAGTGCCAGGGGCAGGGTGATCCGCAGGGTCGACCTCAACGGCGTGTCGCCGAGAGAGCGGGCGATCTGCTCGTAGGAACGTGCCGCGCGGGCCAGCCCCACGTATTCGGAGGAAACCGCCAAGGGCAGGAACATGATCACATAGGCGATCACCAGCATCGTGGTGGTCAGGTACAACGGATGGAGCCAGTTCACGCCGACGTACACCAGCGACAACGCCAGGATCGCACCGGGCAGCGAGTGGGCGATCCAGATGCCCCGTTCGGCCAGGCCCGACAACACCCCGGGGTGTCGGGCCGCCAGATACGCGATCGGAAAGCCGACCACGATGGCGACGAGCGCGGCGGCCAACCCGAGTCGGGTGGTCGCGAAGGTCACATCGGCGAGCTCGGCCCAGGGAATACCCGGCCCGCCCGCACCGAAGGACCGGACCAGGCCGGTGGTGGCGGCGAACGCGGGTACGCCGAGCGCGGCGAGCACCACCAGGATCGACCCGCCGAGGAGGAACGGTGCGGTCCACCCCAGCGACCAGCGTCTCGGCGGGCGCGGGGTACCCGACCCGGTACGCGCCGGTCGTGTCCGGCCCCGGACGACCGCGTCGAGGGCGATGACCAGTACCGACACGACCGCCAGCACCACCGACAGGGCGCGAGCGGCGTCGGGGTCACCGAACACGGTCATACGTTGGACGATCGCGGTGGTGAGGGTGGAAAACCCGAGCATCTGCAGGGCGCCGAACTCGGCGAACATGTGCAGCGCGACGATCAGGCCGCCCAGAGCGATGGCGGGCCGCAGGTGCGGCAGCGTGACGCGCACGAACGTGCCGACCGGCCCGTGGCCGAGTGAACGCGCTGCCTCCTCCTGGGCGGGATCGATGCCACGCAGCGCCGCGACCGCGGAGAGGAAGATGTACGGGTAGGTGGCGAGGGTGAGGACGAGCACCGCACCGCCGTAGCTGAACAGCGCCCGCGACTCGGGGGCGAAGCGCAGGCTGAGGGCGACCCAGGTGAAAGAGCCGACGAATCCCGGCACCGACAGCGGCAGCACGAACAGCACCGTGAACAACCGGCGGAACGGCAGATCGGTGCGCACCACCAACACGGCGAGTCCCACCCCGAGGACCGACCCGGCCACCGAGACGCCGAGCGCGAGCTCGATCGTGTGCCAGACCAGCAGCGGCACACCCGGCTTGGTGAACTCGTCGATGATCGAACTCGGCGAGACGCCGTTCTGGAAGATCAGATAGACGAACGGCGCGAGCGACGCGGCAGCCACGACCAACGCGGCGATCGTGGTGAGCACGGGTGGCCGGGCGCGGCGACCGCGACCACTGCGCAGGGCGGTGGTCGCGGTCGCCGAAGGGCCGGGAGCTTCGATCGTGCTCGACATGCCCGATCAGTCTGCCGTATCGGAGCTCATCGGCCCGCTCAGTTCATGCCGGCCTTCTCGATCAGGGCGATGGCGTCGGCGAGGTTCGCGAAGCCTGCCTGATTGAACTCGGGGGCGGCCAGCGAGTCGAGCTCGGGCAGCCCGGGGACCTCACTGTTGACGCCCTTCGCGGCCGGGAACTGGCTGGCGTCGTCGCCGGCGATGACCTTCTGGCCACCATCAGGGCTCACGAGCCACGACACGAACTCGTTCGCTTCGCTCTTGTGCTTGCTGGCCTCGAGCACTCCGGCACCCGAAGCGAGCAGCAGGCCACCGGCGTCGGGCTGGGAGAAGTAGTGCAGCTTCGAGGTGAGCTTGTCGGCACCACCTTCGGTCTGGGCCAGGATGTACCAGTAGTAGTGGTTCGTCAGGCCGAACGCGTGCTGGCCGGCTTCGACGGTGTCACGGATCTTGCCGTTCTTGTGTTCGTTGACGCCGTTCTCCTTGATGGCCTTCAACCAGTCCAGGGTCTTGTCCTGGCCGATCGTGTCGATCAGGTAGCTGACCGTGCCCGGGAACCCGTCGGACGTCGCATAGGCGAACTTGCCCTTCCACTCGGGCTTCGAAAGGTCCAGGATCGACTTCGGGAGCGCGTTCTCGGCGATCATGGTCGGGTTGTAGAGCAGCACGCGAGCGCGGGCCGCATACGGGGCCCAGTTACCCGTGGAGGGGACGAGTCGGGGGTCGAGCCCTTTCAGGTCCGCTGCGGGAAGCTTCGCGAAGAGGCCTTCGGAGGCGAGGCGTGCAACCGGCCCGGGCCCTTCTGACAGGTACACGTCGGCCTTGGTGCGCGTGCCCTCGGTCATCACCTGGGCGGACATCTCGGCGTCCTCACCCGCACGGATGTCGACCTTGATGCCGGTCTTCTTGGTGAAGTCCGACGCCAGGGTCTCGATGAGTTCCTTGTGCATGCCGGTGTACACGGTGATCGTTGCGGCTTTCGCCGTGTCGTTGCCGGTGTCGTCTGTCTTGGTGGTCGATGAAGAGGAACAGCCGACCAGCACGGTGGTGATGGCAACCGTGCAGGCGATCGCTGCGAGTCGTCGGAGTGGAGCAGCCATGTTCGAAAAGGGACCTTTCGGTGGACGGATCGGTGCGACGCGGTTGCCGCGGTTGATGTAAGGAGCACTTTACACACATGGAGAACTCAGCTTGCATATCGAGGTGTGGCGGCCGGTCGGTGTCAGCGGGCCGTCTCCTAAGCTGTCCGCCGTGCAGCCCCCGGTCGAGCCGACTCCCGTGGCGCCACCGCGCCTGCGGCACATGCCCGGCCTCGACGGACTCCGAGGTGTGGCGGTCGTCGCCGTGGTGCTGTTCCACGGCGGTCACCTGGCCGGCGGCTATCTCGGCGTGGACCTGTTCTTCGTCCTGTCGGGCTATCTGATCACGTCACTGCTGCTGATCGAAGGGGCGTCGTCCGACACCGTCGGGCTCGTGCGGTTCTGGGGTCGGCGCGCCCGACGCCTCCTGCCGGCGCTGGCGGTGATGCTGGTCGGCGTCGCTGCCTATGCGGCGTTCGCGGCCGAACCAGAAGAACTGCACCGGATCCGTTGGGACGGTCTGGCGACGATGGTCTACGCCGCGAACTGGCGTGAGATCTTCTCCGGCTCGGACTACTGGGCGCTGTTCACCGCACCGTCGCCGCTCGCCCACACCTGGAGCCTCGCGATCGAGGAGCAGTTCTACGTGGTGTGGCCGCTGGTCGTGCTGGGGGTCCTGGCCTGGGTGCGCCGTCGCCGCCGTCGGGCCGCCGCGGCATCGGACGCCACAGCACCCCCCGACGACAGGCGGTTCGCCCGTACGATGTCGACGCTGTGCATCGTGCTCGGCATGGTCTCACTCGCCTCACAGGCCTACTGGCAAGGCGTGGCCGGTTGGAACCGGGTGTACTTCGGCACCGACACCCGGGCGTTCGCCCTGTACTGCGGCGCCTCGGTCGCCTGCTTCACCGCATGGCGCGGGTCGTTCGCATCGGCCGATCCCTCGGCGCGTAGCGGCCCGCGACGCTGGCTGCTCGAAGCGTGCGGACTCGTCGGTGCCGTGGCGCTGGTGGCCGCATTCGTGTCGATGGACGGCAGCTCGGGGTTCGCCCACCATGGTGGGCTGGCCCTGTGTTCACTCGCCGGCGCGGCGGTCATCGCCGCGGTCTCCCATCCGCGGGTGGCGATCCTGTCCAGGCTCCTGACGTTCCGACCCTTCGTGGGGCTCGGGCTGATCTCCTACGGGGTGTACCTGTACCACTGGCCGATCGCGGTGTGGCTGTCGAGGGAGCGGCTGGATCTGAGCGGCTGGCCGCTGCTTGCGGTGCAGTCGGCGATCACCCTTGCCGTGGCGATCGTGTCGTACCGGTTCGTCGAACAGCCGATCCGCCACGGGGCGCGCTGGCCGCTGCGGCGTGTGTTCATCGTGCCCTCGGCCGGGTTCGCCGTAGTCGGGGCGATCCTGCTGGTCGCGACGATCACCACGTTGCCAAAGGCGACCGACGTCTCGCCCGAAGCGCTCGCGCAGGCGGCCCGGTCGAGCCACGACGACGGTACGGCATCGGTCATGATCATCGGGAACTCGGTGGCCTGGTACCTCGCCGGCGACGGCTTCGACGCGGTCACCACCAGGCCGCCGATCGAGGTGATCAACAACGGCCGACCGGCCTGTCAGTACCCGATGACCTCCCGCGTCGTGCCCACATCGGGAAAGGTCCTGACCGGCGACGACATCGACACGTGCAACCGGCGCTGGGCGGATACCGCAGCCGCATACCGCGCGGACTACGTGATCTTCGTGCGGAGCGGTGTGGACTCCTCCCGGATCCTTCACGACGGTGCACTCGTCGGCCCGTGTTCGAGCGCCTATGAGGACTACTACGCCGAGTCGTTGCGCAAGGACATCGCCAAGTTCACCGATGTCGGGGCCACGACCGTGCTGGTCACGAGCGTGCCGTCCCAACGACACTTCGGGCAGACCGCCGAGTACTACCAGCACTACCTGCAGACCGCCGCCTGCGGGAACGACGTCATCCGCCGCGTCGCGAAAGCCGACCCGCACATCCGTCTGGTCGACCTGGAAACCCATCTGTGCACCTCGCCCACGAACTGTGTCGAAGAGATCGACGGCGCCGTACTCAGAAAAGACGGAACCCACTACAAGGACCAGGGTGCCCAGATCGTGGCCGCGTGGATCCTGAACAGGATCGGGATCGACGCGTCACCGGGTAGCTGACCGCCACGGCCGACCGAACCACCGACCAGGCGACGCGCCGGCCGACCGAACCATCGAGCAGGCGACGCGCCGGCCGACCGGGTCGTCGTCAGCCGGCCGGGTCGACTTCGGGGTCGTAGCGCACCGTGCGGACCGGCACCGCCGGGATCCGACGGATGAGCCGGAGCACCGGGCGCTCGATGAGCTGGTAGGCGACGGCGGTGACGAGCAGCGACACGGCCACCCCGAACGGGATCCACCACCAGGTGAGCGTCGACAACCCGAACAGGAGTGCCAGCGACACCAGGATCGGCTCGTGGATCAGATACAGCGTGTAGGAGCGTTCGCCCAGCCAGGTGATCGGCCGCATCGACAGGGCCTCACGCAGACCCGGACCGCACAGCGCCAGCGCGACCAGCCCGGCCGCACCGACCAGTCCGATCGGCCCGGCGACCATCCAGGCGAGCGTGACCGACAACCCGGTGCTCTGCAGCACGGCCAGGATCGCGACCGTCGAGGTCAGCGCCGCGCTGCACCCCACGGCCAGCGCCACGATCGTTCGCTTCCTGCAGTCCCCCAGCGCGGCTGTGACCTGTTGCTCGCCCATCGCCAACGCCACGCCGAGCCCGAACATGGGCAGGTACAACGCCGGATTCGCGTGTCCGAACCCGAACAGGTGGATCGAGGTGACCCCGGCGTTCGACGATCCGATGACCGCGAGACAGATGATCACGACGACCCCCGGACGGTGCCGGTACCGTCGCGCCACGATCACGACCAGCGGCAGCAGCGCGGAGAACCACACCTCCCAGCGCAGCGACCACCACACGTCGTTGAACGTCGTCGAGTCGCCGGCGAACAGCAACAACGTGCGCACCGCATCAGCGGTCGTCGTCGGGAACACGTGGATGAAGATCCAACCACTCGGTCGCTCCTTCGGCCTCGTCTGGACCCAGTGCACCAGCACCGCCAGCACGAACGAGCCGAAGAACGGCACATACAACCTGAGCGCCCGCCGTAGGTAGTAGCGCCCGACGTGGACGCTCCGATCGGCGAGGTACGGGCGGACCAGCACGAACCCGCTGAGCACGAAGAAGATCCACACCGCCTCGCCGCCGGCCCACACGATGCGGAGCGGCGTGTACGCGAGGACCCACTGCGCGGGGTTGCTGACGGGTCTCCCGGCGATCTGATCCCACAGGCTCGGCGTGACCAGAAGACAGTGATACAGCACGACCACGAGCGCAGCGAGGCCACGGAGACCGTCGAGTGAGCGGATCCGTCGGGTTGTCTGGTCGTCCGTGCCCCGGACCGACGAATCGCTCGCCACGTGTGGAATCCCCCGAAAGTGCGCAGGATGGGTGGATCCTGTCGCATTCGTGTCTACCAGAGGGCGACGGGCGCCCCCGGTCAATTCCGGTGGATCCGGACCCGGTAGCGATCGGCGTCGGCGTCGGTGAACGCACACAGGATCACCGTCGCCACGTCGGTGTTCGATGACAGCAGGGTGTCGATCACGACGTCGGCCGCGGCGTCCTTGGGGTAGGAGTACACCCCGGTCGAGATCGCCGGGAAGGCGACGGTTCTCGCCCCGATCTCATCGGCGACGGCGAGGCTGCGGCGGTGACACGATGCCAACAACGCGGCCTCGCCCGCACCGCCACCGCGCCAGACGGGTCCCACGGTGTGGATCACCCAGTCACAGGGCAGGTCGTACGCGCCGGTGGCCTTCGCATCGCCGGTGGCGCACCCGCCCAGGGTGCGGCATTCGGCGAGCAGCCCCGGTCCGGCAGCGCGATGGATCGCGCCATCGACCCCGCCGCCCCCGAGCAGCGAGTTGTTCGCGGCATTGACGATCGCCTGGATCTCGAGCGTGGTGATGTCCGCGGTCACGACCTGGATCTCTGGTGGGCTCATGGCACCGGCTGTGTCGACACGTTGCTGAACGCTGCGGCCTGGCCGGGGTACAGGTGACCGACATAGCCGCCGGCATAGCCCGGATGGTTCCAACCGGGAGGGATCACGACCGAGTGCACCTGCGAGGTGTCGCTCCAGGATGGTTGCGGGTCGGTTCCGGTCCAGACCTTGAAGCTGAACACGCTGCCTTTGGTGCGGGCGCAAACGTGCCAGGGCGCCGGCACCATCGACGGAGCGAAGACCCCATCGTGCAGGAGCGTCCCCACCGTTCCCGACAGGTCGAACTGGCCGATCTGGGTGAAGGGATGCGCACGATCGAGCGAGTTCCAGACGTGCACGTTGAACAACCAGATCGCACCGAAGTAGATGTTCTGCGTGACGGTGATCGCCTCGATGCCCCGGTTGTCGGCGGTGACCGGTGCGATCCGCAACGCGACCCCGGGCTGCATCAGGCCCGTGGAGGGCACGGCGGCGACGGTGTTCCAGGTCATGCACGACTCCTGGTCGACCGCATACGCGGAGTCCGAGTACCAGAACACCTCCCTGACGTTGGTGTCGGAACCCGGGAGTCCGGGCTGTGCGAACACCACGTCGCGGCCGCCGGCGTAGTGATAGGTCATACCCGAGGCCGACGTCAGGGTCGCATGGCGCACCGGGCCCGACACGCTGCCGATGACCGGATCACAACCGGCGAGCACGACGAACGACGCGGCCAACAGGACGACCCCGAGGGTCCGCCGGCGCAGCAACATGGCCATCGGCACCAGAACCTACCAGCGCCGCAGTCCGGAACCACCCGTGTCGATCGTGCAGGTGCGAGCACGGTCGACTCGTTGCCCGGCACGACCACGGTGGGTGCCGGTACGATCTGCCCATGGGTTTCTACGGCGAGCAGGTGCTGCCACGGGTCATCGACCTGCTGTTGGGTGGCGCCAGGTTCGGCGAGTTGCGGTCGAGGGCGCTGCAGGGTCTCGCCGGCGAGGTCCTCGAGATCGGGTTCGGGTCGGGCACGAACGTGCCGTGGTACCCGCCGGAGGTGACCCGGGTGGTCGCGGTCGACCCGGCGACGGTCGGCCGCAAGCTCGCCGCCAAACGCCTCGCGGCGTCGCCGGTCGACGTCGAATTCGCGGCACTCGACGGCGACCGGATCGACGTACCCGATGCGTCGCTGGACGCCGCATTGAGCACGTTCACGTTGTGCACCGTGCCCGACGAGGTGGCGACCCTCGGCGAGATCGCCAGGATCCTGCGGCCGGGCGGACGCGTGTACTTCCTCGAGCACGGTCGTTCGGACGACACCCGCGTCGCGGCTCGCCAGGACCGTTTCGACGGCATCCAGCAGCGCATCGCCGGCGGATGCCACCTGACCCGTGACCACACCGCGATGCTCGCCGAGGCGGGTTACGACGACATCGAATGTGCGAACTTCACGATCACCGGGCCGGCGGCGATGAGCTATCTGTACGCAGGATCGGCCCGGCGTCCCGCTGCGACCATCGGCGTCTGATCGCCGTCTGATCGGCGCGTGCGACGCCCCAGCGCCGTCGCTGGTCGGTGACGCCGTGACCCGCCCTGCCCGCGACCCGACCCGGTGCGGCCGACCCCGGCCGGAAGCGGGCCGGCCGCCACGTCAGCCGTCGAGTACCCGCAGGGGGTGTCGTCCGTCGACATAGCCGATGAACGGCGGGTGGATGTTGTAGCCGAGCAGCTCCCGGAGCCGCACCGGCAAGGTGCGGACGACGTCGGGTGGCACGGCGAGCAGATGGTTCTCCTGGGCTCGGAGCCAGGCGACCACGTACTCCAGGATGACGCCGAGACGTCGGCCGTCGGTGCGGTTGGCGCCGCCGTGGTGCCACAGGCTGCCGTGGTAGAACAGCGCCGATCCGGCGGGCATCGTCGCCGGGATCGCCCGTGCAGCGTCCGGTGGCTCTTCGGGCGACCGGCCGTGACTGGCGGGGATGACCATGGTCGCGCCGTTCTCGGCCGTGAAGTCGTCGAGCGCCCACATGGTGTTGACGACGACCTCGGGGTGCGGCCAGGTCAGCGGGTAGATGAGGTCGTCGCGGTGCAGGATCTGCGCGGCTTCGCCGGGACCGATGTCGATGCCCACGGGAGCCGAGAGCTGATACGACGGCCCGAGGACCGCGTCGAGCACGCCGAGTACCCGCGGATCGGTGGCGATCTCGTCGAAGCCGCGGACCTTCGCGAACAGTGCGTAGACCCGTCGGGTCGCATGGCCCTCGAAGTCGTTGCGACCCGACGGGGTCCGGGCACGATGGGGAGCGAGTTCGGAACGCAGCGCCGCGACCTTGTCGGCCGAGAGGAATCCTTCGACCACGGTGCAGCCGACTTCACCCATGCCGACGAGGATGTCGTCGACGGTCGCGTCGGGGCCCAGGCGGGGGATCGCTGCCATCGGTGTCGACCGTATCGTGTTGCACCGACCGACGGGCAACGTCCCCGACACCTTCACCCGACGGGCCTGGTCTCACCGTCTTCAGACCGGGGCGATGACCTCGGCGGTGTCGTTGACGGGCCGGTTCACCGACGTGGAGACCTCGTCGAACTCGAGCAGGTCGTCGGGCGGCGGTGCGAGGAGGCGTTCGTGATCGTCGTGGTCCAGCGGACCGGGCCGGAGCCACCGGTCCCAGTCGGCGGGGTCCACGACCACCGGCATGCGGTGGTGGATCGCGGCCATCGTCGGGTTCGCGTCACAGGTGAGGATCGTGAAGCTGCGCAGGGGTCGATCCTCTGCGTCGTACCAGGTCTCCCACAACCCGGCCAGACCCAGGGGAGTGCCGTCGGGTCGATGGATGTGGAACGGGGTCTTCGCCGGCTTCGCAATCGATGCCTGCCCGGTGGGGGCCGGCCCGGTGAGACCCGGACCGGTGTGACCCGGACCGGTGTGACCCGGACCGGTGAGCGGCAGACCGGTGGGTTTCGCCCACTCGAAGAAGCCGTCGACCGGAACGAGGCAGCGGCGTCTGGTCCACGCCGAACGGAAGGCGTTTGACGAGGCGACCTTGTCGGTGCGGGCATTGATCATCCGGCTTCCGATGCTCGGATCGTCGGCCCAGCGAGGCACGAACCCCCAGCGCATCGGGCCGAGCTTGCGGACCTCGCCATCGGCCGATGCGGCCACGACGAGCGCGTCCTGGGTCGGGGCGACGTTGTAGCGGGGGCGTCGGTCGTCGTCGACGACGGTCTCATCGATCGCGAACTGCGACACGAGGTCCGACACCGGGGAATACTGGGAGAATCGGCCGCACATGGTTCCCAGGCTACGTCCGGTGCCCGGCGGCGATGAGACGCTCGTAGAACGCCACGATCGATGCGCACATGTCGGCGACGGTGGGCCAGTCGTCGGCCAGCCCCGGACGCGTCGAAGGGTCGAGCCCCTGGCCGATGATCGCGGCGGCCATCGCCTCGTCGTCGCCCAGGGCAACCAGGGACTCGGCGGGCAGGATCTCGCCGTTCCCGCCGACATCGGTCGCGACGACGCCGCACCCGGTGGCGGCGGCTTCGAGCAGCGTGTAGGAGCAGTTCTCGAACACCGACGGCATGACGACGACGTCGAGGTCGCCGAACACCTTCGACGAATCCACGTGACCCGGAAAGTCGACCACATCGACGAGTCCCGCAGCGGCGACCGCATCGACGAGTGCCCCGCGGCGGGGGCCGTCGCCGGCGATGGTCAGGCGCGCGTCGGGTCGGCGGGCCACGACGAGGGCGAACGCACGGATCAACATGTCGAGGTTCTTCTCGGGAGCGAGCCGCCCCACCGCGCCGACGTGCAGTCCGGACGCCCGAGGCGACCGGGTCTCCGGTCGGTCGATCCCGTTGCGGATGACCGTGGTCGCCAGCGCTGCCGGCGGACGCCACTTGGCCTCGACGGCCGCGAGGGTGGCATCGGAAACCGCGATCAGCCCGTCGGTCCGGTGTTGACGGAGCCGGTGGATCCGGGCCATCACGCCCGACATCGTCGAGGACTCGTGCAGTGCCGCGTCGGCGGTCGAGATGCCGTGTTCGGTGGTGACCAGCGTGCCGCCGCGACCGGGACCGACCGCGGCGGCGATCAGATCGGCGAACGCCAGGTGCGAGTGCACCACCTGCGGGCGCAGGTCTCTGATCGTGCGGCGCAGGGTGCGCAACGACGGGAGCGCGCCCGCAGGTCGACCGAACGCGTCGGCCCGCACGTCGAGTCCGCGCGCGGTGGCCGTGTCGGCGAATGGTCCCGGCGGACACAACACGACCAGGTCCCAACCCGGCAGCCCAGTGGATCCCACGTCCAGGACGTGCCGGGCGACACCGCCGAGATCACTGACCGGGATCGGCCACAACGCGACCTTGCCCGATCCTCGACGGGTCACGGCGGGTCGGGCCATGGCGTCTCAATGTAGGGGGTGTTCGTGTCGCGGCCTGACTCGCGCCCGGTGCGATGCCGCCGCGCCCGTGACCGACAACCGGGATCTCGACTCGACTCGAGCGGCGACCTGCGCGAACCTCGCTGTCGTGGTGGCCGTGCCGCCGGGCACATCCACCGCCTCGGTGCCGCGGGCCCACCTGCCCGCGTCGCCGACACATCCGAACCACTCCGGTCGAGGTCTTCATGTCGAACAGCCTGCACGCACTCGCTACATCGGTCACCGCGTTGGCCGAGACGGTCGCCGCGCTCGAGGACGACGACCTCACTCGAAGTGCGTATCCGCTCGAGTGGACGGTCGCGGACACCCTGTCGCATCTGGGATCGGGTGCGGTCATCATGACCGGCGCGCTCGGGTTCGCACGCGACGGTGTGCCGATGCCGGAGAACTACATGACGGCGATCTGGAACGAGTGGAACGCGAAGACGCCACCGGGGCAGGCGCACGACCTCGCCGGCGTCGACCGGGCACTGGTCGACGCGCTCGAGGCCGTCGGTGCCGCCGAGGCCGGGACGCTCCGGGTCCCGATGGGGGATCACGACATTCCCTTCACCAGGTTGGTGCAGCATCGCCTCGACGAGCACGCGCTGCACTCCTGGGACGTCCGGGTCGCCTTCGATCCGGCGGCGACGCTGCTCGACGAGGTCGTCGCGGACGTGCTGGACGGGGTCGAATGGGTCGTGGGCCTCACCGGCAAGCCGATACCCGAAGAGCGGACGGTGACCGTGCACACCTTCGACCCGGCGCGCACGCTGCGACTCGAGCTCGGGCCCGACGCGGTCATCGTCGAGACCGAGTCCGAGACCCGCCCGGGTCGCGACCTCGACGAAGTGCACCTGCCTGCCGAGGCGTTCGTCCGCCTCGTGTACGGGCGCCTCGATGCCGACCACACCCCGCACGGGGTCGGTGGCAGCGCCGATCTGGACGAACTGCGGGAGATCTTCACGGGCTACTGACCGGGCCGCCGCCCCACGACCCGTGCGATGATCGACGGCGTCGGTCGCCCGGCGAGGTCACTCGATCGGTGTCGGCAGTTCTGCGGTCGCCGTGGCGGACTGCCCCGGGTGGAGGTGTCCGATGTAGCCGCCCGAGTAGCCCGCGTACTCCCATCCGGCCGGGAGCTGCACGCTGAAGACCTGGTGGGGATCGTTCCAGCTCGGTTCGGGATTCTTCTGGGTCCAGACCTTGAACCGGAAGGTGTTGCCCTCGGTGCGCCCGCACAGGTGCCAGGGCGGTTGGACCATGAAGTTGGCGGCGCGACCGTCGACGTTGGCGATCCGGCCGACCACCCGCGACACGTCGAAGGTCTGCAGCAGGGTCATCGGCACCATCCGACGGGAGTCCCACACGTGCACGTTGAACAACCAGATGCCGGCGTAGACGACGTTCTCGGTGAGCGTGACCGCCCTGATGCCTTCGTTGTGTGCCCCCACCGATGCGATGCGCATCGCCAGGCCGGGTTGGATGGGTTCTCCGGCGGCGGTCTCGGATGTCTCGTTCCAGGTGACACAGATCTGTTCGTCGACGGCGGGCGTGGTGTCCGCACGCCAGAAGACCTCACGGATGTTCGGGTCGGTCACCCCGGGTGGCATCGAAGCGGTGACCGTGCGTGCTCCGGTCACGTAGTCGTAGGTGGACCAGTTCTGTGTCGTCAGCGTGGCGTGGTTGACCTGCACGCGTGGCTGCTCCGGTTCGACCGGCACGGCGAGCCGTCCTTGTCCGTTGTGGGGCCCCGGCGACTCGGGCGAACCCCCCCGGTGTGGTGCCGATGTCGACGCGCGGGGTGTGGTGGTCGTGACGTCGTTCGGCGTCGTCCGGACCGGTGAACTCGCGGGCGCCGATGCGCACGATGCCATCAGCGTGAGGCCGACGATCAGGAGCGCGCCGCGCCGACCCCGATGTGACCGTCGATCGGTTGCGGGTCGAAGGCCCATAAGAGGGCGCATCGTAGCCGCCCCGACGACCGGGTGCTCCGGCCGGGCACCAGGCGTGGCGGGGGTCCTCAGCGGTCGATCAACGCCTGACAGTGCGCGGTCTCGATCATGTCCGGTTCCAGGCACAGCGGCACTGACGAGAACCCGGTGAAGGTCGCCGACTGGTCCTGGTGGAGGTGGCCGACGTACCCGCCGGAATAGCCGGGGTAGACCCAGCCGTCGGGCAGGGTGGTCGTGAAGACCCGGGTCGGGTCGTCCCAGGCCGGTTCGGGGTTCGTTCCCGTCCACAACTTGAAGGAGAACTGGTCTCCCTGCGTGCGTGCGCACACGTGCCAGGGTGGCGGCACCAGCGACGCCTGGGGTTCACCGTTCGCGTCGTCGGTCCACATCACGGTGAGGTCCGACAGGTCGAACTGCCCGACCAGGGTGAACGGGGCGGCGGTGTTCGTCGAATCCCACACGTGCACGTTGAAGATCCACACGCCGTAGAACATGACGTTCTCGGTGACCGTGATCGCCTTGACGCCCTCGCCGTTCGCACCACTCGGGGCGATCCGCATCGCGAGCCCGGGTTGGATCGGCTCGCCGCCCTGCGACAACGAGTTGTCGTTCCAGGTGAGGCAACTCTGCTGGTCCACGTAGTACGGCGTGTCGGTCCGCCAGAACGCCTCGCGGATGCTCGGATCAGAAGGAGTGGGAGCGGACGCGGTCACGGTCTGACCGTCGCCGGTGAAGCGGTACTGGCTGCCGCTGTCGGAGTAGAGGGTGCCGTGCTGGATGGGGCCGGCCGCCGTGCCGAAGACCGGATTGCACGCCGAGGTCGCGACGCCGACCGCGACGATGACTCCCAGTAGGCCGAACCTCCGGTGCCTCCGCAAGGTCCTCATTGCTCCCTCCCTGTCGATCGGTGTTGCGAACCGCTGACGGTACCGCCTCGACGGCGGGCGGGTCAACGGGGCGCCGTCCGCCGGGAACCGACGCTTGTCACGCCGATTCCCTGCGAACGGCTCGGCTGCACCGTCTTTCGGACTTCGTGGGTGCGGATTTCGTGGAGCTGGAGGGAATCGAACCCTCGTCCGTCGAGCGATCATCGCCCGTGCTACGACCATTCCCGAGTCTGAGCCTTCACGGCCGGCTCACCGCCGGGTCGGTTGGGTTTGCACCCACCGCCCCGTCTTTCCGGGATGTCAGTGGTCTTTCTCACCGTCAGCGGTCTTTCCCGCCGCCAATCCCCACTTCTGTTGCCGGGCTGTGAGGATCAGGCCCCGCGTGCCATTGCTGGTCGCTGTGACTCTCGGATCACCTGATCAGATCAGGCGGCGAGAGCGAAGTCGCCCTTGGCGCTTCTTTGGGTGCCCCGTTTAGAGAGTCTGAGCAACTCTGGTCGCACGTACGAGTCCCGGTCACGACGTCGAAACCGATCAGCCCCGTGTGTGGTGAACTCTCGATGCTACACGGTCACCGCCGGGATTTCACCGGTGGGCGTGGCAGGCGGCAGACCGGTTGGGCCGTCACGGTCGTCAAGGTCCGGAGCATCCTGTTCGGCCGGCTCGTTGCGCTCATCGGCCGGCGGGCGCAGGTCGAAGGCCGCGGCCAGTGCGACCGCCACCAACGCCCCCCCGCCGAGCACCAGCTCGATCGAGGACGCATCCATCAGCCACCCTCCGGCGAGGCCACCGATGGGAACGACCCCGCCGAATCCCATGATCCACCAGGCCATGACCTTGCCCCGGTCGGCGTCGTCGATCTTCTCCTGGAGCACCGTCGACAGCGACGTGATCACCGCGAAGTAGCAGGTGCCGACCAGCAGTACGGCGACGTATGCCATCCAGGTGACGCGCAACATGCCGAAGATCATGAGCAGGACGGCGAAGCCGACCATCGCCCGGCGGGTCAGTCGGGCCTTGTCGGCCTGGGCGAACACCGTGCCGATCGACAGCGCCCCGACGACCGCTCCCACGCCGAAGGCCCCGTACAACAGCCCGTAGGCAGTGGACTTGGGGTCGATGCCGAAGTGGCGATCGGCGATGGAGGGCATCTGGGTGATGAAGGGCAGACACAACAGCGAGAACGTGGCGATCACGATCAGACACTGGGCCACGACCCGGTCGGAGCGGGCGACGGTGATGCCACCGACGAGGCGCCGCCAGCCGGTGGCGCCCGCATCGGGAGGCTCGGGCAGTGCGACCCGGAGCAAGACGAAGATCACCGCCAGATAGCTCAGGGCGTTGAGCTGGAACACCCACGCGGCGCCGATGCTCGCATACAGCACGCTGCCGATCGCGGGGCCCACCACGCGTGATGCGTTCATCTGGACCGAGTTCAGCGAGATCGCACCGGAGATGTCGCGTCGGGGAACCAGCACGGGCAGGATCGCCGAGAACACCGGCGCATACAGCGCATTGCCGACCCCGATCAGGAAGACGACGCCGACCAGCGCGGCCTTCGACGGCGAGTCGGCAAAGGCCAGGAACCCGAGCGCCAACGAACCGATGCCCTGTTCGGCGGTGAGGACGATCAGCAGCTTCTTGCGGTCGAAACTGTCGGCGAGCATGCCACCCAAGGTCGAGAACAACAGCAGCGGGCCGAGCTGGGCGAAGGCCATGATGCCGACGAACACGGCCGAATGAGTGAGGTTGTAGGCGAGTGCGCCGAGCACGACGTTCTGCATCCAGGTGCCGATGCTCGACGTGAACGCGCCGAGATAGACCATCCGGAAGGTGCGGTGCTGCCAGGCCGACCGGGCGCTGCCCGGTGTCGGCCGGTTCTGGTGGATTTCGGGACCCTGAGCCGGATCGACGTGGCTATCGGAGTGTCCGGAAGCGCCACTTCCCGGGGGTGCATCGATCTTGACCACTCGGTCAAGTTTACGGTTCGTCGGTCGGCCCGGGCCATTCGACGGCCGAGGCGCTCCCAGGCGAGCCCCATCGATCCTGCCATCCCGGAACTTGTCGTAGTTGTGCCCGGATACCGGGAGTAAGTGCGACGAGTTCCGCGGTCTCGGGAGTAGGTGCGACGAGTTCCGGGGGGCTCGGGAGTAGGTGCGACGAGTTCCGGTGGGGACACCCTCCCGTCACGGGTCGGGCAGTGTGGCCACCGCGGCTCGGAGCGCCGGTTTGTCGACCTTGCCGTTGGCGTTGTGGGGGAGTGCGTGGGTGATGAACACCCGACGGGGCTTCTTGTAGCCGGCGAGCCGTTCGCCGACGTGGTCGCGGATCTCCTCGGCCAGGGCGTCATCGGCGCGATGGAGACCGCTGACGTCGGAGCGGCGTGGGTCGGTGCCCGCCTCGACGCGCAGGACCACGACCGCGGTGACGGCCTCACCCCAGTGCGGGTGGGGTGTGCCGATCACCGCCACGTCGGCGACACGAGGATGGGACCGCAGGTCGTCCTCGATTTCCCGGGACGAGACGTTCTCGCCGCCGGTGACCACGATGTCCTTGGCCCGGTCGACGATGCGCAGCAAGCCGTCATCGTCGAGCGTGCCGATGTCGCCGGTGTGCAGCCAGCCATCGCGGATCGTCTCGGCCGTTGCCTCGGGATCGTCGAGGTAGCCCGCACACACCTGCTCGGCGGCGACGAGAACCTCGCCGGGCCGGCCGGGTGGTCGCTCACGTCCCGTGTCGTCGACGATGCGCAACCGCACGCCCGGGCCCGCGTAGCCCGCGGCGGCCATGAATCGGGCCTCACCCGCGAGGCCGCGCCGGTGGGCATCGGGGTCGAGGAACACCGCATTGCCGGACAGCTCCGTCGAGCCGTACCCCTGCGCGAACCCACAGCCGAGCACCTGGTGCGCCTCACGGAGCAGTGCCTCGGGCATCGGCGCCGCGCCGTACGCGATGGTGCGCAGCGAGGGGGGTGGTGCGGCCGAGCTCGGCTCGACGAGCGCGTCGAGCAGCATCCGCAGCATCGTCGCCGCCACCGACATGGCCGTCACGTCGTGGCGGTGGCACAGCTCGATGATCCGGTGGGCATCGAACCGGTCGGGGAGCACCACCGGGCGGCGGCGGGCATGCGCGTGGAGCACGTTGTACGCCGCGACGTGGAACAGCGGAAACGGATACAGGTAGACCTCGTCGTCGGCCAACGGCCTCGCTGCTGCGGTCGTCGCCACGGCCGCCGCCAACGACGAGTGGGTGAGGAGCACCCCTTTGGGGCGGCCCGTCGAACCAGAGGTGAAGATGATCCACGCGACCGCGTCGGGGTCGGACCACTCGACCCCGTTCGGGTCGTCGGCTGAAGATCGCCGTCGCGCCGCTCGTCCGTTCGACGACGGCGCCGCGGCCGAAGGCCTGGCGGCCGACCCGGCCGTGTCGGTCTGACCGGAATCGACTTCTGTCGGTCGATGCGGCGCGGCTCTTTCGGCGGACGACCGTCCGCCCACGCCGACCCGGTCGTGGGGTGAGTCTGGGGTGTCGGCCGGGAATCCGTCTGTCGAGGAGCGAGCACCGCCGGTGAGTTCGGCAAGCGACAGCGTCGGGCCCGAAAACCCTTCCACCGGGTCGCCGAGGAGCAGCGCCACGTCGGCCCGGAGGAGCTGATCGGCTCGTTCATGGTCGGTCAGGCGCGTGTTGAGTGGCACGAGCGTACGGCCCGATGCCGGCACCGCGTAGAGCAGGGCGAGAGCCTCGGCCGAATTCGACGTGTGGACACCGACCCGTGCGCCCGGCGGCGTGCTGGCGGCCACGGCCCGGGCCTGGGCATCGACCAGGTCGGCGAGCGCCGCCACGGTGAAGGTCTGCTGTTCGGTGATCAGTGCCGTTGCGCCCGGGTCATCGGCCCGCCAGTGGGCGAGGATCCCGCCCAACGTCGTGAAGAGCCGGGGTGCCGGCACTTCTTCGGTGCGCTGCTCAGCGTGCGGCACGGCGGTTCGCAGCGGCCATGGCCCGTCGGGCTTCGCGGTCGGCGTCACGCTTGGCGATCAACTGGCGTTTGTCATGCTGTTTGCGCCCACGGGCCAATGCGACGTCGACCTTGACCCGACCGTCGACGAAGCGCAATGCGAGCGGCACGAGGGTGAGATGTTCGGTGGCCAGGCGCGCCGACAGTTCGTCGAGTTGGTGGCGGTGGACGAGCAGCTTGCGGTCCCGGTCGACGATGTGACCCGTGTGCGCGGCGGCGTGGGAGTAGGGGGAGATGTGCAGGCCGATCAGCCAGAGTTCGCCGCCGACGATGCGGGCATAGGCGTCTGACAGGGTGACCTTGGCTTCACGGAGTGACTTGACCTCGCTGCCCCGCAACACGATGCCCGCCTCGATCTCGTCGAGGACCTCGTAGTCGCGCCGGGCCTGGCGATTGGTGGCGATCACCGGAGATCGTCTGGCGTTCTTGGCGGACATGGGACCGACCACGCTACCGCTTCCCCTCCCGCGCACTCCGGGACGGTTCCGGCATCGACGCGGGGACGGGTCGCGGGGTCCACCTGGGTAGGGTGCCCGACGTGGCCGACGCGCATGCCCAGGCGAATGCCGACGAACCGGTGCCGAAGGTGCGCCTCGCGGAGGGCCCACCGGTCGAACTCGCCGACGACGCGTACCGGACCATGGTCGCCCATGCGATCACCGGCTACCCCCTCGAGGCCTGCGGGCTGCTGGGGGGCGTGCCCGGTTCGGGGCGGATCGACGCCTTCAGTCCCGCGCACAACATCGACGCATCGGCGAAGACCTACGCGGTCGGTCCGTCGGGCTTCGCCGACGCCGAGGCCGTCTTCGGACCACGCGGTCTCGAGATCGTGGGCGTGATGCATTCCCACACGCACACCGACGCCTACCCGTCGCCGACCGACATCGACCGGGCCGACAATCCGTTCCTCGAGGGCTGGAAGTACGTCATCGTGTCGCTGCGTGACGAGGTACCGGTGCTGCGGAGCTACCTGCTCGACGGCCGCGAGGTCGTCGAGGAAGTCGTCGAGTTGTTTCAGAACCCTTGACAAACGAGTAGAATTCCGATCGTATTACTCAGGTATTCGCTCCGTGGGAGAAACCCGTGACCGTTCACGACTCGGTCCTCGATCTGATCGGCAACACCCCGATGGTCGATGTCTCCGCGCTCAGCCCGAACCCGCGTGTGCGGATACTCGCCAAACTCGAAGGTCAGAATCCCGCCGGGTCGGTCAAGGACCGCATCGCGAAGGCCATGATCGACGAGGCCGAAGCCGACGGCACGCTGCGACCCGGCCAGACGATCATCGAACCGTCATCGGGCAACACCGGCATCGCGCTGGCGATGATCGCCCAGATGCGCGGCTACGACCTGAAGATCGTGCTGCCCGAGAACGTGTCGATCGAACGACGCCAACTGCTCGAGGTCTTCGGCGCGGAGGTGATCCTGTCGCCGGGTGGTGAGGGCTCGAACGGCGCGGTCCGCAAGGCACAGGCTCTGGCCGACGAGCACCCGAGCTGGGCTTTTCTGTACCAGTACGGCAACGAGGCGAACCCCCGGGCGCATTTCGCGACCACCGGGCCGGAGATCCTCCGCGACGTTCCCGACATCACCCACTTCGTCGCCGGGTTGGGCACGTCCGGCACCCTCATGGGGGTCGGCACCTACCTGAAGGAACAGCGGCCCGAGGTGAAGATCTTCGCGGTCGAGCCACCCTCGGGTGAACTGGTCGAGGGCCTGCGGAGCTTGGACGACGGCTACATCCCACCGGTGTTCGAGAAATGGGGCGGCCTCGAATTGCTGGACGGCAAGTCGATCGTGCGTCCCCGTGAATCGCTGGAATGGGTCCGCAGACTCGTCGCCGAGCAGGGGATCTTCGCCGGGATCTCCGGCGGCGCGGCGATGGCCGGTGCGGCCAAGGTCGCGAGCCGGATCGATGAGGGCGTGATCGTGTTCATCATCGCCGACGCCGGTTGGAAGTACCTGTCCACCGGGGCCTACACCGACGACCTCGACGCGGCCGAGGCCGCAGCAGAGAAGATCGTCTACTTCTGACCAGACGGTCGGGCGCCGCCGCCGCGGCGGAGGCGACCCCTCGGTACCGCG
>JBDZUV010000019.1:0-2039 GCA_040255345.1 Actinomycetota bacterium | reverse complement strand
GCGGCGGTCACCGTGTCGGTCCAGGTCGCGCTGGGCACGACCGCCCCGTAGGCCCGACCGATCGACCCGGAACGGACCTGCCCGGACCCCATCCGACGAACCTGGTGACCGGTCACCCGCAACCGGTTCGGTCGAGTATCGGTCACGCCCATCACTCGGTATACAGTCGACGCCTGTGCGGCTCTCACCACGGGACGACACCTTCTTCGAGTTGTTCACGAAGGCGGCAGCGAACATCGACACCGCAGCCCAACTGCTCCGGGTGTTCGTGCACGACATCGATCGACGGGGCGAACTCGCCAAGGCGATCAACGACTGCGAACACGTCGGCGACGCGATCACCCACGAGATCACCACGAGGCTCAACACCAGCTTCATGACGCCGTTCGATCACGAGGACATCTACTCGCTCGCCGTCTCACTCGACGATGTCGCCGATCTCGTCGATGCCGGTTCCGACCACGTCGTGCTCTACGAGCTGGCCGAGTTGCCCAAGGGCATCCGCCAGCAGGTCGAGATCATCGCGGAACTCGCCGCCATGACGTCCGAGGCGATGCCCGGGCTCCGCAAGATGGCGTCGATGTCGGAGTACTGGGAAGCGGTGAAGGACAAGGAGTCGGACGCGGACCACATCCACCGCCGGATGCTCGCCAAGTTGTTCTCGGGCAAGTACAAGGCGTTGGAGGTGCTCAAACTCAAGGAGGTCACCGACGACCTCGAAGATGCGATCAACGCCTTCGAACGCATCGCCAAGACCATCGAAGCGATCGCGATCAAGGAATCCTGACCTCTCGTGACACGCCCCCGTGCGGACCACCCGGTCGACCTGCCAGCACACCGGGGCCTCACCGCACCACGATGAGCCACTGAGCCATGGAGATCGCAGGCCTCGCAGCCATCGTCGTCATCGCGCTCGCGTTCGACTACACGAACGGATTCCACGACGCGGCGAACGCGATCGCCACCGCCGTCGGCACCAGGGCGCTCAAGCCACGCACGGCGTTGGCGATGGCGGCGATCCTGAACCTGGTCGGGGCGTTCATCGCCGAAGGGGTCGCCGAGACGGTCGGTAAGGGCATCGTCGAGATCGGCACCGTCAGCGAATCCAGCGGGTTGATTCTGGTGTTCTCGGCCCTCGTCGGGGCGATCACCTGGAATCTGATCACGTGGTGGTTCGGGTTGCCTTCGTCGTCGACCCACGCCATGGTCGGCGGCCTGGTCGGTGCGGGCGTGGCTGCGGCCGCGACCGTGGAATGGGCCGGGGTGTTCGAGAAGGTCGTCATTCCGATGATCTTCTCTCCGATCGTCGGGCTGGGACTCGCCTATCTGGTGATGCTCGGCATCCTGTGGGCGTTCAGAAACAGCAATGCCCACCGGGTCAATCGGCGGTTCCGTCATGCCCAGGTGGTGTCCGCCGGGGCGATGGCGCTCGCCCACGGCGTCCAGGACGCGCAGAAGACGATGGGCGTCATCGTCATGGCGCTGATCGCGACCGGGCATCACACCGGCTACGGCGTGCCCTTCTGGGTCAAGTTCTCGGCCGCTGCGGCGATCAGTCTCGGCACCTGGTCGGGGGGCTGGCGGATCATGCGCACCCTGGGGCGTCGGGTCATCGAACTCGACCCGGCGCGCGGGTTCGCCGCTGAGACCACCGCCTCGGCGGTGCTGTACACGACGGCGTTCTGGTTTCACGCGCCGGTGTCGACCACGCACGTGGTCACCTCGGCGATCATGGGGGCCGGCGCGACCAAGCGCCGCACGGCGGTGCGCTGGAAGATCGCCGGCAACATCGTGATGGCCTGGGTGCTGACCCTGCCGGCGGCGGGTGCAGTGGCCGCGGTGACCTACCTGGCGTTGCGCTACGCGATCTGACCGAGGCCGGCCACACCCGTCGGCCACGCCGCTCCTGCCAACCTGGCCGAAATTTGGAGGAGAAGAGGTCGCATGTCCACCTCTTGCCTCCGCATTTCGGGTCGGACCGGGGCCTGAGGCGGGTCGGGCATGCTCGTCGACCCCGCCGGTCGATGGGCCGCGACCAG
>JBDZUV010000158.1:0-6225 GCA_040255345.1 Actinomycetota bacterium | reverse complement strand
GCGCAGTTCCTTGGAACTCAACGAGCCGACGTCGACGCCGTTGACCTCGACCGTGCCGCCGGTGGCGTCGTGCAGCCGGTTCAGGGTGCGCACGAGCGTCGACTTGCCCGAGCCCGACAGGCCCATGATGACGAAGAATTCACCGTCTTCGATCGTGAAGGTCGCGTCGTTCACCGCCAGGGTGTAGCCGCGGTCCCGCAAGGTGTCTCGTGCCGAGAACGGCACACCGGTCGCCCTTTGCCCCTCGATCCAGCTCAAGGCCTTTCGTGGATCGGGGCCGAAGATCTTGGAGATCCCGTTGGCGACGATGGGCATAGGCAGGGTGGTCGTTGCGTGGTCCGATGATGCTCGATCGGACCGGCAGCGGCTTCCTCACGGTCGGAGACAGAACTCGGGGCGCGCCAAAATGAATGGCGTGCGGCCCGCACACCCACCATACCCACATCGGCCCGCGAACCGGCGACCGACCCCGCTGCGGCGGCCGGCCCGACGATCAGTTGCGGGTCAGATCCGGCCCGTTCGGCGTGTCGGTCACCTGCCAGCCGGCGGCGGCGATCTGGTCGCGCAGTTCGTCCGCGCGCACGAAATCCTTCGCAGCTCGAGCGGCGTCGCGCCGGGCGGCCAGATCGACGATCTCCGCGGGAACCTCGCCGCGGTCGTCGTCGGTGTGCAGCACCAACCCGAACGCGCTCGTGATCTGGTCGACGGCCGTGGCCAGGCCCGCTGCGGTGGCGGTGTCGCCGGCGTCGAGCGCGGCGTTGGCGTGGCGGACGGCATCGAAGAGCACCGCGGTCGCCGCCGGGGTGTCGAGGTCGTCGTCCATCGCGGCGACGAAGCGTTCCATCACCGCGGTGTCGGGCAGCGCCGGGTCGAGATCGGCGTCGCGCACGCGTCGGGCGAACCCATCGAGGCGGTCGAGCGCCGCCTCGGCGTCGGTGATCGAGTCGGCGTTCACGTCGATCGGTGAGCGGTAGTGCGAGCGCAGCACCAACAGTCTGAAGGCGCGGGCGTCGTGGGTTTCGACCAGCTCGACGAGGTTGGTGAAGTTGCCGAGCGACTTCGACATCTTGGTGCCGTCCACTTCGACGAAGCCGTTGTGCACCCAGAACTGGGCGAAGTCGCTGCCGTCGGCGACGGCCTGGGCCCGTTCGTTCTCGTGATGGGGGAAGGCGAGGTCGAGTCCCCCGCCGTGGATGTCGAAACCTTCGCCGAGCAGGTCGAGCGCCATGACCACACATTCGGTGTGCCAACCCGGACGGCCCGCCCCCCAGGGTGAGGGCCACGCCGGTTCGCCGGGTTTGGCGAACTTCCACAGGGCGAAGTCGATCGGCGATTCCTTGTCGTCGGGTCCTTCCACGCGGGCCCCGGCGCGCAGGCTGTCGATCGACTGGCGGGCCAGCAGCCCGTAGTCCTCGACCGTGCCCGCCCGGAAGTACACGCCGTCACCGGCGACATACGCGTGGCCCGCGTCGACCAGCCGTGCGACGAGTTCGACCATGTGGTCCACGTAGTCGGTGGCGTGCGGGTCATGGGTGGGGCGTTGCACGCCGATGGCGTCCATCGCCTCCCACCAGATCGCCTCGTTGGTGTCGGCGACCTCGGTCGGGGTCACCCCGAGTTCCTCGGCGCGTCTGATGATGTTGTCGTCGATGTCGGTGATGTTCGACACATGGGTGACCTCGTTGCCCGCGTAGGCGAGATAGCGGCGCAGCACGTCGAACACGAGCGCGAAACGGCCGTGACCGAGGTGCGGAGGCCCGTAGACGGTGGGTCCGCACACGTACATCGACACCTGCCCGGGGTTGCGGGCGGTGAAGGGCACGACCTTGCCAGATGCGGTGTCGAACAGGGCCAACATGGGTGATCACGGTAGTGGGCGACCTCGCGTGTGGCGGCGCTCGGGGGTGGGTGCGCCAAACTGGACCGATTCGACACGAGCCTGCGAGGCGACCCGCACCGGCATGAAGGCCAACTCAGTATGAAGTTCACCCCAGCATGAAGATCACCTCGACCGGCCATGCCGGGCTGCTCCTCGACACGGCCGGGGGCACGATCCTGTGCGACCCGTGGCTGTACCCGGCCTATTACGCGTCGTGGTTCGTGTTTCCCGACAATTCCGGACTCGACTGGGCGGCGCTCGGTGCGTGCGACTACCTGTACGTGTCGCATCTGCACCATGACCATTTCGACGCCGAGAACCTGGCCCGGCATGTCGCCAAGTCGGCGACGGTGCTGTTGCCCGACTTTCCGGTCGACGATCTCGAAGACGCCTTGCGCGAGCTCGGGTTCACCAACTTCCTGCCGATCCCCGACAACACCCCGGTCGAGCTCGACGGCATGCGGGTGCAGATCTCGGCGTTGACCTCACCCAACGACGGCCCGCTGGGTGACTCGGCGCTGGCGGTCGACGATGGCACGGCAATCGTGTTGAACCAGAACGACGCCCGCCCGCTGGGGTACGACGCGTTGCACGCGTTCGCCGGTGATGCGGGCTATGACGCGCACCTGCTGCAGTTCTCCGGGGCGATCTGGTACCCGATGGTCTATGACCTGCCCGACAAGACCAAGACCAAGGCCGGGGTCGAGAAGCGCAGCAACGGGCTGGCACGGGCGATGCGCTACGCGGTCGATCTGGGGGCGTCGTTCGTGTTTCCGAGCGCGGGGCCGCCGTGTTTTCTCGACGACGAGTTGTTCGCGCACAACGATGTGGGCAACGACCCGGCGAACGTGTTCCCCGACGCCACGGTGTTCATCGACTACCTGGCCGAGCACGGCCACGACAACGCCCGGCTGTTGATTCCGGGCAGCACCGCTACGGTCACCCACGTGCCCGCGGGCAGCGCTTCGACCCGCTCGGCGTGTGTGGTGACCCATCCGATCGCCGACGCCGAACTCGACGCGATCTTCGCCGACAAGGCCACGTACCTGAAGGCGTACCAGGCCCGCCAGGCGTCACGGATCGCGGCGGAGAAGGCGGCGTGGGCGGCGCCGGACGTCGACATCTTCGCCGAGCTGCGGGCCTGGTTCGAGCCGTTGCTCGCGCTGTCGGTGCACTTCGCCGACGGCATCGGCTACCCCGTCGAACTGCGGATCACCGGCGACCCGCACGCGGCGGCCGGCGACGGCCGCGGAGACGACGAGTCGGTGGTGATCGACTTTCCGGCCCGGGTGGTGCGCCGGACCACCGAGGGCGAACGGTGCCGCTACCGCTTCGGTGTGCGGCGGGTGCTCATCGAGCGGCTGATCGCGGACCACGAGATCGACTGGGTGAACACGCTGTTTCTGTCGATGCGGTTCGACGCGCACCGGGCCGGCACCTACAACGAGTACCTGTACACGTTCTTCAAGTGTCTGATCGACGAGCGACTCGAGTACGCCGAGGGCTGGTTCGCCGAGCGGCGAGACGATGATTCCTCCACGGTGCTCGACGGTTGGGCGATGCAGGCGCGGTGCCCGCACCTCAAGGCCGAGCTCGCGCATTTCGGGGTGGTGGAGGGCACGACGCTCACCTGTCGGATGCACGGCTGGCAGTGGGATCTGACCACCGGCAGGTGTCTGACGTCGCGGGGCCACGAGCTGCGCTGCCACTGGGCGGGCGAGGGCGACCCACCGAACGCTGCGGAGGCCGGGACGCGGGTGCACATCGCGCAGGCTTCCGGTGGCACGACGGCTGGTGCGGGTGACGAGATCCCGGACGTCGACGGGTGAGCGACCTGGCGCCGTTGACCACGCTGGGCGTGGGTGGGCCCGCGCATCGGTTCTTCGCAATCCGCCGACGTGAGGAGATCGTGTCGGCGTTCGCGGTGGCCGACCTGCGCGGCGAGCCGCTGTGGCTGTTGGGCGGCGGGTCGAACGTGGTGATCGCCGACGCCGGCCTGCCAGGCACGGTGGTGCAGATCCTCGGCGGGTCGATCGGCAAGCGCCTGATCGGCGACGAGGCGATCGAGTGGACCGTCGACGCCGGCGTCGCGTGGGACGACTTCGTGACCGCGACCGTCGAGGCGGGCGCGACCGGGGTGGAGTTGTTGAGCGGCATCCCCGGCACGGTGGGCGCCGCGCCGGTGCAGAACGTGGCGGCGTACGGCCAACAGGTGTGCGACGTGATCACCGCGGTGGGGGTGTACGACCGCGACTCGGGCCAGACCGGCGAGGTGCCCCCCGAGGCGTGCGGGTTCGGGTTTCGTGCGAGCCGCTTCAAAGACGGCGACTGGGCCGGCCGGGCCGGCATCACGCACGTGCGCTTTCGTCTGCCCGTGGCAGCCGCCTCGCCGCCCGCGGCGTCGACCTATGGCGATCTGGTCCGGTGGTTCGATGCGAACGGCGGCGACCCGACCGACGTGGCGACCCGACGCGAAGCGACACTCGCGGTGCGGCGGGCGAAGTCGATGGTGATCGACCCCGCCGACCCGATGAGTCGCAGTGCGGGCTCGTTCTTCGTGAACCCCGAGGTGCCCGCGGGCGCGGCCGATGAGCTGATCGACCGCTTCGCCCGTGACGGCTTGGACGTCCAGTATCTCGAAGGCCGCCGGGCAGCCGACCCGGGCGCACAGGTACGACGAATCCCCGCGGCGTTGCTGTTGCGCGCGGCGGGCTTCCGCCCCGGCGACTCGTGGGGCACGGTGCAGCTCTCGGATCATCACGTGCTGGCGATCGTGGCGCGCGACGGCGCGACCGCGGACGACATCTGGCAGTTGTCGTGGCTGATCCGTGGCCGCGTCGAGGCCGAGACCGGCATCGAGCTGCAACCCGAACCGCAGTTCCTCGGCGAGTTCGCAGACCCCGAACCGGCCACCTTTGAGTCAGCCCACCCCTTCTCCCCCGGCGCGGCAGGCGAGCCCGCCTGGCTCCGCACCTGAGGGGTCCCGGCGTGCCCGCGGGCACGGGGCCCCATCCGCGCTCGGCGAGCGCAGTGTCACAGGCTCGGCGCATGCTGGGGCGATGGACACCGCCACCGACCACCCGCTGCTTTCGGGTCTGCTCCTCCGCTATCTCCTGACGGTGCTTCTCACCGAGCGCGGACCGTGCACGGTCGCAGAGCTCGCATCTGCAGTCGACCAAGAGGGCTTTGCATTGACCGGACGACCATCGAAGACGATCTCGGATGCCTTGCGATGGGAGATCGAACATGGTCGAGCGGTCCGACTCGGTCGAGCGACCTATGGGCCGGGCACCATGCCCCGGCCAACTCGCCACCGAATCATGAAACGGGTCGCCCAACTGCGTGCCCGCGGGCACGCCGGGTCGACTTTGGGACCAGATTTGTCCACGTTGTAGCGACAATCAGACCCGCGCCCATCGATTGTCGCTACAACGTGGACAAACGGGCCTTCCCGACACCCGGTGACCGGCACACTTGTGACGCGGCCGCTTCCGCCCGACGCCGATCCCGACAAGAACCTGAACGAGACCCTCGCCGAGGTGTTCATCGACATCGAGGCGTCAGGCTCGGGCACGACCGAAGCGATCGACGCGATCGACGCGATCGATGGCGCATACGAGGCTTGGCGAAACGTTCGACGATGCGACCATCCGTGCGGATCTGGCTGCTCGCCGAGCTTCGTCTTCAGCCGACGAGTGACCTCGATAGGAGGGGGCTATGGGGTTCGGTTCACCGCGAGTGCGCGTCGAGCACTCGGCCGGCTACCCGAGCCCTCTGCGGCCGCGGCGATCGAGTTCTGTTTCGGTCCGTTGAGCACGAATCCGCAGCGGGTCGAAAAGCGGCTCACCGGGGAACTCGAGGGCTACCACAGCGCCAGGCGGGGCCAGTACCGGGTCATGTATCGAATCGGCGTCGCAGAAGATCTGGTCTTCGTGGTGCGGATTGGTCATCGCCGAGACGTCTACCGACCCTCGTGAAGACTTTCGGATGATCGCGCCAGCAGGCGCGGAAGAACTCGGCGCCGCGCCCGGTACGCGACCGCGGGCACGCCCGCTACGACTGAAGCACGCACTTTGCTAGTCAAAGGCCGCCTGAACATGCAGGGCGAATATCGCGACGTCCCCGGCCCAGCCGGCCGGCGCGACCCGGAGCATCCGAATAGCTCGTCTGCACCCCCACTCGGCACGCAATCGGTGAAAATGTCACACGCCACGCCTATCGTCGACGCCGAACCGCACCTGAGCGAGGGGAACGAGACCGCAATGAAGATCAGGACCCGGAAGCGGCCGAAGCGGTGGTTGGCTGTCTCGCCCGGGAAGCGCTGCCCGAATTGTGGTGAGCGGTCG
>JBDZUV010000018.1:29699-33865 GCA_040255345.1 Actinomycetota bacterium | reverse complement strand
GTGGGTTGAGGTCGGGTGAGTTCAGCAGGGGGCGTGGGGGGAGACCAGCGGCCAGGGCCGCTCGCGCTCCATGGCCAGCGCCAGGTCCAACAACACCGCGTCGTGATGGTGCGGCGCGATGACCTGGAGGCCGACCGGTAGGTCGTCGACCACGCCGGCGGGAATCGAGATCGCCGGATTGCCGACGACGTTCGCCGGAATCGTGAGTGCCCCGTTGTTGCCCAGGCCCACCTTGCGGCCCGCGACCCGGGTGTTGGCCCCCACCTCCGCGGGAAAGGCGACATCCGGGTTGGTCGCGCAGATCACCAGATCCACCCGGTCGAACACGTCGGCCATGATCTCGTTCGCCTCGGTGCGCGCCGCTTCGGCCCGCCCGGCGATCGCCAGCGTCAGATAGTCGTCCGCGAACTGGACCCCGAAGGCGAGCTCCTTGGTGAGCTCGCCGGCACATTCGGGCCAGCGGTCGCCCAGTTCGTGTCGGAGCGATGCCAGATTGCCCACGGCCCAGTCGGTGTCGAGGGTGGGCAGTCGGACCGCTTCGTCGACGATGCGCAGACCGGCGAAACCGGCCAACGCCTCACCGGCCTCGGTGACCAACGCGGCGACCTCGTCGCGCACGGTCGCCACCCCGAGGTCGGGGGCGACCGCGACCTTCAGACCCGCCAGGTCGCGGGTGCCCAGGTCTCGCTCCCAGCCCTCGACCCGGGGCAGCGAGTAGGGGTCACGCGCATCGTGCCCGTTCGCCACGTCGTACCAGCGGGCGACGTCACGCACCGAGCGGGCGACACAGCCCACGACGACCGTCATCGGTGCGATCGTGGTGCGCGGGCCACGGGGGATGCGCCCCGCGGTGCCCTTCATGCCGACCAGGCCGTTGAAGCCGGCCGGAATGCGGATCGACCCGCCACCATCACCGCCCGAGGCGATGGGCACCAACCCGCCGGCGACCGCGGCCGAGCTCCCGCCCGAAGAGCCGCCCGCGGTACGGCCGTGCTGCCATGGGTTGTGGGTGACCCCGTGCAACTTGGTGACCGACACGTTCAACCCACCGAACTCACTCGCCGTGGTCTGGCCCACCGGCACGGCCCCGGCGGCGAGGATGCGCTGCATCTGGGTGGAGGTGTCCGTGGCGACGCGGTCCGCGAACACCAACGATGCTTCGGTGTGGGGCCATCCTTCGACCGGTTCGAGTTCCTTGACACCGAGCGGCACCCCGCCGAAGGGAAGGGACACGTCTGCGTCGGCCGCGGCGGCACGCGCCCGTTCGGGGTCCAGATGGGCGAACGCGTTCAGGTCACTCGCTCCGATCGCCCCGATCGACGCGTCGAGTTCCTCGAGCGGAGATCGCTCACCGCTCCGGAACGCCTCGACCAGCCCGATCGCATCGCCCTGCCAGGGAGTCGTCGTCATGCACGGAGGCTAGTGCTGTGACCACAGACGTTCGGCGGGTTCAGGCCGGGCGCCCTCACTGCGTCCCCGTCCTCGTCGCATCGCGTGTGCGCCTTCGCCCTGCGACCTTGCGAGCGATCATTCTGACTCGCCATGAAGGTCGCGAACGTTCCCTGACCCGGCACCAGCGAGGCCACCTCGGGCGCCGGCGCCGCCGCAGTGGTCGCTTGTCGCCCCGGAATCTCGGTCTCCTAGGGTTGGCCACGCAATGGACACCGTCGCTTTTCTCGGCCTCGAATCGACCCACAATCCGCACCGGTGGTACCTGCCGGTCGTGCCGGGCATCTCCACGGGCTATCCGTTCCTGTTCGGCGGCTGCGCCCTGGGCGCGGCGATCGAGGCGATGGAACGGACCAGCGGGCGACCGGCGGTGTGGGCGACCGGCCAGTACCTGTCGTATGCGCATCCACCCGAGATCATGGACATCGACGTCACGATCGCGACCGCAGGCCACCGGATCACCCAGGCGCGCGCGGTGGGGCACGTCGGTGACCGCGAGATCGTGACCGTGAACGCCGCCCTGGGGACCCGCCCGAGCGACGAGACCGGCACCTGGCCGACCATGCCGGAGGTGCCCCGACCCGATGCGTGCCCGCCCCGTGAGCACCGCTTCGTCGATCAGACGTCGCTGTTCAGTCGCATCGACCTGCGCGCGGCCGACGCCCGCAGCTGGGACGCGCTGAACGGCGTCCCCAGCGACGACGGTCGCTCGGCGCTGTGGGGGCGCATCCCGGACCTGTCCGAGATGTCGGCCGGGGCGCTCGCGATTCTCGGTGACCACGTGCCATTCGGGATCTCCCAGGCGCTCGGGGTGATGGGCGGAGGCAACAGCCTCGACAACACGTTGCGCATCGTGCGCCTGGTGCCGACCGAGTGGGTGCTGCTCGACGTGCGCATCGACGCGGTCGCCGACGGCTTCGGGACGGGCACCGTATTCCTCTGGGCCGAGGACGGGTCGCTGCTGGCGACCGCGAGCCAGTCGACGATCGTGCGACACTGGGACCCTTCGAACGATGATCACGCGCCCGAAGACCACGCGACCGAAGACCACGCGGCGGAACACGCCTCTCACAGCAAGGACTGACCCGATGAGCCGACTCGGCATGACCATCCCCTTCGACGGGGTCCCGCTGCACTCCCAGGCCGACTGGATCGCCGAGCTGGCCGAGTTGGGCTACACCGACGTGTGGTCGTCGGAGGCCAACGGAGCCGACGGGTTCGCTCCGCTGGCGTTGGCGTCGGTGTGGGCGCCGTCGCTGCGCCTGGGCTCTGCGATCGTCCCGGCGTTCACCCGGGGGCCGTCCACGCTCGCCCAGTGTGTGGGCACCATGGCCGACGCGGCACCGGGCCGGTTCGTGTTCGGGATCGGCACGTCGTCGCAACCGATCGTGGAACGCTGGAACGACATCGCCTTCGAGGAGCCCTACAAGAAGGTGCGCGACACGGTGCGCTTCCTGCGGGTCGCATTGACCGGCGAGAAGGTGCGCGAGGACTACGAGACCTTCTCGGTGAAGGGCTTCAAACTCGGATTCACCCCCGAGGTCCAGCCCGAGATCCTGATCGCCGCGCTGCGTCCGGGCATGTTGCGACTGGCGGGTCGCGAAGGCGACGGGGCGATCATCAACTGGTTGTCGGCGGACGACGTGGCCAAGGTCGTCCCCCATGTGCACGAGCAGGGTGACGGCAAGCAGATCGTGGCGCGGATCTTCGTCATGCCGACCACCGACGTCGACACCGTCCGCAACGTCGCCAGGTTCGCGATCGCGGCGTACCTGACCGTGCCGGTGTACGCGAAGTTCCACGAATGGTTGGGTCGCGGCGACATGCTGGCCGCCATGTGGCAGCGCTGGGACGACGGTGACCGCAAGGGTGCGCTCGAGGCGATCCCCGACGAGCTGATCGATCAGCTCATCATCCACGGCACACCCGAGGAGTGCCGAGCACACATCCAGCGGTACGTCGACAACGGGGTGACCTGCCCTGCGGTGGCGTTCATCCCCGGCGGCTACGACGTCCGTCAGGCCATGCGCGAGATCGCCCCGACCGCTTGACGCACCGGCGGCGCCCCGTCGGGATCGCCGCGGATCGCGTCATGGGCCGGGCGACGGCTGCCCGAGCGCGGCCGAGAACTGGCGGAAGCCGGTGTCGAGGATCCAGTCGTGGCCGAAGCGGGCGACCGACGGAGCCACGCGCGCCACGGTTCTCAACAGACGGTCCGTCGGGGTGAGCGAGGCGGTCAGGTGCAGTGCGCAACCCCCGGGCGCGGGGGTGACCGCCAACCGGGCGGCGCCGCGCAGGCCTCCCTCCACCCGCGCGGTCACCACCGAAGGGGCGCGCACGTCGTCGATCACCAGCACGAATGCGACCCGGTAGGGCAGCGGCGGTCGCACCTCGCAGGTGAAGCGCGCTCCCGCCGTGAGTGGTCCCGGGTCGAAACGACGGAGCCACGGCCACCAGGTCCGGTACTCGTCGGTACGCGTCAGCGTGCGCCACACCTCGGCGGCCGGGAGCGCGAAGTGGTAGGTCCGGTCCGAGTCGACCTGCACATCGGCGAGTTTCGCGCCGGGGCGCTTCCGCCGGGGGAGCGGCCAGGGTGGGAGCGGTCACGGCGGGAGCGGCCAGGGTGGAAGCGGCCAGGGTGGGAGCGGTCACGGCGGGAGCGGCCAGGGTGGAAGCAGCCAGGGTGGGAGCGGTCACGGCGGGAGCGGCCAGGGTGG
>JBDZUV010000018.1:0-29599 GCA_040255345.1 Actinomycetota bacterium | reverse complement strand
GCGGCCAGGGTGGGAGCGGTCACGGCGGGGTCGCGGCACGGGCGAGGTGGTCGGCGAGGTCGGCCAAGGTGTGGCGCGCGTTGCGACCCGAGGTCGAGGGCATGACATAGGTCGGCACGGCCAGTGGTGAGTCGGGTTGCCAGCCCGGCGTCGCCTTCGGATCGACGGCGACGCGCCATCCGGTCAGTCCCACCAGGCACACCGCTGCGGGCAGGTAACGGTCCACGACCCGTCCGAGTCGATCGAGACCCGCCCGGTACTCGCCCGGCCGCAGTTCCTTCGCGGCGCCGGTCGCGCGTTTGACCAGATCGGTCATGCCGATCCGGTCACGGATCAACAGGGTCCGGGCGTCACGGTCGGCGGTGCTCAGCCCGGCGCGCTGCAGTGCGCGCCAGAAACGGTTGGACGGTCCGGCGAAGCCGACACCCGCGTCGGCTGCGGTGAGGCTCGGGTTCAACCCGCACACCAACAGGCGCAGGTCCGGCGCGACCGTGTCGGCCAGGGTGCGAAGACGGGTCGCGGTCACGCGCAGCCGGCCCGGGTCACCGTCGATGGTGTCGACGTCGTCGATCCCGAAGCCCGCTCCGACGAGCACAGCGGCGAAGTCGTCGGGAGCCCACAACGTGAACCGGCGGCCCGGCAGGTCGTCATCACTGCGGAACGTGCCGGTGCCGGTGAACACCTCGACGGCGAGGCGACCGTCGACGCTGACGACCCGGTGGAGGTCGGCCAGGACCATCGCCAGATCGGGGGCGCGGATGTGTTGGAGGCACTTGTTCGCCCAGACCCCGGCGAAGGCGCCACGAGTGAATGGCAGCGCCTCGATGGCGGTCTGCACCAGTGGCACGGTGGCGTCCGTCGCTCGGGCCGCGCGCAACATCGGCGTCGACGCGTCCGCGCCGACGAGTGGCCGGTCCAGATGCTCGAACCAGAGTCCGGGTCCGCAGCCCAGATCCAACCGGCGACCGTGCCCGAGAGCGGCGGCGAACGTCTGTGCCCGAGCCGGATCTTCCGGGCGCCGATGCGTCGCGTAGGTGGCGGCGCCGGCGTCGTATGCGGCGAGGGTGGCCGGGTCGGGTCGGCGATGCTCGGACACTCGCCTCGGTGCCGATCGGTCAGAACAGCCCGAGCTGTTCGGTCGCGGCGGCGACCTCGGCCAGGGGCACCCACACCCGACCGCCGCGGGGTCCACGGGACGCGACCTCGACGTGGTCGATCGGGATCGACCGGCGGCGTCCCCGCTTGTCGCACAGGCCCAGTGACCCGTCCGCATCGAGGGCCATCGCCGTCCCTTCGATCCAACGACCACCGGCCTCGCGCCGGAACCGGATGGTCTGATGCTCCTCCAGTCCGACTCGTGCGAGGGCATCGACCGCGGCCCGGAAGGCCCGGATGTCGGTTGGTGCCTTCTTGGAGACCTTCGCCACCGCAGTCAGCCTACGACGGCGTCACAGGGCCGAGATCGCCGCGGCCATCGTGTCGGCGACGACCGCACGGCGGTCCGGACCCCAGGGCAGGGGCATGAGCACCGGATGATCGACCCCCGCGTCGACGTACGCACGGACCGCCCCGGCGACGGTGTCCGCGTCGCCCAGCACATCGATGCCGTCCACCATCTCGTCGGACACCGCGGCCAGCGCGGCCGCCCGGTCCTTCGCCGCGTGGGCCTCCCGGACGGCGGCCACCGCATCGCCATAACCCGCCCGAGTGAAGTTCTCCGCGTACGAATCGACGACCGCGTACGAGAACAGGTCCTTGCGGGCCTTGTCGACGGCCGCTTCACGGTCACACACGCCCGCGTGCACATACGCGTACGCCGTCACCTCGTCGGCCGCGCGACCCGCCTCGGCGGCCCCTGCGTGCACCTGGTCCAGCGACCATCCGACATGCGAGGCGGGCAGGTAGTTCAACAGCACGCCGTCCGCGACCTCGCCGGCGAGGGCGAGCATCTTGGGCCCCAACGCCCCCAACACGATTTCGGGACGGCGCTCACCCAGGCGGACTCCGAGACGGAATCCCTCGATCTGGTAGTAGTCACCGGCGAAGTCGACCTTCTCGCCACTCAGACACGCCCGCACCAGCGTCACGTACTCACGCACCTGGGCGAGCGGTCGGCTGCCGTAGCCGGCACCGTGCCACCGTGACGCCACCACCGGTGAGGAGATCCCCACGCCGATCAGCACCCGCCGATCGGGTTGGAGCGCCTGCAGCGTCGCGGCACCCATCGCGAGCAGCGGCGGTGTCCGCAACTGCAGCGCGAGCACGCCGGTCCCCAGGTCGAGGCCGGGAGCCACCTGGCCGATCGCGCCGAGGAGCCCGAACGCTTCGAGGCCGACGGTCTCCGCGGTCCAGAACGACCGGTAGCCCAGGCGGTCGGCCGTGGCCGCGGCGTGCATCGTGGCGTCGGGTCCCAGGGTCATCAAGCTGGCGGCGGTGACACCCATCGTGGTCATGTCTCGGCTCCTCACATCTCGTCGGTCTGGTCATCGGGTCCGGTCGAGATCGTATCGGCCGCCCAAGAGGCCTCGGCCGTCGCCGGCACCCGGTCGAGCGCCGAGCGCCGAAAGAACCGGTCAGAGGTTGGTGCGACCGGTAGAGTGTGCATCGGAGCCGAAAGTAGCGGCACCCTCATCCGGTGACCGGGTGAGCCACTTGGTCGAAAGGCACACTTCCAGGAGTGGAAATGACTGACACCATCGCACCCGAAATGCTGACCGAAGCCGTGACACTGATCGACGAGGGCCTTGCACACGTCCAGCACCGGGAGCTGGTATCCGCCAACGAGGTCGCCGACCTCCTCCTCGACGTGCGCCTGTTGCTGGCCGCCCCGCCGGCGACGACCGAAGATCTCGCCGACGCCGCACCGGAGCCCGCCGGGGTCAACTGACCGCGTGCGCGGCGGCCACCCCGGGTCACCGCCGCGACCCCGAGGGCCGGGTCAGGCCGCCAGGAGTTCGTCGTACGCGAGACCGATGCACCGGGCGAGCAGGTCCGGCGCTTCGACCGCGCCCTCGTCGATGTGCAGGCCCATGTCGAGAGACCCGTTGTAGCTCAACATCGTCAGGTTGAACGCGGTCCCCGTGAGCGGACCGATCGGATGATTCGACTCGACCAGCGCTCCGCCCAGGTACACGGGGAACGGCGCACCGCGCACGTTCGAGGAGGCGAAGTCCACCGACGCCACCTGGGCGCGGGTGATCCGCACGAGCATGCTCGCGGGCAGCAGGTTGGCGACGCCGGCGAGGTTCTCGACGAGGCCCACGCCCGCGTGGTGGCGGGCTTCGCCGAGGATCTCGTGCACCCGGCCGAGGCGAAGCGACGGGTCGACGTCGGTCGGCACGAGGATCCGGGCCAAACCGAACGCATTCCCACCCACAGAGCGATCGGCACGGGTGTTCACCGGCATCGCCATGCGCAACGCGTCCACGTCCGCGCCGACGAGACGGTGGTAGCGACCGGCACCCCCGGAGGCGCCGGCCACGAAGACGTCGTTGACGGTCACGCCGTGCTCGTGGGCGACGCGGCGCACCTCGTCGAACGGGATGCGCAACAGCCGCAAGGTGCGACACTCGCTGCGTGCGGTCCACAGCGGCGACCGACGCCTTCCCATGGCACCCGCCTCGGCGGTCAGTGCCCGGGTTGCTTCGATCGACCGACGGGCCCCGTCGCCCAGGCGTGAGGGATCGCTGAAGAGGCCTGCGGTCGCAGCGATCCCGTGCTGGACCGAACCGATGGTCCTGCCGAGCGCGTGGCCGAGCGCCTCACGGGATGCGCCCACCGCCGAGGGGAGTGGTCGCGGTTCGGGAATGGCAACCGGTTCGGGTTCGCTCGGGTGACGTTCGAGATCGATGAACTGTTCGGACATGCGGACCATGCCGACACCGTCGGCGATCGTGTGGTGGAAGCGCTGCACCATCGCGCCGGTGCCGTCGTCGAGGCCGTCGAAGACGAGAAACTCCCAGAGTGGGTGGTCCGGGTCATAGGGGCGTCGACAGAACTCCATCGCCGCGGCGATGAGTTGGCCGCGGTCACCGGGAGGGTCGAGGTGGGCCCTCCGGACGTGACGTTCGATGGCGAAGTCCGGGTCGTCGACCCAGCGGGGCGGCGCCAGATTCGCCGGGTCGCTGAGGATCCTGCGCCGCAATCGGGGGATCAGCGCCGCGGCTCGAGCCATGCGTCGCCGCATCCGGTCCACGTCCGCGGGCCGGTCGAGCAACGTGATGTTCGCGAATCCCGACGCGAGTAGCGGGTCTCGTTCGAGCGTCCACAGCAACGACTCGAAATCCGACAGTCGATCAGCGTCCAACACCGGTCGTGCGCTCACCCGGGCACCCTAGTGCTGTGACCACTGACGTTCGGCGGGTTCAGGCCGCCCGGATGGTGCCCCCACTGCGTCCTCGTCCTCGTAAGGTAATGGTCGCATTGCGTCTGCACCTTCGGCCTGCGTCCTGGTGAGTGCTCCATCCGTCTCGCCCGGCACACCTACCTGCGTTCATGGCCACAGCACCAACCGGGGTGGATCAGATCGTCTTGCCGGCGGGCGCCCACCAGGCCACCGCACCGGCTCTCACCGATCAGTGCTCGAGTGAGGTGTGCTTGAACTCGTTCAGATTCGCGTCGTCGATGATCGATTCGAGGACTCGGTTCACCCGCCGGATCGCCAGATCGCCGTCACCGTCGGAACGTTCCATGAAGCGGACGAACACCGCCCGACCACCGATCATGAACGTCGGGACGCCCCAGACGTCGAGATCCTTCACCTGGGTGGTGTGCTCGTCTCTGACGACGGCGAGCGCGGAACCATCGTCGATCCGGGGCCAGATCTGGGCGGGCGTGAGCCCGGCATCGGTGAGCACGGTGTCGATGTGTGGACGATCGAGTTGCTCGCCGCGGACGTGACGGAGCGCGAAGAGGCCACGATGTACGGCAGGGAACGCCTCGGGGTGGTCGTCGCGGACGACCACCGACACCTGCAGCGCCTCGAGGCCGCTGTCGTCGGCCGGTCGGTCCCAGATCGGGATACCCCCGTCGGGAACGTGCACCTGACCGAGCGAGAATGGCTCGAAGCGCACGTTCCAGTCGGCGCCTGCTGCGAGCCCGTCGAGCACGGTGTCATGCACGATGGCGGTCCAGGGACAGCGGTAGTCGTAGTTGAGACGAAATGAGCCCATAGCAGTGACAACAACGTCGACCATGGGAGCATTCCGCGCACGGCAGCCGTGTGACGAACCTCTCAGGGCCGTGTCGTTCGGTGGCCGACTGCCGGTGACGTTCGGTGGCCGGTTGCCCGTGACGTTCGATGGCCGACTGCGAGCGCGGCCCGTCCGAGTCCCCAACCGATACAAGCGCCGGCCACGACGTCGCTGGGGTGATGCATGCGGGTGTGGATCCGGCTCGCCGCCACGATGACCGCGATGGGGATGACGACTGGCCGCAGGCCCGGGCTGGCGGCACCGAGCACGACGGTGGCGAACGCCGCCGAAGATGCGTGTCCGCTGGGGAAGCTGGTGGTGACCGGTTCCCGCAGACGCCCGGCCATCTCGGGACGGCCCTCGGGTCGGCTCCTTCGGAACAGGCGTTTGATGCCCTGGTTCACGATCAACGACTCGAGACCCAGAGCCACGAGGAGCTCGGGGGCCCGGCGCGCGTCGTCGTCGGAGCGCAGCGCCAGGGCCACGGTGAGCAGGTTCCAGATCAGGCCCCAGTCGCCGAGGTGGGACGCCACTTCGAAGACCCGGTCCGGCACGTGCCGTCCGCGGACGGGTTCGAACCAGGCGTCGACTCTGGAGTCGAATGCCGCGACCCATGTGCTGATATCGCGAGGTGCGGGAGCGACGCCTTCTTCGACGACGGTGCTCACAAGACCGTCGTCGAAGGTCGGAACATCCGAAATCGGTTCAGCCTCCATCGATTCGATCAGGCCTGCAAGGCCGTGAGAGACGGCCTGAGCGCATCGCCACCGAAGGCCGGGCAGTGCGGTTTGAACGTGCACCAGTCACAGAGCTTCGAAGGCTTGGGTCGGAAGTCGTCGGTCGCGCACGAACGCTCGACGGCATGCCAGATCGCGTCGACCCGGCGGTTCATGCCACGGAGTTCCTGGTCCGAGGGCGTGGCCGCGACGACGGTTCGATCCCGCAGAAACAGAAGCTGCACCCTGTCGGGGCGTCGACCGAGCAGTTCGGTACACATCGACGCATACAGTTTCACGCCGTCCATGCGACGCTGGGCGAAGCGGTCGGGGGGCGCGCGCCCGGTCTTGTAGTCGGTGACGATCAGCTCGTCGTCGGGGCCGAGTTCGAGCCGGTCGATGATCCCGCGGAGCGCGTACCCGTCACGAGGGACCTCGAGCATGACTTCGATGCCGATCGCCCGGACCAGGGTCGGGTCTTCCATCGTCAGGTAGTTGTCGATGAGCACCGCGGCGTCGGAGAAGAACGCTTGTTCAGTGGCATCGTCGAACCCGAGACCCGTGAAGTCGTCGTGTCGCCGAATCCAGTCGATCGCCTGGTCGAGGCACACTCGGGCCGCCTCCCTGGTCCGCTCGTGGGGATCCAATGTGAAAAGGCGTTCCAACGCGGCGTGGACGAGCGTCCCCTTGGTCGCTGCATCGGAAGGCGGCTCGGGCAACTTGTCGATCGCCGTATACCGGAACTTCAGAGCGCACTGGGTGAAGGTCGCCACCTTCGACGGTGAAAGTGTGCGCGGTGGCGACATGGACACCGTTCGAGCTTAGGCCGGCCGGGTCACTCCCTCTTGGGGTTCTTCGCCCGATTGTGGGGCCCGCACAGACGCTGGAGGTTGTCCAGCGTGGTCGGGCCATCGGAGTTGTAGGCCACTCTGTGATCGACCTGGAGCAGATCGCGGGCATGGCAGCCGGGCTGTTGGCATTCGTCCTGGCGTGCTTCGACGACTCGGCGTTGGCGTCGAGTCGGGAACCGGCGTCTCGGACTGGCGTCGATGGGATATCGCTGGGCGTCGTGCAACAGGAGCGATATCAGCGATTTCGGGATCATCTCGGTGACGGCTTGGTCCGACAACGGCGTTCCGTCGGGCAGCGTGTTGCCATCTTCACGGACGTGCACGACGATCTCGGTGTCGCTTCCGGCCGCGTCCCCTTCGCCGGCACACATCATCACGAGAGCGTCGGCGCGTTGTTGACGCAGCGACGTGCCCGCGGGCACGCCGGTTCGGCGGGCGACCAGTGTCTCGATCACTCCGCACACGATCGCGGCGTCCTGGGGGGTGAGCCGGGCATGAAAGTCGACCATGCCGTCCGCTGCAGTGCCCCAGCTCATCGAACGGGCCGACTGCTGACGGCGCGCGATCTCCTCGGGATCTTCGTTGCGCTGACACCAGGCGGCGATCGCCTTGCCGAGCTGACCCGACGGAGTCACCCGGGCGATTTCGACCAATTCGTCGACGTTGGTGTCGCTGAGTTGGCCCACCATGATGCGCGCCTTGGAATAGGACACGTCTCCGTCGGCCATGGCCTCGTCCAACACGGCGAATTCCCGCAGCGCCCGGGCGACCCGGACCTGGCGGTGGGCGGTGGCACGTTCGATGTCACATGCTGCAGCCAGCCAGGCTTCACATGACAGGGCACCGGCCTGGGCCCAGGTTCCCCGGGCATCGAGTTCACCGACCATCAGGAGCAGCTCATAGGTGCCCGCCGACAGCCGATGCGCCAAGTCCACCAATTCGGACTCCAGTTGATCCACCGGCATCACCGCCACCAGGTCCCGTGCCCGCGGGCACGCCGGAGCGTCCTGCACGGTCCCGCTCGGCCCGGCGGCCACAGGCCCGGCAGCGTCGTCCGACCCGGCGGCCTCCATCCGCTCGGTGACTTCGCCCGGCGATCCGCACCCTCCGGGCTCGGCCACAGGCCCGCCGGCCTCTGCTGCCGTGTCTTCGTCGACGGCTTGGTTCGCGTCCACGTCGGGTCCTCCTGGAAAATCGATGATCGATGCGTTCCGGGGCGACTGGCCCGGACCAGGGGGAAGGACCATCATCATCGCCAGGGGGTGTGACATTTTCATCCCCCGCCTCCGAACGCTCCCCTCCAGATGCGCCTCACCCGACCGGCCCGACGTGACGAGAAGCGACTGCTCCGACCGCTCAGGCGCGAAGCGTCGAGATGAACGCGCCGATCTCGGCCGCCAGCCCGATGGGATCCTCCATCGGGCCGAAGTGCGACAGTTCGTCGTGGGCCACGAGATGCCCGCGGGCCAGCGCCTCGGCGGCCGGACCGGCGATGCGAGCGGGGGAGAGCGTCTCGACCACCCCTCGCACCACCGCGACCGGGCAGGAGATCTCGCCGAGGTGTTCGAACGCCGTGCAGGTCGTTGCCGTGGTGTAGATCCGGGCCTCGTCCTCAGGGTGACAGGCCAGTCGCACCGTGCCGTCGGGTTCGTCGGCGAAACCGGCCTCGACGTAGCCGGCCAAGGCCTCGTCGGCGAAGCGGTTCATCGGCGGCTTCGACCCGTAGGTCGAACGGGCGTCGGCTCGGGACGGAAACGACGGTCGCCGCCGGCGCGCCCCGGCCGACAGGGGATTGTCGGCCGATCCGGCCACGGCCCGCATGTCTGGCGGGAAGATGATCGGTTCGAACACCCACAGCCCCGAGAAGGTGCCGGGTCGACGCAGCTCGGCCAACAACAACGCCGCGCCGCCCATGGAGTGGCCGATACCCACCGGTCCTACCCCGTCGCCGGACATCTCCCACCGGGCGTCGTCGATCACGGCGAGCACGTCGTCCGCGAAGCGGTCCCACGCCAGGTCGGCTCCACGGGACACCGGTGAACCACCGTGGGCCCGGAAGTCCGGAGCGAGAACGTGGCATCCGCTGAGGGCGCGCGCCAGCGGCGTCCAGGCGAGCCCGTTGAAACCCGTGGCGTGCGCGGCGAGCACCGGTGTGCCGCTTCCCCCGAAGTCGTGGACACGCAGGTCCACTCCGTTGGTGCTGCGCACCGTGAAGCTCGAGGGTGGGTCGACAACACACATGGGATCGCTCATCGGTTCCATCGTTGCCCGCTGACCCGGACCGCGGCGAACCGGGTGCCGCCGAACCCGAACCGATCAGGCGTCATCCGCGTCGGCGACGACGGCTTCGGAATCCCGGGCCGCCGCACCGTAGATGGCCTTGGCCATCAGCGACGTCTCGCCGTGCGCCCGCCGTTGCAGCAACTCCGCCCGCACCCGGTGCACGGCCGGGTCCCGCGGCGCAGCGAGCCCGGCCAACTCGATGAGGTGCCCCGCCAGCCGGACGTCGCCGTCGGCCGCGACGGCCTGTGCGCGCTCGGCGAGTACCCCTGCGCCACCGGCGAGCCCCGCGAGTTCGACGGCGATCGCCGCGTCGGGCGCCGGTTTGAGCCGCGCCGGGTTCCCGTCGTACCACCCGCCGTAGAGCCGCCAGACGTTGCGGACGATGAACTCGGGCTCGTCGTACACCGGCTGCAGATACGGCTGCCCGGTCAAGTGGTCGGGCACGGAAACCGAGCGGAGGACCTCGTCGAGCATCGCCCCCGCGTTCATCAGTTCGAGCGTCTGATCCACCAGCGAATCCAGCAGATCCGCGGTGTCGACCAGCGCGGCCTGCACGGATGGGACACCCACGATCGGCAGACCGTGCCCCGGCAGTAGCACCTCGGGTTCGAGCGCGGCCATGGTGCGGAGCGCCACGGCCCAGTCGCGCGCGTAGCGCTGCACCTTCTGCGGGTTGCCGGCGTTGGGGACGCACCAGATGAACAGGTCACCGGTGCACAGCGTGCGCTTCTCGGGCACCCACACCCAGGTGTGGTCGTCGGTCTCGCCGCGGGCGTGGTGCAGCTGCAGGGTCACATCGCCGACCCGGGCGTCGAACCGCTCGGTGTAGGTGTCGTCGGCATGGCGGTATCGGGTGGGCCAGTTCAGGTCCGGATTGGAGAACTGCCGACGGTTGATCGAGGCGTTGTAGCCCGCGGTCAGGCAGTAACGCTCGAACCGTGGTTCGACGGCTTCGTGGGCGATCACCCGGGGCCGGGCGAGGCCGGCTTCGTCGGCTTCTGCATCGAACACCTCGGTACCCATGACGTGGTCGATGTGGCCGTGGGTGTAGACGGCGTCGGTGACCGGGTCGGTTCGCCACGAGCGGACGAGGTCCCGCACCTGGGTGCCGACCGGTCCACCGGTGTCGATCAGCACGAGCCCGTCGCCGGAGTCGATGGCGGCGACATTTGCGAACGACGACACCGAGGCGACCCCGTCGGTGATCTCCTCGACGACGCCGTACGCGTGCAGCGGGTGCTTGTCGTCATGCGCGGAGGTGTCGCCGGCGAGAAGTCGTCGGCTCCGTTCGGTGAGGCTGTCGGACACGTCGTGCTCCCGGGTCGTGAAGGTTCTGCCACCGAGTATCGCAGAACCGCCCGGGTCGGCCGTCGGGGCCCCCGATCGACGCCGCAATGTGGAGCGAAAACCCGCCGAGAGCGGCAGCGTGCGCCAGATTTCGGGGAGGGTCCGAATAGGTCGCCCGCGTCCGGTTGGGCCGGTTCGCCCCGGGTCCGGTCGGGTCGGCTGGGGCAGGACCGCGTCGGGTCGGATCGGATCGGGTCCGGGCGTGTCGGCTGGGGCAGGACCGGATCGGACCGGGTCGACTCGCGTTCGCCCAGGTGGTCCTGGGTCAGCCGATCGACGACAGGGTCTTCATCAGTTCTTCGTTCAGGTTCGCCGGCACGCTGTAACCGTCTTCGTTGCGGATCTCGTCGAAGTGATCACGGATGTTCTCGGCGGTGAGGTCCGCCGTGTTGGTGTAGCCCTGGGTGACCCCGATGAAGATGCGGGCGAGGTGGCCGGCGCCCACCGAGTAGACCTCGCCGGTGACGGGCACATCGGCGTGTGACAGCCAGGCGACCAGCGGTGAGACGTATTCGGGACCGAAGCGATCGACCAGGTCACCCATGAGATCCTCGGTCATCCTCGACTTGGCGACCGGCGCGATGACGTTGGCCTTGATGTTGTTCTTGGCGCCTTCGACGGCGAGCACCCGGGTGAATCCGACCAGGCCCATCTTCGCGGCGCCGTAGTTCGCCTGGCCGAAGTTGCCGAAGATGCCCGCAGCCGATGCCGTCGACACGATCCGTCCGTAGGACTGCTCGCGCATGTGCACATACGCCGGTTGGGTGACGTTGAAGGCGCCCCGCAGGTGCACGTCGAGCACGGGGTCGACCAGGTCGGGCGTCATGTTGTGGAAGGACTTGTCACGCAGGATCCCGGCGTTGTTGATCACGATGTCGACCCGGCCGAACGCGTCGATGGCGGTCGCCACGATGGCCTTACCGCCCTCGGGGGTGGCGACCGAATCGTGGTTGGCGACGGCCTCGCCGCCGGCCGCCTTGATCTCGTCGACGACCTTCTGCGCGGCCGAGGCGTCCTCGCCGGTGCCGTCGACGCTGCCGCCGAGGTCGTTGACGACGATCAGCGCGCCGCGCCTGGCGAGTTCGAGCGCGTGGCTGCGCCCCAGGCCGCCACCGGCTCCGGTGATGATCGCTACCTGTCCGTCGAATCCGAGATCGGCCACGTCGGGCTCCTTTGCTGAAAAAGGGGGAGTCGTCGTCGCATCGAGGGAGGCGGCGAACGCCGCTGCGAAGACGCTGTCAACCTATCCGGGGCGCGTCCGTCGGTCAGAGTCGACGGCCCGGGCTGCGCTCAGCTCGGGCGATTTCGGCGCACGTGCACGGCGTCCTGCTCGGCGCTTCGCATGCCGGACCCTTCCAGGTCGTCCGCGGCCCGCTCGGGGTCGGCTTCGGGGATGTCCACCTGTGCGGCCACTTCCTGCCCGTCGGCGTCGGGCTCGGCGGTGAGGTCGCCGACGCGGGGGTCGCGGCCGGCGTGGGAGCCGGTCGACTCGGGCACTTCACGCCGGATCCGTTCATGGATCGGTTCGTCGATGCGTTCCTCGGCGGGCGTCGTGCCGTAGGTGTCGACCCCGAGGGGATGCTCGGGTGGATACTCGTCGCCGAGTTCGGATTCGTCTCGGGCTTCGGCGCGGTCCTGTTCGTCGGCCATCGTCTGAGCGCTTCCCCGGGGCCGGTCTGCCAAACCGTCGACCGGCCCCGGTTCCCGTGCCGGTCGACTGCGCGAGGCGGCCGGTAGACTCCGCAGACCGTGCAACTCGTCGGACGAACCCTGTGGCGCCTGGCCAGGTTGGGCCTGATCGTCGTGGTGGGAGTGGCGACGCTGCTGGGCACGCTCGTCGGGATGAGGCCGGCCGCGCACAACCTGAGCGCAGGGGCGTCCTCGGTGGCGTCGCCGGTCACCCTGCCGCCGCTGGGTGGGATCTCGTACCTGTACGACCGCTACGGCAACCTGCAGCAGAGCTTCAACCGTCAGATCCGCTCGCCGGTCGACCTCGACAGGGTGCCCACTCCGGTGATCGGTGCGGTGCTGGCGGTGGAGGATTCGAACTTCTACCGGCACGGCCCGGTCGATGCCCGGTCGATCCTGCGTGCTCTGCAATCCAACGTGGCCGCAGGTGGGGTCGAACAGGGTGGGTCGACGATCACCCAGCAGGTGGTGAAGAAGGCGGTCACCGGCGACAAGCGCGACCTGGAACGCAAGCTGACCGAGGCCCGCTATGCGACGACCCTGGAGCATCAACTCACCAAGGACGACATCCTCGAGTACTACCTGAACATGATCTACCTGGGGAACAACATCTACGGCGTCCAGGCGGCAGCGCAGACCTACTGGGGCAGGGACATCGGCGAACTGGGCTGGGCCGAAGGGGCGCTCATCGCCGCGCTCATCCGCAACCCGAACGGCTACGAACCGATCCGCCACCCCGACGCGGCCCGCAAGCAGCGCAAGATCGCGTTGCAGCGGGCAGTCGCGACCGGGCGGCTGAGCCAGGCCGGCGCCGATTTCGCGAACGAGGTGCCGTTGCCGACCGAGCTGACCCGCACCGTGCCACTTCCGGACTACTTCGTCGAGGAAGTCAGACGTCGCCTGCTCAATTCGAACGGATCCTACGACGACACGCCGGTCGGGCACGCACTCGGCAAGACCCCCGACGAACGTGAAAAGGCCCTCTACGGAGGTGGCTTGCGGATCTACACCACCTACGACCCGCTTCTGCAGCAGAAAGCCGTGCAGGCACGTCAGTCGACCGTTCCCGGGATCCGGGAAGACGGCCGGATCGTCCGCACCGGACCGGATGGTCGACCACGGTATGCGACCGAGACGATCACCTCGGTCGACCCGTCCACCGGTGGGGTGCGCGTCCTGTTGGGCGGGCCGCGGTTCACGAAGGACAGCCAGAACATCATCTCGACCGGCATGGCGACGAACCCGGGTTCTACGTTCAAGGGGGTCGTGCTGGCCGCGCTCTTCGATCGCGGTTTCGTTCCCGACGACAGTGTCGACGGTACGAGCCCGTGCACCGTGCGACCCGACGACCCCAACTACATCGACCCGACACGCCCCACGGCGGGCGTCGGCCCCCAGACGGCGCACAACTACGCAGGGGAGGGAGGCTCGTTCGGCACGATCCGAACCCAGACGCTCGAGTCCTCGAACTGCGGCTTCGTCCGGCTCGGTCAGATCGTCGGTATGCGCAACGTGATCGACATGGCCAAGGCGCTCGGGTTCCGCAATCCGGTGTGGAATTCACCGGACACCGCCGGCCAGCCCCCTCACGCGATGAACCCGTACTTCTCCCAGGAGGCCTTCGGTGGCGGGTTCGAGGTGAGCGCACTCGACATGGCGGGTGCCTATGCCACTTTCGCGAACGACGGGATCCACAACGAGCCCTATCTGGTGGACCGGATCGAGGACTCATCCGGCCACGTGATCTGGTCGCACAAACTCTCTCCGAAGCGGGTCATGCATGCTCAGGCTGCACGACTGATCACCGAGGTGCTGCAGGACAACGTCGAGGGCGGGACGGGTACCGGTGCCCGTCTGCCATCGGGTCGGGCCGCCGCCGGCAAGACCGGCACCTCGGACGGACCGAACGATCTCTGGTTCGCCGGGTACACGCCGCAACTCGCCACGGCGGTATGGATCGGGAGCACGTCCGAGCCCTTCACCGTGTTCGCCGGAGGAACCGGTGGCGCCTATGCAGCGGTCAGTTGGCGGGCATTCATGAGCGCGGCTCTTGCCGACCAGCCGGCTGTCGACTTCGTTCCCCCGGATCCGACCCGGGCCGGGATCTCATTGCGACTCGGGCCGGGCAACGGGATGACCTTCGCCGACCGTTACGGGCAGACCACCGGCAGCGGACCCGGCACCGACGCCCCACGCCGAGTCGATGACCCGACCGGTCGACCGTCCCGAGGCGCCGCTCCGCCCACGACCGAACTGCGACCGGTGCCGACGGCACCGCGGCCTCCCGTCACCGCGTATGGTCCGTGAGGTGAGGCTCGACGGGACACGACACGTCGTGCAGGACCACCGAGGAAGGGCAGGAAAGGGATGAGCCGGACATGACGATGTATGAGCAGCTCCTCACCGTGCAGGAAGCAGACACCCGCCTCGATCAGCTCGCCCACCGGCGCGACGGGCTCCCCGAACGTCGCCAGATCGCCGAGGCCGACCAGGTGCTCGCCACCGTCGATGGTCAGATCGAGGCCCAGCGGGCAACGGTCGACGAGCGTCGCCGCGCCCAGCGCCGCGTCGAGGACGAGCTCGCCGCCCAGGAGACCAGGGCCAAACAGATCGACACGAAGTTGTACGGCGGGACCGTTTCGGCGGCGCGGGAGCTGCAGGACCTGCAGGGTGAACTCGACTTGGTGCACCAACACATCTCCAAGATCGAGGACGACGGCCTGGTCGCGCTGGACCAACTCGACCAGGCTCAGGCGCGTCTCGACGAACTCGAGGCGATGCGCACCGAGATCATCGCCCGACGCGCCCAGGCCGAGACGGGTCTGACCGTCGCCGCCGCCGAGATCGACGCCGAGTCGGACGGGGTGCGCGCCGCGCGGACCGCGGCGATCGACGGCGTGCCCGAGGAGTTGGTCGCCGAGTACGAACGACTCCGTGCCACACTGGGTGGGGTGGGGATCGCCCGGCTGGTGGGGAGCCAGTGCGAGGGCTGCCACCTGAATCTGTCCGCGGTCGAACTGGACCGCATTCGTCACCTCGACGACGACGAACCGGTCCACTGCGAGGAATGCGGGCGACTCCTGGTGCGCACGAGGGCCTGAGGAGTCGTGTTCCTGTGGTTCATCGGTGGTTCGGTCGCGCTGGTGTGGGTGGTCTTCCACTCCACTCGGCTGGATTATCGGCTGCTGGCGCTGGGCGCCGTGTTGCCGAGTCTCGAGTCGGTCGGTGGCCACGACTGGTTCGGCCACACGCTTGTGGCTGCGATCGTCGTGCTCGTCGTGGTCATGGCGGCGACCCGCAGGAAGCGAACCGTGCGGCGACGGTGGTTGTGTGTGCCCATCGGCATGTTCTGTCATCTCGTGCTCGACGGCGTGTGGACCCGTCAGGACCTGTTCTGGTGGCCGGCGTTCGGCACGACGTTTCCCGGTGCGCCGTCGCTGATCGTCGACCGGGGTCTGTGGTCGAACCTGGGACTCGAGTTGTGCGGTCTGGCCGTGTTGGTGTGGGCGTGGCAGCGTTTCGAGCTGGCCGACCCGGCGAAGCGCCACCGGTTGATCACCACCGGCACGCTCGATCCGACACTGGCCCGCGGACCCGAAGCGGGGATGTGACCCGGTGCTGATCCTCGTGCGCCACGGCCGAACCGAGGCGAACGCGTCAGGGTTGTTGTTGGGCCGGGCGGACCCGCCCCTGGACGACGTGGGGGTCACCCAGGCCGCGGCGGTCGCCGACGAACTCGGCGACGTGGCAAGGGTGGTCTCGAGCCCCATGCGGCGAACGCGGTCGACGGCAGCGGGTCTCACCACGAGCGTCGAGATCGACGATCGTTGGGTGGAGATGTCCTACGGCGACTGGGAAGGTCGTCCGGTGGGGGACGTGCCACCGGCGACGTGGCAGCGCTGGGCCTCCGACCCGGATTTCGCTCCACCCCGTGGCGAGTCGATCGCCGCGCTGGGCGAGCGGGTGCGGGCTGCGTGTGACGATCTGGTCACCGCCGCCACAACGTCGGACGTCGTGGTCGTGTCACACGTGTCACCGATCAAGGCGGCCGTCGCCTGGGCACTCGGCGTGCCCGACGAGGTCGCCTGGCACCTGTACCTGGCCCCGGCGTCGATCACCCGGATCGGTTTCACGGGTGAGCGGCGCGTGCTGCGCAGCTACAACGAAACCGCTCACCTGCCGTCCTGAGCGGCGCCGAGACCGCCGGGTCGGTGGTCGGTGCGTTCGTCTTCGGTGAGCCCGACCGAATGTGCCAGTGCGCTGGCCATGTCCGAGGCACGTTTCGCCACGACGGCGAAGGCGATGAGCAGTTCCTCGTGCTGGGGGACCGGCGGTGAACCGATCGACCGCAACGGAACGGTCGGGTCACCGTCGACCCGCACCGGCACCGGTGCTTCGAACGTCTCGTCTTCGCGCCAGAACGATTCGGGGTCCGGCCGAACGCGCGGCTTGTTGCGGCTCCGCTTGGACCGCCGCTTGCCGCCGCTCATCGTGCGGGCTCCAACGTGCGGTCCGCGGCGGAGTCATCGGAGGTGATCAGCATCGACGAGTCGATCCCGAGCGCCGCCTGCAGCTGGTCTCCGGTGAGATCCGCCAGCGACGACGAGCGGGGCAGGACCAGGTTCGCCACGCGGCGCTTGTCGGCGACGACGTCTTCGACCCGTTCGTCCACGGTGCCCGGGCACACCAGGCGGTGCGACACGACCGTGCGGGTCTGGCCGATCCGCCACGCCCGGTCGCGGGCCTGATCCTCGACGGCCGGGTTCCACCAGCGGTCGAACAGCACGACGTGATTCGCGGCGGTCAGATTCAGCCCCGTCCCGCCGGCCTTCAGCGACAGCACCAACGCACCGGGTCCGGTGCCCTCCTGGAACTCGGCCACCATCGCGTCGCGCGCCCCCCGGGCCAGGCCACCGTGGTAACACGAGATCTTCACGCCGGTCTTGGCGGTCAGGTAGTCGGCGAGACGCTGACCCCAGCTCGCGAAGTGGGTGAACACCAGTAGGCGTTCACCCGACGAGAACACCGAGTCGATGATCTCCTCGAGCCGTTCCAGCTTGCCCGAACGTCCCTCGAGCGGTTCGTCGTCGCCGGTGTAGGCGGCCGGGTGGTCACAGATCTGCTTGAGTGCGGTGATCGCCGCGAGGATGTGTCCCTGACGTTGCGATCGCTCGTCTGCGGAGCCCTCGGTGCGGGCCACGACCGCGTCGAGCACGGCCTGGTACAGCCCGATCTGCTCGGGCGTCATCGAACAGTGGTCGAGCTGGTCGATGCGTTCGGGCAACTCCGCCGCGACCGCCGGTTCGGCCTTGGTCCGGCGGAACACCAGGATCCCGTTCAGTGCCCGCAGCGCCCCCTCGGCGCTCTTCGACCGGCTCTCGGCGGTCGAAGAGAGCTGCGAGATGAACGTCGAACGACTCCCGACGAGTCCCGGGTTGGTGAAGTCCAGGATCGACCAGAGGTCTCCGAGCCCGTTCTCGATCGGGGTGCCGGTGAGCGCCACACGGGTGCGCGCGTGGAGCCGCCGAAGCTGCTGGGCGGTCTCGCTCGTCGGGTTCTTGATGGCCTGGGCTTCGTCGAGGATCACCCGTTCCCACGCCAGGTTCGCGAGTGCGTCGATGTCACGTACGGCCGTGCCGTAGGTGGTGATGACCACGTCGGCCTCCTTGACGAGGTCGCCCAGGTCGTCTTCGCCGGCCCGGCCGGCCCCATGGTGGATCATGACCTCGAGGTTCGGTACGAAGCGGGCCGCTTCGGCGGCCCAGTTGGCGACGACCGCCGGAGGGGCGATGACCAGTGATGGTCCGCTGCCGGGCACCGCGGCCAGGTGGGCGAGCATGACGGGCGTCTTGCCGAGGCCCATGTCGAGGGCGAGACACCCGCCCAACTCCGCGGCGTGCAGGAACCCCAGCCAGGCCAGTGCTTCGGCCTGATAGGACCGCAGGGAACCGGCGAAGCCCTCGGGGTGGGTCGTCGGGTTCTCCGGCAGCGAGCGTGCGGCGGCGAGCAGTTCACCGGCCCAACTCGATCCTTCGATGACCACGCCCCCGGCGAGCGAGGTGCCTTCCAGACCGAGGGCCTGGCGCAACATCTGTGCGCCGGTGAGCTGGGTGGTGTCGCCACGTTCGGCGAGTGCGGCAGCGGCGGCCTCGAGGTCGACCTTGTCGAGCTCGACCCACTGGCCGTGCGACTGCACGAGCGGGCGGGCCTGCGCGGACAGGCGGGCGATGTCGGCCGCGCTCAGCTCGACGTCGCCGAACAGTGCCGACCACGACACGTTCGCGAGCTGCTGCGCGCCGACCACGGTCTCCTCGGACCCTTCAGCGTTGAGTCGCAGCGACGGAGTGACCCGTTTGGTGCTCATCGCGGGCACCCGCACGTCGAAACCGATGTCGACGAGCACCGGCCCGGTGGTCGTCATCAGCTCCCAGGCTTCGTCCTGGCTGAGGATGACCTGACCCCGCCGCGCCGCTCCGGGCCGCTTCAGGGCGGGGAGCAGCCGTTCGACCCGTTCGAGCTGGTCGACCAACTTGGGATGATCGACGATCGCGACCTCGACGGGCACGAGGTGGCCGTCGGGGTCGGGGCCGAGGACCGAAAGGTGCCAGCCGCCGCTCTGATCCGGCGACAGCAGTTCGATGACCAGGCGTGCGCCCGACAGGCCCGCGATGGGAGCGGTCCATTTGGTGAGCTTGCGCATCAGCTCGGAGCCGACCCGGGTCGGGGCATCGAACCGGACCCCGTCCAGGTGGGCACCGAGCGCTTCGACCAGATCCGACGCGGTGCGGATCGCGGGTGGCTCGGCTGCGGTCGACAGGGTCGACGCCGGCTGCGCGGTGAACGCGTGGACCATCGCGGCGAGGGCATCCTGGGTCGTGTCGCGGGGCTCGGCCTTGGGTGTGATCGCGGAGACCGACCCGGGCAGTTGCGCAGCGAGCTTGGCAACCACGTCGCGTTCGACGAGCGCCGGTATCCAGCGCACCGAATACGAGGTGCGGCCATTGTCGCGGCGGCCGTGAGCCTGGATGCTCGGCGCGATCTTGCCGTCCGCGACCAGGCGCAACGCCTCGACCGCGACCAGGCCGAGCCAACGGGCGCTCGCCCCGATCGGACCGTGGGAGTGACCGGCGCCGAGGTCGAGCAGCCAGCCGAGTGCGTCGGCGACCGGCAGTGACATGGCGGGTGCTTCGGCTCCCGAGGGCAGGAGTACCGACCGGTGGGCGCCCCAACCGTCGGTGGGTGCCCCGGTGGCGGCGATCAAGTCCGGAAGTTCGTCGACCGTGGTCGGGGGGAGCCCGGGCCCGCCACCCCAGGCGACGATGCGGCCCGCCGACCACGACGTCTGCAGACGGGGCTCGGTCACGAGCAGGGTCGCGGTGCCCTGTGTGGACCCGAATCGTTCCAGTGCGGCGACCAGCCGGGTGCGTTCGGCCTCGAAGTCGGCGACCACCTGGGAGCGTTCGGCGCCACTGAGGTGGTGGACGGCACCGAGTGCTTCCTCGGTCTCCTCCAGCAGCTCCTCGAGGACGTCGCGCCACAGATCGGGGTAGGCCTCGAGCACGGCGAGTTCGGCCTTGTCGGCCTCACCGGCCGCGGCCGATTCCGCGTACCAGGTGATCTGTGCGCGGGTTGGGGTGGTTCCATCTTCCAGGTCGGAAGAGTCGGGCATCGCTGGTGCTCCATCGACGTTGTCGTCGTCGGTTGTGAGATCCGTTCGCTTCCGCGGAGAAGGGGTGGTGCGTTCGTTCCGCGTCGCTCGCCGTGTGCGATCATGGCTCCCTGGGTGCGGGAGCGGATGATGCAGGAAGGGACCCGCGAGCACCCCCAGCATACTGCTGAACGGCGGTGGTGATGCAACCGGATGTGGCGACGGTGAGCCGGCCTGTAAGCGGGGTTCTGTTCGGCGGGTTCCTGCGGGTCGCCCCGCAGGTCGCCACCTTGGTGACCATCCATCTGTGCGGTCCACCTGGGGATGTGGCCGGGCAGGCCTCCCCGTCTCGACCTTGCTCCCGGTGGGGGTTGCCGAGCCGCCCGGGTCGCCCCGGGCGCTGGTGCGCTCTTACCGCACCGTTTCACCCTTACCTGTGCCCCACGTCGCATCGCTGCGACGGTGGAGCCATCGGCGGTCTGTTCTCTGTGGCCCTTTCGTCCGACAGGTCGCCCCGTCCTGGCTCGCACCAGCACCGTGCCCTATGGAGCCCCGACTTTCCTCAGACCCCTCCGACGTCTCGACGACGCCATTGGAGCGGCCCGCGGTCACCCGGTCGGCTCACCGTCAGATCACGAGCCTATCGGTCGGGCGGCCGAAGGGGTGTGTCGGGGTGGTCCGGGGTCAGCTGGTGGCGGGCGGATCGACCGACGCCGCGCCGGGGAGCGCGTCACGCAGCGGCAGCATGGCGTCGGGCAACGAGTCGGCGAGCCCGCCCTGGTCGGCGAACAGCCGCCACAGGTACGCGTGGCGGGAGTTGGTCGCGCCGACGGCCATGATGCCTTGCCGTTGGTCGCCGTCGGTGAGCGTGGCCACGGCGAGCGTGTCGGTGGCTGCGCCCGTGGATTCGAGTTGGGCCGCCAGTGCCACCAGCTTGTCCGAAGACTTCGTCGAGTCCGCCAGCTTCATCGCGGGGGCGATCAACTGGGTGTCGACGTAGTCGTTCGGCTTGGTGTAGGGATCGCCACCGGCCCGTCGGGTCAGCGCCTCCAGCGCCGATGCGTTCGCCCGGTGGTGGTCGGCGAACTGTGCGCCCCAGCTCTTCGCGCCTTCGTCGAGATAGGCGGCGGCACCGAACGTGTCGTAGAACGCGGCGAGGGAGTGTTCGAGCGAGGTGGCGGTGCGCAGCAGCGATCGGGCCGCCTCGAGGGCGGCCTTGTTCGCGGTGGTCGGCGGCGCGGTGGCTGCCGCGAGAGTGGTGGGCACCGTACCGGAGGTGTTCACCACCGACGACCCGCCGCAGGCCGTGATCACGGTCGCGCCGAGCGCGGACGCACCGCCGGCGAGAAGGAAACGACGGCGCGAGGGGAGCCGGATGGGGTCTGGAGTGGTCACGATGCGCCTCCCGTGGTCGTCCCGGGAACCGAGGTCGTCTCAGCTCCTGTGGTGGATCCGCCACCGGCAGAGGTCTCGGGTGCTGCCGTGGTCGTCGTGTTCTCGGTGTAGGTGGTCTGGGTGAACGCGCCCTCGGCGGACTGCGACGCCGGAATGGCTTCGGGAGGGGGCAGTGGCGCCTCTGCGCCCTGCCCGTTGGCGGCGGCCGACCAGGCGACCGCGTGGGCCGCATCGGTGCTGAGGATCTGTGCGGCGACCGCGGCCAACGACGAGCTCGTGATCGTGGTGAACGATGCTGCATACGTCGCGGCGAAGCCGTTTTCCATCTCGGCGAGTACCGCGGCCGTGGCCGCCCCGTCGCCGGCGCCGTCGATGCGGGGTTTGAAGGCGTCGATGAACGCCTGGTTCGGTTCGGTCGGTGCTTCGCCACCTGCAGCGGTGACCATCTCACCCAGCGCGGCACTCTGGTCGGAGTGATGACCGGTACACGTGGTGACGAGTTGCTGGGTCGCGGCGTCGAACTGGGCCGCGGTCGCGAGGGGCTCGTACAGGGCGGCCGCGGCCAGTTCGAGGCCCATCAGCCAGGCCGAGAGTGCGGTCTCGGGTGCGACCTCACCATCGGCGGCGCCCGCGAACAGGTGCGAGAACGGCCCCAGGGTCATGCCGACCGCAGCGGCCGTACCGCCCGCGAGGGCGATGGCCTGGCGGCGGGTGGGTCCTCGTCCGAGTGGGCCGGCATCGGCATCGCTGCCGACGACGGAATCGTTGCCACGCGGGTCGGGCGTCACGGTGCTACCTCCGAGGAAACGGGACGTTGGAGTCGGTCGTGCCGGCGCTGGGTGAGCCTGCGTCGGGCGTACGTCACGGCTCTAGGTGTATTGGAACCGGGGTGCTCCGGCCAAGTCCTCGCCGTGGTCCGGGCGCAGGCCCGACGACGAGCGGGTTCGAAGCGGTCGGTCGGCACGGTCGTCAGAAGTCCAGTGCCGAGAGCTCGGGGTACCATTCGCGGGCACGCTCGACGGCGGAGCGCCACCGGTCGCGGTCCACCGAGGCTGCTGGTTCGACCACGGTCCGTGGCCGGAACAGCGCCGCGGTCTCGTCGATCCCGCTCCACACGCCGGTGGCGATCCCGGCGAGATACGCGGCGCCGACGGTCGTGGCCTCGCGCTCGGGCGACACCTCGATCGGTCGGGCCGTGGCGTCGGCGAGGGCCTGGACGAACGTGGTGTTCTCGCTCATGCCTCCGTCGACCCGCAGGGTGCCGATCGTCAGGCCACTGTCGGTCTCGGCGGCGTCGACGAGGTCGGCGCCCCGGTTGGCGATTCCTTCGAGCACCGCGCGGACCAGCTCGGGCCGCCCCGTGCCGCGGGTGACGCCCAGCAGCGTGCCGCGGGCGCCGTAGTCCCACCATGGGGTGCCCAGCCCGAGCAGGGCGGGTACGTAGACGACCCCGTCGGTGGAGTCACACGACGCCGCGACCGCATCGGACTCGGCCGCCGAGTCGATCACGCCCAGGTCGTCACGGAGCCATTCGATGTTGGTCCCCGCCGCGAGCATGACCGCTTCGAGTCCCCAGGTGAGTGCGCCCTCCGACGAACGGGCGACGATCGGGAACGTGCCACCCGTACCGCGGAGTGCGAAGCCGGGTCGCTCGTCGCCGCCGCAGACGTCGAGCATGCCGCCGGTCCCGAAGGTGATCTTGGTCTGGCCCCGCTCGACACAGCCCTGACCGACGAGCGAGGCCTGCTGGTCTCCGGCGATGCCGGCGAGCACCGGCGCCCCGTCGAGTGCCTCGAGGGGCCCGACTTCTCCGATCGAGTCGACCACGCGGGGCAGCATGGCTTCGGGGATCCTCAACGTGTCGAGCAGACGATGGTCCCACGCGGTGCCATCGCCCGTGCGCAACCCGGTGAGTCCGGCGTTGGTCGGATCGGTCACGTGCAGGCGGCCCGCCGACAACGTCCACGCGACCCAGGTGTCCACGGTACCGAAGCACAGATCGCGTGAACGGTCGGGGTCGACCTGGTCCAACAGCCAGGCGATCTTGGTGGCGGACTGGTTCGGCGCGAGCGCGATGTCCTGGGCTGCAAGGGTCAGACATTCGCCGACGGTGCGCAGGTCCTGCCAGCCGATGCCGGGTCCGACCGGTTCGCCCGTGGCTCGGTCCCACACGATCGTCGAGGCCCGCTGGTTGGCGATTCCCACTGCCTGCACCGGTCCGCCTGTGGCGAGCGCATCGGCGGCGACGGTGAGGACCGCGTCGGCCATGGCGCCGGCATCGAACTCGACGAGTCCGGGTGCCGGGGTGTCGGGGAGCACGGGCTGCTGGCACACGTGGGCGACGGTGCCGTGCGCGTCGACGATCCCGGCACGCACACTCGAGGTGCCGACGTCGACGACGAGCACGCTCACCGGGCTGCTCCAGGCCAGGACGGTTCGCCGAAGGGGGATGGCAGCCCGAGCTTTCCCGGATTGAGGATCCCGTTCGGGTCGAGCGCGGACTTGATCGACGCGAACACGTCGAAGCCGGCGCCGAGTGCCTCGCGGACGAAACGGGCGCGGTTGATCCCGACCCCGTGGTGATGGCTGAGTGCGCCTCCCGCGGCGAGCACGGCGCGGGTTCCTGCATCCCAGGCGCCCACGTAGTAGGCGTCGCGCTCCGCGGCGTCGACCTTCGCGGCGAACGTGAAGTACAGACACGCCCCGTCGACGTACGCATGGGACTGGTGGCAGCTCACCACGAGGGTGCCCTCCACCGCGCCGATCGCTTCGGTGCCGGCCGCATGGATCGCCTCCAGACGCCCCCAGGGGCCGGCCACCTCCATGGTGTCGACCACATACCCCTTGGAGATCGACGCTTCGAGTGCCGCGACGTCGTTGCGGTGTTCCACCCACGCGCCGACCACGTCGTCGCCATCGTCCAGGCGCTCACCGGCACGGGTGCATTCCTGGTCGACCACGGCCATCGCCGCGTCGACGATCGCCGGGTCGCCCTCGTCGAGGACGATGACCAGATTGCGTCCCTGCACGCCGAATCGGTCGGCCTCGGTGATGTCGTGCAGACGGAGCACGGCCGGGGTGGCGCCTCGTTGGATCGCCCGACGGCAGGCGTCGAGCGCGACGGCGAAATCGTCGAACGCATACGCGGCCCGTCGTTCTACCGCCGGTGCCGGGTGCAACCCGAGTCGGGCACCGGTGATCACGCCGAGGGTGCCTTCGGACCCGACGAACACCTGGTTCAGATCGGGGCCCACCGCCTGGCGGGGTTGGCCGCCGGTGTGGATCAGCGTGCCGTCGGCGAGGACCACGTCGAGTCCGACGACGATGTCCTCGATCTTGCCGTAACGCGTCGAGTACTGGCCCGCACCGCGGCAGGCCAGCCAACCGCCGACGGTGGCGAGCGTCATCGACTGGGGCCAGTGACCGACCGTGACCCCGTGATCGGCCCGCAACACGTCCTCGAGGGCGTCGCCGAACGTGCCGGGGAGCACGTCGAGGATCATCGAGGTGGCGTCCACGTCGACGATGCCCGACATGGCGGTCGTATCGAGGATCACCCCACCACACACCGGCACCGCCGATCCACAGACGCCGCTGCGGCCACCGGACGCGGTGACCGGCACCCGCGCCTCGTTGCAGATCGCCAACACCGCGGCGACCTGGGCGGCGTCGGCGGGCCGGACCACCGCGGCGGCGAGTGCGGCGACTTCGCCCTCGGTGGCCCAGATCATGGCTTGGGGCCACCAGTCCCGGCTGTGCTCGGCACGGGTGGCCGGCGTGACGTCGACCGCCGCTCCGGTGTCGCGCAGCCGTGAGACGACGGCATCGTCGAGGGTGACAAGCGCACGGTCGGTGGGAGCGAAGTGGGCGGTGGCACCGGCGGCGCCGCCGCTCAGGGCGATCGCCGGGGTGGCCGTGCCGGAAGGAGGGTTACCGCTCATGGAGATCGCACGCTACCGGGTCGGTGCGACCGCATCCGGGACGGTGACCGGCAGGCCGGGAGCCCGCCGTTCGGTCTCGATCGCGGCGCGGTAGGCATCGACCTGGGCGGCGCGGGCCGCGTCGTCGAGCCCGAGTTCGTCGCCGATCAGCGCGGCGACGTCTTCGGCGACGGCGAGGGAGGCGTCGCGTGCGAGCAGGCGGGCGCGGGTGCGCCGTGACAGCACGTCGTCGACGTCGCGTGCCATCTCGTAGCGGGCGGCGAACACGGCCTCGGCCCGGAGGTAGGGCAGTCCAGGCACGAGCGGTAGGCCGAGGTCCGGGTCGGCGGTCACCATCGCATCGATGATGTCGGCGTCGGTGCCGTAGCGGCCGACGAGGTGGTCGACGGTCTGTCGGGAGAGTCCGTCGCCGCCGGCGAGCCGTTCGACAACGGTGGCCGCGCCCGCCGCGCCGTGCAGTGCCAGCTTCCGGGTGCGGCTGCGGGGAACCTTGCGGTCCCGCAGTTGCTCGGCGGCGGTGTCGATGGTGTCGACGGCCATCTGGCGGTAGGTGGTCAGTTTGCCGCCGGTGATCGTGACCACGCCGGAAGGAGCCACCTGCACCTGGTGGCGGCGGGACAGATCCTTGGTGGCCCTTTTCTTCCGCTTCGAGTCCTCGGGCTTCGGGGTCGTCTTGACCAGCGGCCGCAGCCCGGCCCAGGAGCCGAGCACGTCTTCGGGCGTCAGTTCGGTGGTCAACGCGGCGTTCGCGGCGGCGAGCAGGTACGCGACGTCCTCGGCGGTGCACTGGGGATCGTCCAGGGGTCCGTCGTAGTCGGTGTCGGTGGTGCCGAGATAGGTGAGAGTCGGGGTACCGTCGGTTCGGTCCGTGTCGTACCAGGGCACGACGAAGATCGACCGGCCACCACCGGCGGGGAGCACCGCGGCGATGTCGTTGCGGACCTTTTCCCAGGGCACGGCGATGTGGATGCCCTTGGCGGGGCGGATCGAGTCGGGGTGGGTTCCCTCGTCGAGTGCCCGCACGTCGTCGGCCCACACCCCGGTGGCGTTCACCACGACCCGGGCGCGGACCGCGAAGCGGCGACCGTCGGCAGACGCCTCGATCGCCCGGACCCGGCCGGCCTCGTCGTGGATGACCCCTTCCATCGCGACGCCGTTCGCGATCTGCGCGCCGTGGTCGATTGCCGCGGTGCGTGCCAACGTCAGGGTCAGGCGGGCGTCGTCGGTGCGGGCGTCGTAATACAGGTAGGCGGAGTTCATCCGCTCGGGTTTGACCGTCGGGAAGTGCCGGATCGCCTCGTCCGCGCTCAGGCGCTTGTGCAGTTTGCCGATCCGGGCGCCGCCGGTCAGGTCGTACGCCCACATGGCGCTGCCCAACAGGCGGGCGAGTTTGCGCGGAACGGGCGATCCGCGTCCGGTCAGCACCGGCAGCAGGAAGGGCAGGATCTCGACCAGATGCGGCGCATTCTTCATGAGGATCTGTCGTTCGCGCAGCGCCTCGTACACCAGCCGGATGTCGCCTTGTTGGAGGTAGCGCAAGCCGCCGTGGACCATCTTCGACGACTTCGACGACGTCCCCGATGCGAAGTCGTCCCGTTCGATCAGACCCACCTTCAAGCCGCGGGCCGCGGCGTCGAGCGCGCAACCACAACCGGTCACGCCGCCGCCGATCACCAGCACGTCGAAGGTCTCGTTCTCCAACCGGTGCAGCGCGGAGGTCCGGTCGAACCAGCCGGGGCCGTTCACCGGGGACCGGTCGGGGTCGGCGGAAGCGGCAGAGGGGAGAGGCGGCGCGGTACAGGCATCACCGGGCATCGTAGATGCCAGACGCGCCGATGCCGGGACGGCGCTGTGGGCTGGACAAATGTCACACCCATCCGCGAGAGTGGCGGGTCGTCTTCCGCTGTACGGACCGATTCTCGACGACGCGGTTCGTATCGAAGCGGTTGGATTTCCCGTATCCCACGATCGACCGAGGAACATGCGACCCTCGAACCGCCAACTGACCGACACCATCGCGACGAGGGAGCCCGCATGGCATGCCCAGGCGGCATGCCGGGGACTCGATGCGGCCGTGTTCTATCCAGCCGACGACGACGCCGAGGCGATCGAGGTCGCCAAAGCCGTCTGCGCCCAGTGTCCCGTGACCGGCGCCTGTCTCGAATACGCCCTGGAGGTCCGTGAGAAGAACGGCGTGTGGGGCGGTTTCACCGAACGCGATCGCCGCCGGATCATCCGCCAACGCCGCCGCAGCGCCTGATGGCGCCAGGAACAACCCGACCGTTCCCCGGCGGCGGGTAGAGCACCGGTCCCCGTGACGGTTCCGGCCACCGGGGCTGATGGTGGTTCCGTCTCGAGCCTGCGCGCCCACGTCGGTCGCCGACGGTTCGAGTGGTCACTGGGGGTCATCGCCGTCGTCGCGTTCGCCATTCCGGCGTACTACACCTACCGCGTCCGTGCCCATCAACGGTTCTGGGGCGACCCGAGGTTCTTCTACTACTGGCCGGCCACCCAGGTGGCCCAGGGGCGTGGGTTCCTCGATGTCCTGACCGTGCAGTTCGGCCGGCCCGTCCCATCGGCATCGCATCCGCCGGGCTTCATCACCCTGCTCGCGGGGTTCTACAAGGCCGGTTTCCAGTCGCCTCAGGCGATGCGCTACCTGCTGTGCATCATGACCGCGGCGACGGTGGTGGTGATCGGCGTGTTGGTGGCCCGGTTGATCAGCAGGCGGGCCGGGTTGATCGCGGCGTGCATCGCCGCGGTCTACCCGAACATCTGGATCTCCTCGACGCTGGTGATGTCCGAGACGCTGTTCCTGTTCGGTCTGAGCCTCGGACTGCTCGGGATCTACGCGTTCGCCGAACGTCCCCGCTGGCAGTCCGCAGCGGTGGCGTCACTCGGGTTGACGCTCGCGGCCTCGTCGCGTCCTGAGATCCTGGTGCTGTTCGCGGTGGTGGTCGTTCCCCTGGTCCTGTCGCGTCGCCGTGTGCTCGCGAACGTGCTGCGGCTCAAGTTGCTGGTGTTGGTCGCGGTCATTCCGTTGCTGGTGTTCGCTCCCTGGTTCGTCTACAACCTGCAGCGCTTCGAGCGCCCCGTGCTGGTGTCGACCGGGTTCGGCCAGACGATGCTCACCGGGGCCTGTGATTCGGTGTTCTACGGCGAACGTATCGGGTACTGGTCGGTGAGTTGCACGGCCGATTCGCACCCGCCCGAACCCGCCGAGGGTGAGGTGCCCGACCAGTCGGTGCTCGACGCGTACTACACGAAGCGGGCCGTCCGCTACTACTCGCATCACAAGAGCCAGGTACCGCTGGTGGTGGCGGCGCGGATCGGTCGCATGTTCGGCGTGTATCAACCGAAGCAGCAGAACTTCGCGGACCGCTATGTCGACAAGCGCGGGTCCTACGACCTGGTTCGGACGTCACAGTTCTCGTTCTGGCTCCTGGGTCTGCTGAGCATCCCCGGTCTGGTCCTGTGGCGGCGCCGGAAGATCGCGATCTACCCACTGGTCGGGATCTTCGCCGTCGCGGTGGTCGTCGAGGCGCTCACGTTCGGGAACACCCGTTACCGGGTCGGGGTCGACCTGTGTGCGGTCCTGTTGGCGGCGACGACGATCGACTGGGCCATCGGTCGCCTCCAGCGTCGACGGCGTGGTCGGAGCGGCAGCCCCCGACCGGCCGAGGCCGACGTGGCGCCAAGGGACGGTTCCGTTCCCGGTCCGCACGAGCGCGAGCGTCGACGGCTCTGCGGCACGGTGCCCGGTTCAGCCCGGTTGCCGGCGCATCGGTAGATTCGCCCACCATGGCAGACACGGCATTCGAGAAGTCCGGCGGCTGGCCAGGGGTACTGGGGGTACTGACTTCGCACCGGGACCTCGCCGGTGAGGTCGCCGAAGCGGCGATGTCCGAGATCCTCGCCGGCAACGCCACCCCGGCCCAGATCGCAGCATTCATGGTGGCGCTACGGATGAAGGGAGAGACCGTCGACGAACTCGGCGGTCTGGTCGATGCGATGCTGGGCGCCGCGGCGACCGTGCCCCTGGAGGACCCGGACGCGACCATGGACGTGGTGGGTACCGGTGGCGACCGGGCGCACACGATCAACGTGTCGACGATCGCCGCGTTCGTCGTCGCCGGTGCGGGTGCGAAGGTCTGCAAGCACGGCAACCGTGCCGCGTCGTCGTCGTGCGGCACGGCGGACGTGCTCGAAGCACTCGGCGTCGCGATCGACCTCGACGCCCACGGCGTCGCCCGCTGCGTGGGCGAAGCCGGCATGGGGTTCTGTTTCGCCCCCCGGTTCCATCCGGCGTTCCGTCACGCGGGTCCGCCCCGGCGGGAACTCGGGATCGCCACGTCGTTCAACGTGCTCGGCCCCATGACCAACCCGGGTCGTGTCCGGCGGCACCTGATCGGGCTCGCGGACGTGACCATGGCCGAACGCATGCTCGGGGTGCTCGCGGCCCGTGGCAGCCGCCGGGCCATGGTCGTCCACGGCGACGACGGCCTCGACGAGGTGACCACCACGACGACCACGACCG
>JBDZUV010000157.1:2561-6315 GCA_040255345.1 Actinomycetota bacterium | reverse complement strand
GGTCCGACGGTCGGTGTCGTCGCTCTTCGGGGTGACCCGTTTGCCGACGGTTTCCTCCGTCGCCCCGGGGCGACCACGGTCGGCCGATCGGGCATCGCGACGCCGGTTGGATCGTGGATCACCGCCGCTCGGGGCCCGGCCGGAACGTGACCGCGTCATCGCAGCACGCCGTCGACCGCGGTCATCGCGTCGCCTCGGCGAGGCCGCGCAGCTCGGCCACGGCATGGCCGAGACCTGCCGGATCGGTGAACAACGCCGACCCGGCCACGAGCACGTTCGCGCCGGCGGCCGCCGCACCGGCGACCGTCGCGGGACCGATCCCGCCGTCGACCTCGAGGTCGACGGCGTGACCCGACGCGTCGATCATGGCGGCGACCTCGGCGATCTTGGGTTCCATCGTGGCGATGTAGGCCTGCCCACCGAACCCGGGGTTCACGGTCATCACGAGCACGAGATCCACCAGGTCGAGCACGTGGACGATCGTGCACGCCGGCGTCGCCGGATTGAGTGCGACCGCGGCGGACGCGCCGAGTTCACGGATCGCTCCCAGGGTGCGGTGCAGGTGGTCGCACGCCTCGACGTGGACGATCAGCCGTGCACATCCGGCTTCGACGTAGCGTGCTGCCAACTGGTCCGGATCGGTGACCATCAGGTGCGCCTCGAAGGGCAACTCGACCTGGGAGCGGCATGCCGCGATCACGTCGGGACCGAAGGTCAGGTTCGGGACGAAGTGGCCGTCCATGACGTCCCACTGGATGTGGTCGACCCCGGCCTTCTCCAGGTCACGACACGCGGCGCCCAGATTCGCGAAGTCGGCGGGGAGGACGGAGGGGACGATCTTCACGGGTCGCTCGGCGGGATGCACGCGGTCCAGTCTCGCACGAAGGCCGGTCGGTTTCGCACCGGCGACCGACCCGAACGGTCCGAGAAGGTTCCGACAAGGGAGCATCCGTCCAACGGGCAACGATGCCTGTTCACCGAGCGGAGCTTGGCGAATGACAAGCCGGACTGGGGCGATACGGACCTGTCCGCACTTCCGGTAGCGGCCGAGGGGTCCGTCACGAGGGTGGACCCGTAGCATTGTCCACCATGCCACCCGTCGAGTTGACCATCGATGCCATGGCCACCGGCGGCGACGCGGTCGGCCGCGACGCGGACGGTCGCGCCACCTTCGTCACCGGCGCCCTTCCCGGTGAACGGGTCAGCATCGAGATCGATCGCACCGGCAAGCGCCATGCCCATGGCCAACTCGTCGAGGTGCTCTCTCCCTCGCCCGACCGGCGTACCCCTCCGTGTCCGTACGTGGCCGCGGGATGCGGCGGGTGCGGTTGGCAGCACAGCACCCTCGAGGCCCAGCGTCGACACAAGGTGACGATCCTCACCGAATCGCTCGAGCGCCTGGGTGGCGTTGCCGAGCCGGATGTCCGACCGGGGCCGACACCGGAGGATCTGGCGTACCGGACCACGGTGCGCGTCGCGGTGGTCGACGGCCACGCCGGGTTCCACCGGGCACGATCCCACGACGTGATCGCCGTCGACGAGTGTCTGACCGCTCACCCGATGCTGGCCGACCTGTTCGACGGCGACTACCGCGGTTGTGACGCAGTGACGCTGCGGGTCGGAGTGCGCACCGGTGAACGGCTCGTGCTGGCCGCGCCCCACGCCCGCGACGTGGACGTACCCGATGATGCCGTGGTGGTGGGTGCCGATGAACTCGAAGCGGGACGCCACGCCTGGTTCCACGAGATCGTGGACGGTCGCACCTGGCGCATCTCGGCGACGTCGTTCTTCCAGACGCGGCCCGACGGTGCGCAGGCCCTCGTCGACGAGGTCGCCCGCGGCCTCGAAGGTGGTTCAGGACGGCTGGTGGACCTGTGCTGCGGCGTCGGTCTGCTCGGCGGCGCGATCGCGTCCCGTGAGCCCGGGCGTTGGAAACTCACCGGTGTCGAGCGGCACCGGCCCGCGGTGCACGACGCTCGCGAGAACCTCGCCGATCTCGAGGCGGTGCGGTTCGAGCGCGCCTCGATGGATTCCTGGCGTCCCCGACGCGCCGATGCCGTCATCGCCGACCCGGCACGGTCGGGCCTGGGACGCGCTGCGGTCGACGCGGTCGCCGCCACCGGCGCCGAGCGGGTCGTGCTGGTGAGTTGCGACCCGGGTGCGTTGGGGCGCGACGCCGGGCTGTTGCGCGCCGCGGGCTACCGCTTCGACCACACGACGATGGTCGACCTGTTCGCCCAGACGCCCCACATCGAAGCCGTCAGCGTCTTCACCCGGCCCGGCTGACCCCACCCCACCGGAACTCGTCGCAGTTACTCCCGGAAAGCGGGACCAACTACGACAACTTCACCCGCGGCCACCACCCCACCGGAACTTGTCGCAGTAACTCCCGGAAAGCGGGACCAACTGCGACAAGTTCACCCGGTGGCTCCGGTCGCGGTGCGTCAGAGCATTTCGCCGCGACGCACGATCACCTTGTCGATGATCCCGTAGTCGCGGGCTTCTTCGGCGGTGAACCAGCGGTCGCGTTCGGAGTCCTTCTGGATCTGTTCCACGGTCTGGCCGGTGTGGTGCGCGATGCGCTCGGCGAGCAGCCGCTTGGTGTACGCCATCTGCTCGGCCTGGATCGCGATGTCCGACGCCTGGCCCTGGAACCCGCCGGAGGGCTGGTGCATCATGACCCGGGCGTGGGGAAGGGCGATCCGCTTGCCGGCTGCTCCGGCGCAGAGCAGGAACTGGCCCATCGAGGCGGCGAGTCCGGTGCAGATCGTGCCCACATCGGGCGCCACGAACTGCATCGTGTCGTAGATGGCGAGCCCGGCCGAGACCGAACCGCCAGGTGAGTTCACGTACAGCCAGATGTCGGCCTCGGGATCCTGGCCTTCGAGGTGCAGCATCTGTGCGGTCAGCAGGTTGGCGACCGAGTCGTTCACCTCGGTGCCCAGGAAGATGATCCGCTCGCCGAGAAGGCGGGTGTAGACCTCGGTCATGGGGTCGAATCCTCCACCGCCTTGCATCACGGGAGCGGTTCCGGAGGTCGGGTCTGTCAGATTCACCATGGCGTGGCAGGCTAGTGCCGTCTGGGGCAAACCCCGCACGCCGACGTAGCCCAATTTGGCAGAGGCACATGGTTTAGGTCCATGACAGTGAGGGTTCGAGTCCCTCCGTCGGCACCCCGTCCTGCGCTCGATCACCGAGTGGGGACGACCCCTCGATCGTGAGAGTGGTTCGGGTGGACAACAGGCGATAGCGTTCGATGTCGATGTCCGAATCGTCGCTGGTCACCGACCAGGAGACCCCCGCCGAGCCGACGCCGGGTACGAACCACAATTTCATCGGCGAAGTGGTGATCGCCGCTGCACCCTGTGCCACGGGCGACGCGCCCACCGTATACTCGCCCGCCGAGCGTTTCATGCGGCGGCTGTTGTTCATTCGCGACCCCGACCCGAACGTCCCCGACGACCAGGTCAACAAGCTGTTCGAGACGTCGATCCTGATCTCGGCGATCCGCTGCACCCTCGCCTATGTGGTGTTCCCGATCTTCGCGCCGGCCCTGTATGCCGCCTCGAACTGGGGTCCGGCGATCGGACTGAGCGTCGGGGCGATCGCCTTGGTGTTCGACGTGGCCGGCATGCGGCGGTTCTGGAAGGCAGACCACCGCTGGCGCTGGCCGATGACCGGCATCTACGCCTGTGTGATGGTGCTGGTCGTGATCCTCGTGGTCAACGACATCGGCTACCTGGTCGGCTGACCC
>JBDZUV010000157.1:0-2461 GCA_040255345.1 Actinomycetota bacterium | reverse complement strand
TCAGATGCCGAGTGATGCGGCGAGCGACCGCAGGGCACGGCCGCGGTGGCTGATCGCCGACTTCTCCGCGCGCGTCATCCGGGCGAAGGTGCGCCCGTCACCCTCGGACGGGACGAACACGGGGTCGTAGCCGAACCCCTCAACACCCGAGCGGGCCTCGGCGATGACGCCTTCCACGACGCCTTCGGTGACCAGCTCCCGCCCCTCGGGCGCGAGGAGCACCAACACCGTCCGGAACCGTGCGGTGCGCTCGGTCAGGGGCACGCCGCGCAGTTCGAGCAACAACTTGGCGACATTGCGGTCGTCGTCGTGCTCGATGCCACCGAAACTGGACGACTCCACGCCGGGGCGACCCCCCAACGCATCGACCTCGAGTCCGGTGTCATCGGCCAACGCGGCCTCGCCGGTCGCGGCCATGATCGCTTCGGCCTTCAAGCGGGCGTTGCCCAGAAGCGTGCCGGAATCCTCGACGATGTCGCCGACCTCGGGTGGCCGGGCGAGCACCTCGATGTGCCCGGCGAGCAACCCGACGAGTTCCGCGTGTTTGCCCGCATTCGCCGTGGCCAACACGATCCGTGCCGGCGGCGCGTCGAATCCTGCCGACGCCGTGTCAGGCATCCCGTGGCGACGGCGGCTCGGCCAGGATCGCACGCTGCAGCGCCGTGATCTCGTCGATCCCGGCCTCGGCGAGCGCGAGCAACGCGTCGAGGGCCTCCCGGCCGAAGGTCGCACCCTCGGCGGTGCCCTGGATCTCGACGTAGTCACCCAACCCGGTGCGCACGACGTTCATGTCGACACCGGCCACCGAGTCCTCGCTGTAGGCGAGGTCGAGCATCGGCTCACCGTCGACGATCCCCACCGAGATCGCCGCACACTCGGTGGTGAGCGGGTGTGTGGCGATGCCGCCAGTGGCGAGCACGCGGCTCAGCGCGTCGTGCAGAGCGACATAGCCGCCACAGATCGACGCGGTGCGGGTGCCGCCGTCGGCCTGGAGCACGTCACAGTCCACGATCACCTGGCGCTCCCCCAACGCCTTCATGTCGCACACGGCGCGTAGTGAGCGACCGATGAGCCGCTGGATCTCCTGGGTCCGCCCCGACTGTTTGCCCTTCGTGGCCTCACGGCGGATCCGCTCGGACGACGCGCCGGGGAGCATCGAGTACTCCGCGGTCACCCAGCCCGATCCCCGGCCCTTCATCCACCGGGGGACGCTCTCGTCGATCGACGCCGTACACAACACCCGGGTGTCGCCGAAGCTCACCAGTACCGAACCGGCGGCCTGGTGGGTGAAGTCGCGTTCGAAGGTGATCGGGCGGAGTGCGTCGTTGGTGCGACCGTCGTGGCGCATGGAGAACCTCTCATCGGGCGAATTGCGGGCCCCGCCACGCTAGTGGTGCACCGAGCTCAGCTCCCGAACGATCGTGAAGCTTCTCGAGCGTGCGCAGCCCAGCGGCGACGCTGGCGCGACCATGCCAACCCGATCACGACCGCGTGAATGGACATTCCTCAGTCGTTCACGACGTTGATCCACAGATACGCGCCACCGTCACCGTCGGGCACGCTGGTCAGATACAACTTCGGGCCGCCGGCGGAACTCCACCATCCGAACCACACCTGGCGTCCGTCGACCTTTCGGCTCGACGTGTAGATCTTGTCGAGCGGGTTCTGGCGCAGATACGCCAGCCGCACGTCGCTCGGATCGCCGCTGACCCGAGCGACGGCCGTCCACCCCATCGTGCCGCCGTTCAGGGGCGCGGCCGGACCCAGCAGGTGCGATCCCTTCTCGACGCGGATGCCGACGTCAGGATCCATCCACTTCGGGGCGACGAGCTCGCCGACGTCGGGGACGGGCGCATCGGTGACGGTCCGCACCGCCGTCCCTGCGAGGACTTCGGCAACGGAGGGCTGATGCCGGGTCGTAGTGGGGATCGCCGCGAGGCGCCGCCAGAACTCGTTCATGGTCGTCGAAGTGGTCGACACCGTCGGATCGTGCCGTTGCTGAGTAATCAACATCGTGGTGTCGAACGCATCCCCTTGCGTGTTCGGAGCGACCAGGGTGACGTTCATGGTGCGGCCCTGCTTCGGACGCGCTCCTCCCGGATCGAAGCGTGCGTCGCTGGTCTGGCATTCGAGGACACGTCCGACGACCCCACAATGATTCGACCCCACTGCGTAGCCGGCGTCGTCCAGCGCCATCAGGTATGACCGGTACACCGTCTCGACGTCGCCCTCCACGGCGATCAGGGCCTGCGAGGAGATCGTGGCTTCCTGCTCGGTCGAGTCCGCTGGGACGGGAACGCCGATCAGACGCGACCCGGGTTGCACCTTCAAGCCGTCGAATATCGCGGTGCCGGGCCCTCCCGAACCTCCGCCAGCGGTCGGGCGGGAGACCGATCCGTCATCGGACGACGTGCATCCCAGTGCTGTCGTACCCAGCGCCAGGGCAGTGACCGTCAACGCG
>JBDZUV010000017.1:26615-34047 GCA_040255345.1 Actinomycetota bacterium | reverse complement strand
CCGTCATTCAGGGCTACTTCACCGACCTGCGAGAGAAGGTCGCGCACGATCGAGACCATCTTCGGTCTCTCTACGAGCGCATTCTCGCCGAGGTGCCGTCGAGGGCCGGTGGTGCCGACGATGCGCTCGATGAACCGACAGCGGGCTGGGCCGATGTTCGAGAGTACGTGCCAGCGGTGTTGGAGCGCATCGTCGACAAGGTTCCGGCGGGACCCGCGTTCGTCGAAGATGGCCACGAACAGATCGCCCGATCTGGGGTGATCGTCGACAACAGCAAGGTCGATTGGAAAGACCGGCTCACCTACTCGGACATCGACAACGATCGAGCGAGCGTCACGGTCGTCGTCATCGGCGGGAACACCCTGAGCCGCGGCCTCACCCTCGAAGGACTCGTCACCAGTTACTTCGTGAGGACGGCAAGGACCTACGACACACTCATGCAGATGGGTCGCTGGTTCGGCTACCGTCCCGGATATCGGCACCTCGTTCGGATCTGGACCACTCCGACGCTTCTGGATTGGTTCCGCGAACTGACCGAGGTCGAAGAAGAGTTGCGTGAGGAACTCACATGGATGCAGGACAAGGGACTGGCGCCGAGTGACTATGGGCCGCGCATCCGAGTCTCACCACACCTGAACATCACGCGAGCGAGCGCTATGCACTCGGTGAAGATGCACCTGTCGTACTCGGACACGCAGATCGATCCTGCGTGGATCGACATCGAACTACCGACCATCGAGCACAATCAGCAGATCGCTCGTGAACTCGCGAACGGTCTCGGCCCATACAGAAGTGGCGGATCGGCGCACTCATTCGAAGGTGTTCCGGCCGCAGACGTTCGACGGCTCATCGAGCGGTTCCGTTTCCATGAACTCGAGAAGCGGGTGGACCCCGAGACCCTGAAGCGGTACCTCGACGAGGAAGCTGGCCACCTCACCCATTGGAACGTCAGCTTCAAGTCGGTCGCCGGGACAGGAGAACGCTTCGACTTCGGCGGTGCGGTCGGCGAAGTGACGACGGTCATCCGTGCCCGTTCGAACTCCGAGCCGAAGGCGCACATCCAGTCGGTCGTCGATTCGAACGACCACCGGCTGGATCTCGGCCCACTGCCAAATGGATCGCTGGCTCGCTTCAGAGCGCGAGGCGAGCCGCCCCTCCTCGTCGTCTATGCGATCGATCGGACGAGTCCGCCGAGAGGCAAGCGCGTCGCCCTGAATGCCCCCGCGACACCAATCAGCATTGCGATCGTCCTCCCTGCCTCGGACTCGACCGTCGAGTACGTCGCTCCCGCGCTCGCGGCCGACGTACTGGCTCAGAAGGCCGATGGTGAAGGTTGAGCCGGATGGCTGACCGCACACATGGCTGGCGACCTTCGGTCGACTCGCTCCTCGCAAATCTCGAGACGGCCGCGAGGGGTGGCCCGGTCGAGTTGCAGGTCCCAGAGGTGTCACCGACCACATACGTCGGCATGGACGATGTCGGTTCGCGTTGGGCACGTATCGTCTGCTCACCGAAGTCGGTATCCGTCGACCATCGCACCGCCGCGATCTCGTTCCGCGTTCTCGGCGATGGCTACCTGGTGGCCGTCGACCCTGCAATCGAGAAGACGGTGGCCCAGGCCTTTCTCGCCGAGATCGTGGCCCTTCTCCACGCTGGAGGTCCCGCAGGAAGTGCGGGGGTCAAAGCACTCCAGCATTGGAGAGAGCTACTTGCCAGGCCACCTGGCCAACTGTTGGACGAGAAGGCACAGGCCGGCTTGTACGGTGAACTCGAAGTCCTGACGATGGTCCTAGGCCACGGCGGTTCGTTCGAGTCGTGGACCGGGTGGCAGATGGATCAGAACGACTTCCGCCTCCCCGGGCTGGTCATAGAAGTGAAGACGACCCTGTCACCCAACTATCGTCGGGTGCGCATCCATGGGCTCGCACAGCTCGCGGACCCCCAAGACGGCTCCGAGTTGATCTTGGTGCTCCGGCGACTGGAGCGCTCGGCAACCGGACGTTCGCTCCCTGACATCGTCGAGACGTGTGTCGACCAAGGCGCCCCCCATTCACAACTCCTCGAGCAGCTCGCAAGCGTCGCCTATTCGGAACAGCATCGTGGCCACTACGTGGACACCAAGTTCGTCTCGCGCGAGATCGCACTTCGGGTCATCGATGACGACCACCCGCGCCTGACGCCCGAACTCCTCGCAGCATCGACCGACCTGTCGTGCATCGATCGTGTCGACTACGTACTCGATTTGAACGGCGCCGCGAACGCCGATCTCGACACGACACTCGACGACCTCCTCATCGACAGGATCAACAGCAAGTGAGCATCGACGAACTGGTCGCCATGAGCGAGCCCATGCCCCCCACGGGGGGTTTCATCGAAGGAAGCAATCCGCTGTCGGCGCCTCTCGGGCTCCATTCGCTGCTCGTCAGGGAGTCGGTGCAGAATTCTTGGGACGCACGGGACGACGCCCGGGGCGACCGGCCCGTGACCTTCAGGATCGACGCGTGGGACCTCGACGGTGACCGACTCGACGATCTCCGCAGCCTGATGCCGGTCGATCATCTCGCGGGCTTCGCTCGGGACGCCGACGCCACCGGGGGAATCACCCATCCTGCCGATTCGATCGAGCACAGCTCCGTTCGAACACTGACGATCTCAGATCGAGACACGGTCGGTCTGTGCGGACCGACGACCAGCGGAACGGCATGGGAGCCGGTACGCGAGGGAGTCGAGCTGGTCAGAGGTCAACCCCGGTTTGCCAACTTCGTCCGAAATCAGGGACGAGCGAAAAAGGACATCGGTCATGGCGACGGCGGTGCGTTCGGGATCGGTAAGAGTGTGCTCTGGCTGGCGAGCAAATGCGGAACGATCCTGATCCACACTCGGACCTCCGACGCCGACGGCCGACCGGTCGAGCGATTCATCGGCGTCGTGCACGGCCACGACTTCGCGTCCGATGAACACAGGTTCACGGGTAGGCACTTCATCGGGCGGGCCGACGCTGAACAACCGAGACTTATCCAGCCCCTGGAGGGAGCTGACGCCGCCGACGCGCGCCGGAGACTCCCGATCCCGTCGTACGAGAAAGGTGGCATACAGGTGTTCGGCACCTCGATCGTGATCATCGATCCGTACATGTCAGACGACTGGCAAGACGAGATGCTTCGCTTGCGTGACGCAGTCCGCTGGCAGGTCTGGCCAAAGCTGCTCTCGGGCGTGCGCTCGGCCACGGGCGGGCCCGACATGACGGTCCACCTCGGCTGGAACAACAACGCGGTGCCCGTCCCGGATCCGACCCAGGACAGCGAGATCGTTCCGTATGCGAAGACGCTGCTCGACTGCGTACGTGATCGATCCTTGGGCGAACCCGACTCTTGGCGGGACAACATCATCGATTGCCAGCGGCCGAAGAAGGTCCTCGGTGACTTGAAGTTCCGAAGGGCGGGCACCGTCGACGAAAACGTCTTCCACCTGACCGGCGCTACGCACGACCTGGACCGTCAGCGCCAAGACGACGACCCGGGCTCGCATGAAGTGGATCCGGTCGTGCCGTTCGAAGCTCCCTGGGGCCAGATCGCTCTCATTCGCAGAGAACCGCTCCTGTTGGTCCGGTACGAACCGCTGGCCGAGAGGGGTACGAGGCCGAGTGTGGATGCGTCGGTGGAGGTCGGAGTCTTCCTCAGCGCCCAGGACGACGAAGTCGAAGCCGCCCTGACAAGAGCCGAGCCGCCCGCTCACGATGACTGGATCCCCGCGCAGATCAGAAAGGAGCACCGCAAGGACTACAGCAAGACCTACACGCGAGTCACCCTCAAGCGGCTGCAGAACGCCAAGTCGAACTTCCTCAGAAAGCTGCGGGATGTCGGTCCCGGCCACATCGGCGGCCCAGAGCAGGAGTTCGCGAAGAGGATCTCGCGAGGCCTCCTCGCAGGGTTCGGCGGAGCCGGGGGGCAGAAGCGTCCGCGTGGGCAGACGACTGGCGGAAAGCGCCGGCAAAGCGCACGCGGGTCGGTCGAGCTCAGGCTGGTCACCAGTCGCCCCACCGATGACGGCGTCGCACATGAGCTCGCTCTGAAACTCACGACGAAAACCACCGTAGATGGGCCGGTCACGCTGTGTGCATCCGGGTCGGCTCGTGACAACGTGGGAACACTGGACTTGGACGGAACCGAGAGCTTCCGCTGGACGACCGCCGCCGGCGACGTGGTCGAAGGACCGACCCTGGAAACGACGATTGGGGAGATCGACGAATTGGCGCTCGAAGTGACCTTGACCCGGGCTGTCCGATTCCGGCCAAGCGTCGTGATCGCGGACGATGAGGGAGGAGATTGAGGGACCGATGGCATTGGAGCTGAGACCGACCTGGTGCCTGCACGACGACGCGGTGGCCGACAACCTCGAGCTGTCGTCGTGGATGAATGCGGACGGCTCCCAGGCCGCTGAGAACGACGGCGACGATTGGGCACCGGGCACGAGACTCGAACTTCACCGAGTCCTCACTGCGGCGGTGGGACACAACGAACTCAGACAGATCTTGGGGCTGGAGCCTGGCATCGGAATCGGCCTTGCAGCGCGCTGGGTATGCCGAGCCACGTCCGCAGCAGGTACTCACCGCGGGGGTCCCGAACCGATCCCGTTCGATCGTGAGGTCCGACTCGACGTAGAGGTGCCCGCTCACGTTGCCGACCAAGTCGAGCTCGAGACCTGCGTACTCGCTCGCTGGCTCACGGACGAACACGGCCCCGAAACGCCGCCTGACAACGCGCTTCTCTGGAGTGATGCGTGGTCGGTGAACGTCGGTGCCCGGAGTGTCCAGGTCGAAGGCTCCGAGACCCGAATTCCCGTCCAGACCGTTCCGTTCTCCTCGCGCTTCCCGGAATCATCAGAGGCATTGTGGTCGGTCGAATTCGCATCCGACCTGCAACTCGACGATCTCGTGGCGAATTCGCTCACGGTCCTGCTGAACGAATCCGTTCTCGAGCGAGATTTTGCCGACATCGATGGAAAGCCCGATGCCTCCAGGTTGCCGGGATTCGTGCAGTCGGCCGTTCAGGTCGACATCATCTCTGGCCTGCTCCACCTCACGTCGACTGAGCAGACCGAGGACGAAGCCAACGAGTTTCCCGAGGGAACTGTGGGAGCTCTCCTCGCGTCGACGATGCTCGCGTCGTACGGATCACTCGACTCCGCGATCGGGACGTTCCAGGAGGATCCGACGTCATTCACTCGGGAACTCTGGAGTACCTATGCCCCGAACTCCTGGAAGGCTCGCGGGTGATGGCATTCGGCGCAGACATCCTCTTTCCGCGGTCGCGAGGTTCTGAATGGACGACGTTGTTGGACCTGCATGGGCGGTCACTCGACGAGATCGCCGATTCGCCGTTCGACCTACGCCGCTCCGAGTTCCATCCAGCCGGGGCCCAACGCGTTTCCGACGGTCAACTCCGCGGATGGCGCAGCGACCTGAACCGCTGGGCGTACGACCATGCATTTCCTGCCCCGCTCAACGAGAAGATGCGGTCGAAATGGGACGTCGCACTCGGCCAGCGACTCCTCGACGACACGAGTGAGCTTGCAGAAGGCGACAATCCGGCGGTCTGGTGTTGGCTCGCGACACATCTGCTCCCTCATTTCGTCCTGTACCGCTGGGGCTGGCCGAACTTCGTCGACGGCCAAGCGCCAAGAGGCCGTGCTCCTTGGGCCCGCTTCGGACCGACGGACAAGAACGGACTCCTGATGGCTCGCCAACGCGTCCTCGTCTACGGAGCGGACCTGACACGTCGAGCATCCGAGCAGGAGTTTCAGAGTATCCAGTACCGGCCCGCCTATGGGCTGGACCGGCGAGTCGCGCGAGTCGTTCTCGAGACCTTGGTCGATGCTGTTGACGATCCCGATTCCAACTACGGCCGCCAGGGCTCGACCAGGTCGGATGATGCCGACGACGTCTGCGTCGAGTTGCGGGTCATCAATTCTCTCCGACCCATGTGCTTCATGAGCGACCAACAGATACGGCACTTGGTCGAAGCGACCATCGAACGGCTTCCAGAGATCAGAGATCCTCGGAAGGAAGCACGCCGGAACGCTACGAAGTACATAGATGGACAAGAGGTGATGGAGACGGGGACCGGGGGATCGACCTCCGTGCCCTTCTGACGGCGCACAAACGAGGACGAGGGAATCTCCTCAAGATTTCTGTCGAACCGGACCCGACCCGACCTCAGAGTGTCCCACCCCGTTCGTATGATCTGGGCATGCTCGATCCCGCTGCGCTCACCGATACGGGCCGCAAGATCGCCGGGGTCGACGTGCGGATCTGCAGTGATTCCGAGCTCGAGGACGCGGAGATCGGGCTCGCCGCGCTGCGGAGCTTCGTCGAGGTGACCGAGGCCCACGTGCTCACCGAACTCGATGCCCGTGGCGCGACCGATCGCAACCACGGCATGCGCACCGCGGCGTGGGCTGCGGCGGCCACCGGTGGTGCCCGCGGACCGATCGTGGGGCGCATGAAGGTCGGCCGTTCGCTGCGCAACCACTTCGACCGCGTCGACGAGGCAGTGTCCGATGGTCGGCTCAGCTTCGACCATGCCAAGACCCTCAGCGACGTCGACAACCCCCGCATCACCGACATCCTCGCCGGATCACAAGACGAGATCATCGACCTCGCCGAGGCCTCCACGTTCCCCCAATGGAAGCGTGATGTGACGGCGCTCGCCGAGCACGCCGACGCCGACGGGCCAGAACCCGACCCGTGCGCTTCGAACGAGTTGCGCCTCCCCAAGACTCTCGACGGTCGCACCGAGATCGCCGGCAGCCTCGACGCCGCCAACGGCCTACTCGTCAGAACCGCGATCGACGCGAAGGCCGACGAATTGTTCCGTAGCTACAGCCACGACCACAACCTGTCCGGAGATCTGGAGATCCCCAGCCGCCCGTCGCTGCGTGCCGAGGCTTTCATCGAACTCATCCGTATCGCGGTCGGCGCCGAGCCCGGGTCGGTAAGCGCACCCCGCGCCGAGGTCACCCTCGTGCTGCACAATGAGGAGACCTGCGATGCCGAAGGCACCCCACTCCCACGTGCCGCTAGCGACATATGGGGCTGTGACCCGGCGGTCTGGGCCGTAGTTCTCGATCACATGGGCATCCCCGTCGACGTCGGTTCCACCAGCCGGCTCGCCACGATCGCCCAACGTCGGGCGATTGCCGTGCGTGACGGCGGCTGCACCTTCCCTGGGTGTGATGCCCCCATCGACTGGTGTGACCACCACCACGTCGTCGACTGGAGGAAGGGCGGGCCGACCGACCTTTCGAACCTGGTCGCCCTGTGTCGCCACCACCATGGGGTCACCCACCGCAACGGCTGGACGATGACCCTCGACGACGACCAAGTTCCCCACTGGACCAGTCCCGGTGGCGATCATCTGATCGGCCAACGTCA
>JBDZUV010000017.1:0-26515 GCA_040255345.1 Actinomycetota bacterium | reverse complement strand
TGTCAGTCGAGGCCGGCCGAGCGCGGCCACCGACCGGCGATTCGAAGTCTGTCGCCGCATGAACGCACCCTGAACGAGCGCGGGCGACCCGCGCCCATCAGGGGCCCGGAGCCTGGATGACCCGGTCAGTGGGTCACGAGCTTGCTGGGGTCACTTCCCCTTCGACGTCGGGGGCTTCGTCGGCGTCGGTGCTTCCGTCGCCTACGGCACCTGGCACGGCGCACACCCCGTCGATGCACTGGGCTGCGTCGGGGTCGCCGAACATCTCCAAGATCACCGGCTCATCACTCACGACGCAACCTCCTGGTCGAGGTCGCCTTCAGCCCGATCCGCGACGACCTGCCGCAGCACCTGGACGAACGCCTCGGGGTTCTGCGCCCCGGACACGCCGTAGCGACCGTCGACCACATGGAACGGCACGCCGTTGATACCGAAGCGGCGGGCCCGTTCCTGGTCGTCCCGGACGGCCGACAACAGCTCGTCAGCCTCGAGTACCCGGGTGATCTCGGCCGGGTCGAGTCCGACCTCCGCGCCGAGTGCAGCGAGATCGGCCACTCGCCCGACGTGACGCCCCTCGACGAAATAAGCGCGCAGCAGCCGCTCCTTGGCCTCGAGCTGCACGCCGTGGCCTTTGGCCAGGTGCAGGAGCTGGTGAGCCTTGACCGTGTTGGTGTGCTGCATGGCATCGAAGTCGTAATCGAGCCCGACGCTCTTGGCGATGCCGCCCACGGTCCGCAGCATCTCGGCCGCCTGGTCGGGCGAAATGCCCTTGTGGCCAACCAGGAAGTCGACCTCGTTGCCGTCGAAATCGACGGGTGTGTCGGGTGAGAGTTCGAAGCTGTGGTAGGTGACCGTCACCGGCGGGGCATCGGGCAGCTGAGCGAACTCATCGAGCGCCGTCTCCAGGCGACGTTTCCCGATGTAGCACCACGGGCAGGCGATGTCGGACCAGATGTCGATGGCGATCGGTGGAGTCACAGTGCATCCTCATTCGTGGAGCGGGCACGTTCGTCAACGGTCGACGCAGGCAGTTCATTCCGTCCACGTCGGGGGCGCTGGTCACATCCGACCGAGATGACAGCCCCACAGACGTTGCGCCGACCCGGCCGCGGACCGATCACTCCAGGGTGCGCAGCTCCCGTTTGAGGACCTTGCCGGTGGGGTTCCGGGGCAACTCGTCGAGAAACACGACCGAACGGGGCACCTTGTAGCGGGCCAGATTGGCCTTGACGTGATCACGCACCTCGGCCTCGGTCAGGATCTGATCGGGTTGCGCGACCACGAACGCCTGCAACCGCTGGCCCATCGTGTCGTCGTCGACGCCGATCACCGCGACCTCCGCGACGGCATCCAGCTCGGCGATCAGGTCTTCGACCTCACCGGGAAACACGTTCTCCCCGCCCGACACGATCATGTCGTCGTCGCGCCCGTCGACCACGAGGCGACCGCCTGAGTCCCAGTGGCCGACGTCGCCGGTGGCCACCAGATCGCCGATGCGGTCCTTGTCACCGCCGCCGGTGTAGCCGGTAAAACTCATCGAGTTGCCGACGAAGATCCGCCCGGTCTCGCCCTCGGGTACCGGGCGCCCGGCGGCATCGTACAGACGGACCGTCGACCCCAACGGAGGGCGGCCCGCCGACGCCGGATTGGCGCGCAGGTCTTCGGGCGTGGCGATCGCCGCGGACGCCACCTCGGTCGAGCCGTAGAAGTTGTAGAGCACGTCACCGACGGCGTCCATCGTCGCCAGCGCCAGCGACGGCTCGATCTTCGACCCGCTGGCCGCGATGAAGGTCAGCTCCGACAGGTCACGTTCGGCCGGCGGGCGTTCTTCCAGATCGAGCATGCGGTTGAGCATCACCGGCACCACGATCAGCCCGGTGCAGCGGTGCTGCTCCAACAGGTCCAAGACCTGGGTCGGGTCGAAACGGCGGGTCACGATCACCGTCGACCCGGTCGACACGGCGAGCAGCGCGGTGAGCAGACCCCAGGAGTGGAAGATCGGCGGGGCGACCAGCACCCGTCCCGCCTCGCGGAACGGGATCTTGGACAAGACCGCACCCGGCCCCGACAGCGCCTTGGGCTGGGAACGTGGCGCCCCCTTGGGCATCCCGGTGGTGCCACTGGTGAGAATGACGATGGACCCGTGACGTGAAGGTGCCGGCCGGTCCGCCACGTCACCCGACGCGATGATCGCTTCGAGCGTGTCGTGCCCATCGACGCGACCGTCGACCGATTCGGAATCGGTCCACGCGACGATCGTGCCGTGGGGCACGTCGATGTCGGCGACCACGCCGAGGAACTCCTCGTCGACGATCAACACGTCGACGCCCTCGCGCTCACACACTCCCTTGGCCTGAGGCGCCGCGAAGTCGGTGTTGAGCAGCAGCAAGCGGTAGCCGCCCTTGGCCGCGCCGAACGTGGTGTCGAGCAGTCCCCGATGGTTGCGGGCGAACAGCCCGATCGTCGCTCCTTCGGGGACGCCACGTGCGGCAAGGCCATCGGCCAAGGCGTTGGATCGTTCGTGCAGTTCGGTGAAGGTCAGCGAACCGAGGTCGTCGACGAGCCCGGTCGCCGATCCGTGACGCGTCGCCGCGGTCACGATCCCGCCGCCCACCGAACCGAAGGCGTTCATGGCCTTCAGACTCGCGAACGTGGCCTTGGGATCACCCAAACTGATCACGCCGGCGCGGGCGAGCACCCCGACCGAGCGGACTTCGGCTGCTCCCCGGCCGAGCATCGCTCCGACCTTCTTGGGCACAGCAGTCAGGTCGGTCACAGACACCTCTCGATGGTCAGCAGGCGGCGGGAGACAGCGACTCCACCGTACAAGTACCAGGCCGGCTCGGGGCCGGGCACAACGGCCCTACTCTGAGTAGGTCGTCGCTCTTAGGGTCGTTCCCATGGGGCCTCCGGTGTGCGCCACGACCAGCACGATCAGTACCCGCGCCGTCGTCGACCGCGGTCTGACCGAGGCCGACCTCGCCGCGGAGATCGCTCGGCACCGCCGCGGCCAGGTGCCCGCCGGGTTACGTCGCGCCCATGCCCTCATGGCGGCCACGGCGCTGTTTCTCGCCCGTGGCTACCGCGCCACGTCGATGGACGACGTCGCCGAACGGTGTGGCATCTCCAAGCCCGTGCTCTATGACCTCGTCGGCTCCAAGGAACAGCTCTTCGCCGATGTCATGGCCCGCGCCGCAGACGAACTCGCCGAGCGCGTCGCCGCCGCGGTCGCGGACGAAGCGGACCTCGCCGCGAAGATGTACGCCGGATCGCTCGCGTTCTTCGCATTCGTCGAAGAACGGAGCGACGCCTGGCGCACCCTGCTGGCCCCGGCTGCCGCGCCGCTCGGAACCGAGATGGACCGCCTCCGCGCCCGACAGGTCCGCCAGGTCGCCGATCTGCTCACCGCCACCGCGGACCCGACCAGTGACCGCGTCGACGCGATCCAGGCCGAGATGGTCGCCCACGCGATCACCGGTGCGAGTGAAGCCATCGCCGCGTGGTGGCAACTCGACCGCGCCGCGTCGACCCACGCCACGCCCAGCGCCACCACCGAGCCAAGACCCACCGCCGAATCGCTCGCGTCGCGGGTCACCACCCTGTTCATCCCCGGACTCCGTGCCCTCGCCGCGGAGCGACCCCACCTCAGTTGAGGAGACCTGACATGTCCCGTTCAAGACGATCCACCCGAACCAAAGCCGGCCCGTTCTTCGAACCCGGCCCCACCGAGACGATCGACGTCGGTCACGACCTCGTCGACGTGCCCATCCGCTACTACCGGACCGACTGCTTCCTCGGCATCTTCGCCGCCGATCACGACGCCGTGGCCGCGCAGCTTCCGTCTGAGCGTCTCTTCCCCGTGCGCCTCAAGGGTGGCCGCGCCGCCATCGGAGTCGTCGCCTACGACTACCTGGAGACCGGCGTGGGCCCCTACGGCGAGATCGGCATCGCCGCGTTGTGCACGTTCGATCGACCCGCCAGACCCATGGTGCCCCTGCTGCGCGAAACCGCCGATCCGCGCTTCGGCGCGTTCGTGCTGCACCTTCCCGTCACCAGCCGCATCGCCCGCGATGCCGGTCGCACCATCTGGGGCTACCCCAAGTTCGTCGCCGACATGAGCTTCGATCTGCGCCCCGGGAACCGCAGCGTCGAAATGAGCGAGCAGGGTCACGAGCTGTTGCGTTTGGAGGTGCGGAACCGCGGCAAGTTCCTGCGCGACGACAAGCCGGTCGTCACGTTCTCAGAACAGGACGGCCAGATCGTCCGCACCACGGTCGCGAGCCGAGCGGAGTACCGGACCAAGGTCGGCCACGGCAACGGGCGCCTGGAACTCGGCGACCACGACGTCGCACGACAGCTTCGTGACCTCGACATCTCCAACGACGCCATGGCCACCAAGTACTACCTGTCGCATGCGGCGATCCTGCCCAGGGGCGAGACGCTGTGCCCGGCCGACCGCGCCTATCAGGGTTTCGCCGGCTCGGACGCTCCGTTCGGCCGCCACGTGATCGGTTACGACGAGGGCGTCGAGACCGTCGTCAGCGAACCGGCCGGAGCACGAGCCGACGAACCCACCTTGGCCGTGATGACGACCGGCTGAGCGTGATGTCGGCCACGCTGGAAGACCTCGACCTCGCCGCGGCGTTCGCCGACGTCGTCGATGACTACGCCGGGCGTGCGGGCGACGTCCTGTTCGATCCCCACGCCGGGCAAGGGCCCGACGGCGACCTCGACGCGATTCCCCAGCTCGTCGACGAGGCCCGCACCGTCGGTCTGGTCGCCGACAGCACCGGCGGTGCGCCAGGTACCGATTACGGGATCTGGGGCGACCATGTGCTCGAGGAAGGATGCGACCTCGACCTCAGAACTCTGGCGACACTCGGGCGGACCTGTGCCGGACTCGCTGCGGCGCTGCACGCCGAGGGGATCGGTCGGCTGGCACTCGGCGACGCCGTGACGCGATCGACCCTGATCGGTGGCGGCGACACCGTGGCCGCCGTGTTCGTACCCGACTACGGCGTCGCCCTCGACCCACGCGCCGAGACCGACGCGGTCCATCTCCACGGCACCGGCGACGGGTTCTGCCTGCGCGGATCGTCCGGGTTCGTCTGGTCGTCCGGCGAGCCGGACTGGTTGACGGTCGTGGCACGCACCCCGCCGGGTGATCATCCCGCCGAATGGGTGATCACGGGCGTTCGCGCCGCCGCACCCGGAGTGGGATTGGCCACGAACGGTCACCGCATCGGTCTGCGCGCGATCGGCCACCACCGGGTCGACTTCGACGACACGCCCGTCGCCGACGAAGCGGTGATCGCCCGGGGCGGCGACGCACTTGCCAGCGTCACGCGGCTTGTCGCGTGCGACTGGTTGGGGTGCGCGGCGATCGCGCTTGGCGCCGCCCGACGTGCCCACGCGCAGGCCACCGCGTACGCCGGCGCGCGGCGTCAGGGCGGCCGGACGATCGCCGATCACGCCGCGGTGCGCCTGTTGCTCGCACAGGCCTCCCACCACATCACCACGCTCGAGACCGTGCTGGGTCGCCACGCCACCGTGCCGCTCGACTCGCTGCCACACGACGACCTGCTGCGCTGGGCCATCACCGCCCGCCTGGGCGTCGGCGAGCACGCCGCGGCCGCGGTGACCGACAGCCTGCAGGTGCACGGCGGCTACGGCTACATGGACGACTACGGCCTGTCGAAACGCCTCCGCGACGTGCACGCACTCGGCGCCCGCCACGGCAGCCGCGAACAGTTGTTGCTCCTCCTTCACCCGCTCGACGCGACCGACCCGATGGTCACCCGAGGTGGTCGGTGATGGACCCGACCCTGCGCCACTCGGTAGGCCTGCTCGCCCCGCTCGGACGCACGCTGTACGACACGACCTCCGACGACCTGTGGACCCGCGACACCGCCACGCTGCCGCGCGCGCTGCGCAAACGACGTCACGCCTATCGCGATTTCGCGCGACGCCGACTCGCGCCCTTGGCGCTCACCGCCGATGCGCATCCCGAACAGGTCGACCTGCGGCCGCTGCTGACCGAAGCCGGACGGGCCGGTTTCCAGTCCGAACTGCTCCCGCCCCCGCTGGGCACCATGCCGCTCACAGGACTGCGCCAACCCCTGTTCCACTCGGTACTCAAGGCCGAGGAGTTCACCGCCGCGTGCGGCGGACTGGGGTTGGCGTTGCTCGCCCACGACCTCGGCGCGGCCCCGCTGATGATCTCCGGTGACCTCGCCGCGATCAGGCGCTGGCTCGGCCCGCTGTACCGGGACTGCCGCAATGGCTCACCTCGCCTCGCCGCGTTCGCGATCACCGAACCGGGCGCAGGGTCCGACGTCGAGGACACCGACGGGGCCCGCACCGTCCGACCGGGCACGACCGCCCACCCGGTGGACGGCGGTTACGTGCTCTCAGGCCAGAAGGTGTTCATCACCGGCGGCGCCCGCGCCGATCTGGTCACCGTGTTCGCCGCGCTCGAACCCGACATCGGGCCCGCACGCGTCGACGCCCACTTCACGTGTTTCGTGGTCGAGGCCGGCACCGCGGGGTTCCGCATCGGACGGAGCGAACACAAGCTCGGCCAACGCGCCGCGGACGCGACCGAGTTGTTCTTCGACGACGTGTTCGTGCCCACCGCAAACCGGGTCGGCGCCGAGCACGCCGGCTGGGCCATCAACCGCAACGTGCTCAACTTCTCACGCGTCCCCGTCGGGGCGATCGCACTCGGCATCGCCCGAGGCGCGCTGGAGGCCGCGCTCGATCACTCCCGCGAGATGAGACTCGGCAACCGACCGTTGCTCGCCTACCAGGAGGTCCAGCTCGCGCTCGCCGATCTCTGGATGGACGTCGCGGCGATGCGCGGCATGGTGTGGCAGGCGGTGCGCCACGGTCCACCAAATCAGGGCATCTCGAGTGCCACCAAGGCGTTCTGCGGGGATCGGGCCTTCTCCGTGGCGACCCGGGCGGTCGACCTGCTGGCCGACAGCGGCACGCTGCACGCCAACCGCGTCGAGAAGGCGCTCCGTGACGCGCGGTTGAATCAGATCTACGAGGGCACCAATCAGATCAACCGCTTGGCGCTCATCGAAGCGTTCGGCGACGCGGACTTCGCCGGCGCGGCTTGATCAGCTCACCCCTTCGACGATCAGCAACACGCCGAAGATCACGAAGATGATCGCCGCGCCGATCCGCACGGTCTTCTCCGGCAAGCGTGCCCCGAGTTGCTGGCCGACGACGATGGCCAGCCCGTCAGCGGCGACCATACCGACCGTCGAACCGATCCAGGTCCCCACGAGGCCGTTCTTCGTGGCCAGGGTCACCGTGGCGAGCATGGTCTTGTCGCCGAGTTCGGCCAGGAAGAACGCCAACCCGACCGTCCACAACACCGACCGGGTGGTGCGAGCCGCACGGGTCTCGTCTTCGTCGTCGAGTTCGTCACCACGCAACGTCCACGCCGCGAACCCCAGGAAGGCGAGCCCCGCGATGATCGAGATCGCGTCCGTGGGAAGTGCCACGCCCAGCAGTGCGCCCAACAGCACGCTCACCAGGTGCACGAACGCGGTCGCGATCGTGATGGCGATCAGGATCGTCAGGGCCCGATACCGGGTCGCGAACGTGAGCGCCATCAACTGGCTCTTGTCGCCCAACTCGGCGAGGAAGATGATGCCGAGACTGATCCAGAATGCGTCCATGGGGTCCTTCGGTTCGGGCCCGGTGGACGATGCGGAGCGCCGTCGACCGGACATCGTACGATGCCTGGTCGAAGGTCTTGCCCACCCGCTCACCTGCAGCGGACCCGGGGACCGGGGCTTGAAGGCCCAGCGTGTCGATCTCCCGGCGTCGGAGCTACTCCCCTTCGCCGACGGTCACGCTAGTGGGTCGTTGCGCCCCTCACCATTCGCCCGCTCGATCGCTTTGCCGCGGCGCACCATCGTCAGGCCGACGAGCGATCCGATCAGGCCCGCCGCGAGCAGACCGATGATCACGTACAGCAGCACCGAGTCGTCGTCACCGCTGGATTCGGCGGCCGCGGTCGGCGCGGTCGTGGCGGCCGATCCGGCCGACCCGGATGTGGTCGACGGGCTGCTCGTCGCCTCGGGGACGGTCGTCGCACCGGGGTTGTCGACGTCGACGACAGCGAGGATCTGGTCACGACCGGGGGCGTCGGCGGGGACGTCGTCGATCGTCGCTGCGGCGTGAGCATCGGCCGGCAGGATCAACAGACGGGGAGCCGGGTGGTCACCATCGGGGTCGCCTTCGATCCACGCGAGTTCCTCACCGTTCTCACACGTCTGGATCGCGGGGAACAACAGCAACCTGCCCGGGTCATCGGGCGCCGTGAAGTGGACCGGAAACGCACCGGTCACATCCGCGGGCAACGACCCGCCCGCCCACTCGAGCACCGTGCGTCCACCGTCTTCGGTCGCCGTCGCCGTCCAGCCGTCCACATCGCCGGCGGTGGCGCCGGCGACCTCCGCTCGGATCCGAACCTTCACGGTCGGCGAGCCGGCGCACCCGTGGGTGGGTTTCAAGGTGACGGTCGCGTCGCTGCCCGCGGGCACGGCCACCAGGTCTGATTCGGTATGCGCGCCAGCGGTGTCGGGCCCGACGAATGCAACGGTGACGGCGGCGAGAGCGGATAGGACCGCCACGACGAAGGCCAGAGGTGTGCGACGCACGGAAGGTCTCCTGTGAGGGGAACTCGGGTGTGCCGCCGCGACTCCGGCATGCACGATGTGCGCTTGATTCTACGGTCCGGCTGCTCGAGTCGGTCGATTCCTCCCCGGCGTCGGGCGAACCAGGCGCGGGCGGCGCGTCACCGAGCCGGCGGCACGACCACCGGAGCGAACCGTCGTCGCCGGAACGCTACCGTCGCGGCGATGGCCGAGGATCCGTCGCAACTCGAAGTGGCGCGCCGTTTGATCGCCGACGCGCAGCACATCGTCGTGCTCACCGGGGCCGGCATCAGCACCGACAGCGGCATCCCCGACTTCCGCGGCCCACAGGGGCTCTGGACGAGGAACCCCGAGGCGGAAAAGGCGTCGAACATCCACAACTGGGTGAGCGACCCGGGCCTGCGACGAAGCGCCTGGCAGTCGCGGCTGGCCGCGGTCGACCGTCCGGCGCCTCGTCCCAATGCCGGACACCGGGCGCTGGTCGACCTCGAGCGCGCCGGCCGCTTGGACCTCATCGTGACCCAGAACGTCGACGGTCTCCACGCCGAAGCCGGCAGTTCGAGGGCACGTCTGGTCGAGATCCACGGCACGTCCCGTGAGGCGATGTGTCTGGACTGCGGTCGACGGTTCCCGATGACCGAGGTGCTCGATCGGGTACGGGACGGCGAGAACGACCCGGCGTGTGCGGTCTGTGGGGGCCTGCTCAAGTCGGCGACGATCAGCTTCGGTCAGAGCCTCGTCGAAGCCGACCTCGACCGCGCCGCCGCGGCCGCGCGGGCCGCGGATCTGCTCCTGGCGGTCGGTTCGACGCTGTCGGTGTACCCGATCGCCGGCATGGTTCCGATCGCGTCGGCCGCCGGCGCCCGGGTCGTCATCGTGAACGGCGGAGCGACCGAGTTCGACGACATCGCCGACGCGGTGGTTCGTGGCTCGATCAGCGAGACCCTCCCGGCTCTCGTACGCTGAGCGGTGTGAGCAGATCGCGCGATCGCTACGGCATCTTCCATTGGATCTTCGACGTGATCCTCGTGTTGATCACCGGCGGCCTCTGGTTGATCTGGATCTTCGTGCGCGAGATGCGGCGGCGCAACGGTTGAACGCTCCGCCGCTCAGGGACGGACGTTGATGATGAATTTCTTGTTCTCCGGAATCGGCGCGCCACAACCTTCGGCTCCCTGACCGAAGATCACCCCGGTCAGCACGTTCACCTCGTTGAACGTCATCGTCATCGTCTCACCGGGGCCGACGTCGAAGACGCCGAGCCGTGCGATCTCGGTGTCGTCGTTGCGGACCCTGATGCGGTCACCGACGTGCACATCGAGGCGGGAAGGGATGATCCCCGGGTCTCCACCTCTCTTCACGATTGCCGCGGTTCCCTCGGGAATGACGAAGCCGTGGGTGACGCCCTCGCGCTGGGTGGTCGGGCTCGCCGCCACGGTGGTCTGTGAGGTGTCAGCAGACCGATCGGTCGCCGAATCAGAACTGCACGATGTGAGCGCCATGGCTCCTCCCAAGCCGGCCAGCATCAGTGCCGGGGCGAGCAGCACCCTGGTCACCGTCGTCCGGAGCGCTCGTGGAGTCGACATGTCACGGCTCTCGAACCGTGGCGGTGACCTGCATCTCGCCGGCCTTGGCGAACTCGAGGGTGATCGGCACGGTGTCGCCGGCCTTCAGGTCGGCCTTCAGCCCCGTCACCATCACGTGGAAACCGCCCGGTGCCAACTCGACGGCGCCGCCCGCAGGTACGGCGATGGCGTCGACCTCGTGCATCGTGTGCATCCCGGGTTCAGACGTCGCGGCCATGTCGTGGTCGTCACCGTTCTCATGGTCGACCGTGGACTCATGGATCTCGACCGATTCGGCGAAGCTGTCGGCGGCCTTCGCGCCGACGAGTTCGTCTGCGGTGGCACCACCTCGAATCGACAAGTAGATCCCGGTGCTGCCGCCGGCGATCCCGGGGCGGGCCCACACGTCGGTGACCGTGATCTGATCCGAAGCCGCAGTCGTGGTGGAGCCGGCGGTGGTGGCAGACGTGTCCGCACCGTCATTACCACACGCGGTGGCGACGGCGAGCATGATCACGACCCCGGTCATCGCGACGAAGGTCCGCTTCAACGTGTGGGTGTTCATGATCTCGCCTCTCACTTCTCGGGGTCGGGTCGGTCACCTGCGAGCAGGCGACCGAGGTCTGCGGTGATGGCCTCGGGTGTCAGCCCGTACGACCAGATCAGGACGATCTTGCCGGTGTCGTCGACGACGTACAGATCGGCGCTGTGGCTGACCTCACGTTGGCCGTCCTGATTCATCCTGATCCGGTAATCGGCTCCGAACGTGTCGGCTGCGGACCGCAGCAATCTGGGCTCGTCGGTCCTGAGCGCCAGTCCGCGTGGGAAGTACTGGGCGAGATACTCGCCGAACCGCTCACCGGTGTCCCGTGTCGGGTCGACCGTGACCATGGCGACGTCGACCCGCTTGCGATCGACCGGGGTCTGATTCGCGATCGCGGCCTTGAGCACGCTGAGGGTCATCGGGCAGATGTCGGGGCAGGTGCCGTAGCCGAAGAACACGATGAGTATTCCCCCCGGATCGGCGACCATCTTCACCGGGGTGCCTTTCACGTCGGGAAGCGTCACCGACGACACGTCCACCAGCGGGGTGCGCACGTAACCCGAGAACCCGGCCGGCAATGCGGCCGTCGTGGCCGTGGGCTTCGCCGGGGTCTCAGACGAACTGCACGCTCCGACCAGCAGCGCGAGCACCACGAGAACCGGAGCGGTGCGGAATCTGATGGCAGGGGACCGCGACATCTGACACCTCTCCAGGTCCGTCGGCTATCGGAGACCACGATCCGACACCCACGATATTATCGCGATCAGCGATGCGAACGCAGGCCCGGGAGTGGGACTTCAGACACACCCGAACCGCCCTCTCACCTCACGCCTCGGAGAGCCTCCCGGCGAGGTGATCCAGAACGGCGCCATGGCTCACCTGCGGGCTGAACAGGATGATCTCGGCGTCTTCGTCGACTCGGACGCTGTGGCCCGACGGCCAGTGGAACAGGTCACCGGTACGGCAACGGTCGACGGTACCGTCGGTGTAGGTGATCACCACCGTTCCCTCGATCATGAAACCCCAGTGGGGGGCCTGGCAGGCATCTTCGTCGAGTCCGACGAACAGCGGGGCGAGGTCGGTTCCGGCGCCGAGAGAGAAGTACTCGGCGCCGAGTACGGCGTCGGGCTCGCCGAAGTCGGGAAGTTGGCGGGCGATCGCACCCGGAGCCTCGAGGCGTACGGGAATGTCGTCTTTGCTGATGCGCATGGGAGTGTCTCCTCGTCGTGTGCGGACTCCTGCTGGGTCCGTGCAAGACGAGGCGTGAGAATTGTTGTCACAATGTGACGGTGGACGAGTTGGCCGCCGACGTCGAAGCGGCACTCGCCGACGCCCGATGGGCCGATGCACTCGGACTCCTCGACGCCGCCGGGACGGCCGCCCGGACACCTTCGATGCTCGAATTGCGGGCTCGTGCTGCCTATGGTCACGGTGATCTCGAGGCTGCGATCGAAGCGTGGGAACAGCAGCATCATCTGCTGAACGCTGCGGGTGACCGCGGTGGCGCGGCGCGCGCGGCAGCCATGGTCGCCATGTTCCTCCTGATCGACACCGGACTGATGGCGTCGGTCAGGGCCTGGTCACGTCGGGCGGCACGTCTGGCCGCCGACAGACCCGACTCCGAGGTCCGACCACTGCTCGCCGCCATCGGGGCGTACGAACGGTTCATGTCCGGCGACCTGGCGACGGCCCGGCGCTGCGCCGACGAGGCGGTCGAGTTGGGGGCACGCCACGACAACCGCGCCGCAGAGGTGATCGGGCTCACCGCACGGGCGCGCCTGGACATTCTGGACGGCCGTGTCGACGAAGGCCTGGCGCGACTCGATGAGGTGGGCGGTCTGCTCGTTTCGGGTGAGGTCGATCCGCTCACCGCCGGCATGATGCTGTGCGAGCTGATTTGCGCGGCGCAGGGTCTCGCTCGCCACGACCTCGCCGTCGAGTGGACCGAGACCATGGACCGTTGGCGGGTCGGGACGGCCTTCGGGGCCATCCACGGACGTTGTCGGGTGCACCGTGCCGAGATCCTGCGGGTGAGCGGACCTTGCGACAGGGCCGAGGACGAGGCACTCGCCGCCTGCGACGAGCTTCGCCCGTGGTTGCGGCGCGAGTTCGGCTGGCCGCTCGCCGAACTGGGCAACATCCGGCTCCGGCGAGGCGATCTGAGCGGCGCCGAAGAAGCATTCCTCGCCGCACACGAGCACGGCTGGAGCGCCTACCCCGGCCTCGCCCTGCTACGACTCGCTCAGGGGGATCCCGGTGCGGCTCAGCGCCTGATCCGTGAGGCGATCGAGCGCCCCGTCCGTACCCCGTCCAAGGAGCGTCCGCCGACCGGTGAACTCACGCTCGCTCCGTTGCTCGACGCGCAGGTCGAGATCGCCGTGGCCGCAGGCGACCTCGAGACGGCACGTGAAGCGGCGGCGCGGTTGCGCGGTATCGCCCAGCGGTACCCGGGCAAGTGGCACGATGCCTCGGCCTGGCTCGCTGACGCCCGCGTCGCGTTGTCGGCCGGAGAACTGGACCGCGCGATCGCCGCGGGAACCGAGTCTGCATCGATCTGGGCCGACATCGGAGCGCCATACGAGACGGGTCTGGCCAGGCTCATCGTCGCCGAGGCGCACACCCGTGCCGGTCGGACGGACATCGCCGAGATCGACGGCCGGGCCGCCGCTGCGGCCTTCGAACGCTATGGCGCAAGCGCCAGAGCACCCCAGGCCAGCGCCCGGCCCGCCGGCAAGACAGCCGGTGGTCAGGGCGCAGCGGCGCCGGTTCACGCCCCCACATCGTCTGGGACCTTCCTTCGCGAAGGCGACCTGCGGAAGGTGCAGTTCGCCGGTGGGTCGGCGACGTTGCGCGACCTCAAGGGGTTCCGCTACCTGGCCAGATTGCTCGCCGAACCCGGTCGGGAGTTCCACGTGCTCGACCTGGTGGCCGTCGAGCAGGGAACTCTGCCGATCCGATCACCGACGTTCGTCGGCGACCCCGACCTCGGTGGGACCGGGGTCTCGAACCTTCCGATGATCGACGAGCAGGCCCGACAGGCGTACCGACGTCGCCTCGCCGAGGTGGAGGCCGACATCGAGGATGCACGCCGCTGCAACGATCCGGCCCGCGCGGACCTCGCCGAGCGCGACCGAGACTTCCTGATCGCCGAACTGCGCGCCGCCGTGGGCCTCGGTGGTCGGCTGCGTTCGGTGGGCAGTGACGCCGAACGTGCCCGGTCCGCGGTCACCCGCGCATTGCACTACGCCACACGGCGCTTGTCCGAGCAGCTTCCCGCGCTCGGCGCGCATCTGCACAACGGGGTGCACACGGGCATCTACTGCTCGTACCGACCCGACCCGCTCACGCCCGTCGCGTGGACGTGTTGAACGACCGGGCCGACAGCAGCGATCGGCGCGGCGCCGTTGCGTCGAACTCGGGGCGTCCGATCACCGAGACCGACGACCGGCCCCGCTGATCGCGTCGAAGGGACGCTCAGACCTCCAGCGCGGCGCGCAGGCCGGCAAGGCGTTCGGGCACGACGGTGCAGTTGACCCAACGGCCGACCTTCTCCTTGGTGATCAGGCCGGCGTCCGCGAGCACCGATAGGTGGTGCGACACGGTGGACTGCGACTTGCCGACCGGTGCCTCCAGGTCACACGAGCACGCGGTGCCTCCCGGAGCATCCGCGATCAACGACAGCAATCGGAGCCGGATCGGGTCGGCCAGGGCCTTGAAGCCGGCCGCGAGCTGCCTCGCCTCGGCGTCGTCGAGCGGCGCGCTGAGCACCTGGGGACAGCAGTCGTCGATCACGGCGATCTTCTTCATCGAGAACTCCTTGCAATCCATCGACGCCTGTCGATATATTGACAAGCGTCGATACATCGACATTCATCAATACGATAGCCGAACCGAGGAGCCCCTCCATGTCTCGCATCCAACTCGCCCTCGACGTGTCCGACCTCGACGAGGCGGTCACCTTCTACTCGAAGATGTTCGGCACCGAACCGGCCAAGCGCCGACCCGGCTACGCGAACTTCGCCATCGCAGACCCGCCCCTGAAACTGGTCCTGATCGAAGGAGACGGTGGCGGCACGCTCAACCATCTGGGCGTCGAGGTGACCAGCCCCGACGAGGTCACCGCCGCGGAGTCCCGCCTCGCCGCAGACGGGCTCGCCACGACCGGCGTGGACGACACGACCTGTTGCTTTGCCCACAAGACCGAAACCTGGGTCCACGACCCTGACGGAGCACCCTGGGAGTGGTACGTCAAGGTCGGCGACGCCGAGCAGATGACGAACTCACTGCGCGGCGAGGACACCGCCGGTACGTGCTGTGCACCCGCCTCCGACAGTGACACGACCGTGGCGGCAACCGCACCTGCCTCTGCCTGCTGCTGAGGCGTGACCGAGCAACCCGAAACGGCCGTCGTCGCGGACCCGGCCACACTCCCCGTCCCGGAGTCGACCGGCTCGACGATCGACCTCGTGCGACGCCTCGCTGCCGAAGCGATCGGCACCGCGTTCCTGCTCATCGCCGTGGTCGGCTCCGGGATCATGGCGACTCGGCTGACCGATGACGTCGGTCTCCAGCTATTGGCGAACGCGGCAGCCACTGCCGGCGCGCTCGTCGGGATCATCTTGATGTTCATCACGATCTCCGGCGCCCATTTCAACCCGGCCGTCACGTTGGTCGAGCGATTCCTCGGCTCGATCTCCAGTCGCGATGCCGCGCTGTACGTGATCGCCCAGACCCTCGGCGCCGCCGTCGGCACGATCCTGGCCAACGCCATGTTCGCTCTGCCAGCGGTGGAGCTGTCCACCAAGACCCGATCCTCCGGCCCGTTGTGGCTCGCGGAGATCATCGCGACGATCGGGCTGCTGCTGGTCATCCAAGGCTGTGTGCGCACTGGCCGATCGCACGCGGTGCCCTATGCGGTCGCCACGTGGATCGCCGCCGCGTACTGGTTCACCTCGTCGACCAGCTTCGCGAACCCCGCAGTCACCATCGGTCGGGTCCTGTCCGACTCGTTCGCCGGTATAGCCCCCGCGTCGGCGCCGATGTTCATCGCCATGCAATTCGTCGGAACCCTCGTGGCGCTGGGGCTCATCCAACTGTTCTACCCACACCCGGCACCGACCGATCCGATCGCCGAGGAGCCCCGATGACCGACCCCACCAACGATGCGAAGCCGACCGTGCTGTTCCTGTGCGTGCACAACGCCGGACGTTCACAGATGGCCCTGGGCTGGTTCGAGCACCTCGCGGCGCGACGCGCCATCGCGCTCTCCGGCGGCTCTGAACCGGCGGCGTCGATCAACCCCGAGGCCGTCGCCGTCATGGCCGAGGCCGGGATCGACATCGCCGGGCACCAACCCCGGCGTTGGAGCGACTCCGACCTGCAGACCGCCGATGTCGTCATCACCATGGGCTGCGGCGACACCTGCCCAGTCGTGCCGGGCACCCGGCGTGAAGACTGGCCGCTCGATGATCCCGCGGGCCAGGACCGCGCCACGGTGCGGCGCATCCGCGACCAGATCCGGAGTCGGGTCGAGGAGCTCCTGGACTCGCTCGGGTGACGGCGAACGTGAACCGGTCTACCGGGACGGCCGGTTCGCCTGCGCGTCCCACGCGGCACCGACGACCACGCCGATCCCGGCTTCCACGGCAATACCCATCGCGATGGCGGGCCCTCCGATCAGGGCGCCCACGACCAAGCCGGCCCCGGCACCGATCGCGATTCCGACACCGGTGTGCAACACGCGTCGCGCTTCGAGTTCGTCGGACATCGACGTCTCCTGGCATCGGTCGGTGCCCTGAGCATCACACGAATGGCGCCGTCGAGCCAGGGCCGTTGGCCCGGTCACCGTGATGGCGGCTGAACGGTGCCGCCATCGGCCCGTCGAGTCCGGCCGGACGAAACGCGGAATGCCGTAGCGTCGAGGGCATGCGACGGAGGGACCGGCCATGACCGGCCAGCTCGACGAGCACGACGCCCACGCTGGACACGCCGTGCGCCATGCTCACGGCGGGCACAGCGGGCACAGCGGCCACGACGGCCACGACGGCCACGACGGCCACGACGAAGTGTTCCGGCGTCGGTTCTGGTGGAGCCTGCTGCTGTCGATCCCGGTCATCGTCACCAGCGACATGGTCATGGACTGGTTCGGCTACTCGCTGGACTTCCCCGGCATCGCCTGGGTCGGCCCGGTGCTCGGCACGGTGCTGTTCTTTTGGGCAGGGCGACCGTTCCTGACGGGCGGATTCCAGGAGGCCCGCGACCGCCGACCCGGCATGATGCTGTTGATCGCCATGGCGATCAGCGTCGCCTACGTCGCGTCGTTGGTCACCTCGATCGGCTGGTTCGACCTCGACTTCTGGTGGGAGCTCAGCGCGCTGATCACCATCATGCTGTTGGGTCACTGGCAGGAGATGAAGGCGCTCGGCCAGGCCCAGGACGCCCTGTCGGCGCTCGCCGCGCTCCTCCCCGACGAGGCCGAGCGGGTCGGCGACGACGGGGCGATCGAGCTCGTCGCCCTCGCGGCGCTGCGCAGCGGCGACCTCGTGCTGGTGCGTGCCGGTGGCCGCGTCCCCGCCGACGGCGAGATCGTCGAGGGCGCCGCCGAGCTCGACGAGTCGATGATCACCGGCGAGTCCCGCCCCGTCGCCAAGACCGTCGGCGATCCGGTGGTGGCCGGCACGGTGTCGACCGATTCGGGGATCCGGGTGCGCATCACCGCGGTGGGCGACGACACGGCCCTGGCCGGTATCGGCAGGCTCGTCGAAGAGGCCCAGCAGTCCCACTCACGCAGCCAGGTGCTGGCCGACCGGGCCGCTGCGCTGCTGTTCTACGTCGCCACCGGGGCGGCGGTCATCACCGCCGTCGTCTGGGTCGCGATCGGTCGGACCGACCAGGCCGTCGAGCGGGTCGTCACGGTTCTGGTCATCTCGTGCCCTCACGCCCTCGGATTGGCGATCCCCCTGACGATCTCGCTGACCAGTGCGATCGGGGCCCGCAACGGTGTGCTCGTCAAGGACCGTCTCGCGCTCGAAGCGGCCCGCACCGTCGACACGGTGCTCTTCGACAAGACCGGCACGCTCACCCGGGGCGCGCACGTGGTCGTCGACGTGGTGGCCGTGGAAGGCACAGACGTGGCCGAGGTGCTCAGGGTCGCGGGTGGGGTCGAGGCCGACAGCGAGCACCCTCTCGCCCGGGCGATCGTCACCGCGGCACGCGAGCACGGAGCGTTGCCGGCGGTCACCGAGTTCCGCTCGGTTCCCGGCCGGGGTGTCGAAGCCCGAATCGACGGCGTCGTCCACGCCGTCGGCGGCCCGGCCCTGTTGCGCGACCAACGACTCGAGCTGCCCGCCGAATGCTCCGACCGCATCGCCGAGTGGAAGCAGCGCGGGGCGGCGGTGATCTACGTGACGCGGGGCACGAGGGTCATCGGGGCGTTCGCGCTCGAAGACGAGATCCGATCCGAAGCCCGCCAGGCCGTCGACGCGCTGCGTGCCCGCGGGCTGCAGGTCGTGCTGATCACCGGCGATGCGAGCCAGGTCGCCGACGCCGTCGGAGCGGACCTCGGCCTCGACCAGGTGTTCGCCGAGGTGCTGCCCGAGGACAAATCCGCGAAGGTCGCCGAACTGCAGAAACAGGGGCGGCGGGTCGCCATGGTCGGCGACGGGGTGAACGACGCCCCCGCACTCGCCCGCGCCGACGTGGGCATCGCCATCGGGGCCGGCACCGATGTCGCCATCGAGTCGGCGGGGATCATCCTGGCGAGCAGCGACCCACGTGGGGTCGTGTCGATCATCCGGCTCGCCGGCGCCAGCTACACCAAGTCGTTGCAGAACCTCGCATGGGCCGCCGGCTACAACGTGCTCGCCATCCCCCTCGCCGCCGGTGTGCTCGCCTGGGCCGGCTTCGTGCTGCCTCCCGCCATCGGCGCGGTGCTGATGAGCCTGTCGACCATCGTGGTCGCCGCCAACGCCCAACTCCTCCGCCGCCTCGATCTCACCCACTCACCGGTCTGAGCCGGGTCGCGCCGTCACCGACCGGCGGAACGGGTGCGACGGAACCGTGCCGACGTCGTCGGCCCCGGCGCCCCGTGGCCCGGCCGGCCGCGCCGCGGCAGGCCCCTAGAGTCGTGCCATGGAACTGACGACCGACGCGGCGACCCTGCACTTCGAGGACGACGGAGACACCGACGCTCCGCCGGTGCTGCTCCTCCACGGGATCACCCAGAACGTCTCGACCTGGTCGTGGCTGGTACCCCATCTCGCCGAGGATCATCGGGTGGTCCGCCTCGACTTCCGCGGCCACGGCAGGTCCGGCCGCACCCCGGGCGCCTACACCTTTCCCGGTTATGTCGCCGACGCGGTGGCCGTGTGCGAAAAGCTCCTCGGTCGACCGGCGGTGATCGTGGGGCATTCTCTCGGCGGTGGCACCGCGGCCGGGCTCGCCCAGACCCGACCCGACCTGGTGCGTGGCGTCGTCCTCGAAGACCCGGCGATCATGACCGCCTCCGGATCCGCCACCGGTACCGCTGCGGGTACCACCTACGAGGGAAACACGGTGTTCGCCGCCTTCGAACTCATGAAGAGCTCCATCCCCGCCATGCAGGAGGCGGGCATGTCGGTTGCCGCGGTGGCCGATCTGCTGCGCCAGGTGCCCAGCCCGTCGGGTCCGCCTTTCGGCGAGGTGGCCTTCGACGACGCCATCGATGCCATGGCCGAAGGGATGCTCCAGCTCGACGTGACGGTGCTCGACCCGGTCTTCGACGGCACCATTGCGCCGGTGTTCGACCCTGACCGGCAGGTTCCCGTCCCGGGGATCGTGTTGGCCGGCGACCCCGCTTCTCCCGACACGATCGTCACCGCGGGCGACCTCGCGTCGCTGGCGCAGCACAGCCCCGACCTCGAACGCCGGGTGGTCGCCGGCGCGGGCCACATGATCCACGATGCACGGGCTCACCGCGACGCGGTACTCGCCGCGGTGCACGAGCTGCTGGCCCGAGTCGAGGGCTGACCCCGCTGCGCGGCCGACCCCGGCCCGGATCACCGAACGACCGATGCTCCGCGAGCCGCGACGGCACTCGGTGCACGCTGGAGTCCGCTTGCCGGAGAGCCGTGCACGATGGGCCCCGAGCCCACCGCCGGTGCCTCGGCCTCAGGGGACGAGAACGGCCCGACCGGCGATGTCGCCCCGCTCGAGTCTGTCGAGCGCACTGGCCGCGTCGTCGAGTCCGAATCGCTCCACGTGCACCTCGATCTCGCCCTTCTGGGCGAGCGCCACGACCTCCTGCAGGTCGCGGCGGGTGCCACCGTAGGGGCGGGAGATCGTGGTGCCCCACGGCAGGTTCATGGGAAGGGGTTCGGACCGGAACGGGATCTCGCCGCCTCCGAGACCCACGGCGGTGATCTGGCCGTTGCTGCCGATACTCGCGGCCGCCGTGGCGAGCGTCGCCTCGACACCGACGAAGTCGAACACGACGTCGGCGCCGACGCCGTTGGTGATCGCCATGATCGCAGCGGCCGTCTTGGCATCGGAACCGAGCACGTGCTGCGCGCCCAGATGGCCGGCCTGCTCGAGCCGACCCTCGTCGGTGTCGACCGCCACGATCGTCGCGCCGGACGTCGCCCGTAGGATCTGCAGAGCCATGTGGCCCAACCCTCCCACGCCGATGGCCACGACCGTGGAGCTGGGGGTGATGCGGTCCCGCGACCGCGCGATCGCGTGGTACGGGGTCAGCGCGGCGTCGGTGAGCGGTGCCGCGTCGACCGGGTCGAGGTCGCCCAGGGGCACCGCGTGCCGACTCGGGACCGAGATGTACTCGGCCATGCCACCGTCGACGCCGAGTCCCGGGCCGGGCGGTGTGCCGCGGGGGTGGGCCTCGCAGTAGTTCTCGGCCCCCACCGCGCAGTGACGGCAGTGCCCACAGCCCCATGCCAGGTACACCACGACCGGGGTGCCCTCTTCCCAGCCCGACACGCCGTCGCCGACACCGGCAACGGTGCCGGCCACTTCGTGGCCCAAGGTCATCGGCGTGGGGAACAGCGACACGGGCGCGTGAAGGATGTGGAGGTCAGAATGGCAGACCCCCGCGCCAGTGACCTTCACGAGTACCTCGCCGGGCCCGGGATCGGGCTCATCGACCTGGCGGATCGTTGCTGCACCCGGCTCGGTCAACTGGAACGCACGCATGGCGACCTCCTGGTCCCGGCCACGACGACGGCGCCGCGGCCCTGTGACGGGTACTTCCCACGATAGGCACGCAGAATCAGCGCCGTTCCCGGTGTGGGGTGACCCACGGGGACGTCTCGGACGTGCGCACGAAGGTGACCGAGAGACACGACGCCGCCACCATCGTCGGCGCCCGAGATGCGGTGATCCGGCGTTTCCGACCCCCGGGCGCGGCCCTGCCCGAACGTGACCGATGAATTCCGGCCGGTCGGACCGTCGACATCACCATGACCGGACTCGACCCTCGACGCCTCGCACACCTCGACCGGACGATGCAGCGCCACGTCGGCCAGGACCACGTCGGCGGTGTCGTCTGGCTGCTGTCGGTGGGCGATCACGTCGAGGTCGGTGCGGCCGGCCGGCTCACCCGGGGCGAACCCGCGCCGGTGCGGCGCGACAGCATCTTCCGCATCTCGTCGATGACCAAGCCGATCGTGGCGGTGGCGGCGCTGACCCTCGTCGAGGATTTCGCACTTCGGCTCGACGAGCCCGTCGACGAGCTGCTTCCCGAACTGGCCGACCGGCGCGTGCTCGTCGACGCGCGGGGCCCGATCCACGGCGACACGGTGCCCGCCCAGCGGCCGATCACGCTGCACGATCTGCTGACGTTCAGGCTCGGCATGGGCATGGACTTCTCGGCGCCTTGGCCGCAACCCTTCCTCGAGGCGCTGGCCGACCTCGAACTCGGCGCCGGTGCGCCCGAACCTCAGACGCCCCCGCCACCCGACGAATGGATGCGCCGACTCTCGACGCTACCGCTCCTCCACCAACCCGGTGCGCGTTGGCTCTACAACACCGGCGCCGACGTGCTCGGCGTGCTCATCGCACGCGCCGCCGACCAACCCCTCGACGTCGTGCTGCGCGAGCGGGTGTTCGAACCGCTGGGCATGCGCGACACCGCCTTCGGTGTCGCCGACATCGAACGGTTCGGCACCGCGTACGTGACCGAACCGGGTGGCGCACGGGTCGTCTTCGACCCGCCTGGGGGCCAGTGGGCGAAACCGCCGGTGTTCCCCTCGGGCGCGGCCGGGCTCGTGTCGACCGTGGACGACCTGCATGCGTTCGCGCGGATGCTGCTGGCGGGCGGGCGGCTCCCCGACGGTGCGCGGCTGTTGTCGCGGGCGTCCCTCGACGCCATGACCACCGACCAGATCGATGTCGCCCGGGGCGCGCCGGGGCCGCTTCCCGACGGTTCTCAGGGTTGGGGTTTCGGCGTCGGCGTCCAGGTACGCCGCAGCGGGCTGGGACCGTCGGTCGGGTCATACGGCTGGGCCGGGGGCCTCGGGAGCGTCTGGTCGAACGATCCCGTCAACGAACTGGTCGGCATCCTGCTCTCCACCGACGCCTTCGCGGGACCGTTTCCTCCACCGCCGGTGATCCAGGATTTCTGGACCGGTGCGTACACCGCGCTCGACGACCCGCCGAGGGCCTCGTGACCCCCCGCACCGTGTCGGCGTTCGCCGCCGGCGACTCCGCTCGGACCTGGTTCGGTTGCGGTGACCGACGCACCGGCCGGGTCGTCGCTCGACGCCGGATCACCGGGCGGGATGGCGTGTGACCAGCGGCGCGGCGTCGGCGGTTCGACCCCCGTGCAGCGGCGCCACCGTGGACGCGCACCGCGCGGCGAGGGCGGGATTGTCGATCGTCTCGGTCATCGCCCGGCTCAGCTCGAGACCGGCCGCGTCGCCGAGGCGAAAGGCGTGGATACCGGCACGGACGGTCAGCTCCCGCATGCCGGCGCGCGCCGCGAGTTCGGTGAGTTGGGCGACGAGGGTGGCGGCGCCGGGATCGCCGGATGCCACGGCCAGCTCGACGGCGGCGTCGAGCAGATGCCCTCTCGCCCACACGTACCAAGGCGACGACCCGAGACCTTCCCCGATCCACCTGCGGGCCGCGTCGAGATCACCTCGTGTCCACTCGAGCAGAGCCAGACCACGCACGGTCATGGCCAGATAGCACTGGTCGCCCACTTCGGCCGCCATGGCATGCGCGCTCTCCAGGAATTGCGCGGCCTCGTCGAGGTCGCCCATGCGCAGCCGCGTCTCGCCCAACATGCTGGCCGGCCACGGGAGGAAGGCCATCCAGTGTTCGGCCCGCGCGGTGGCCAGGGTCTCCCGCAGCACCAGGTCGGCCTGCGCCAGGTCGTCGCGCAGCAGATGCACTCGTCCGATCATCGAGCGCGACCAGGCCCGCTGGCGTAGCGACCCCGAACGCTCCGCGAACGAGACCGACTCCTCCAATGCTCGGAGCGCCGCCGGGTACTCGGCGACGTCGGAGAGGTCCATGCCGCGGACCCCCCACAGCGACGCGTGGCCGGCGTCGTCATCGTCGGCGGCTTCACCTCGTTCCACCCACGACGTCACCTGCGATCGATGGCCCTTGAGTACGGCCAGGAACGCCAGCTCGCGACAGGCGGCCGCCAGGAGCCGGCCGTCGCCTGCGGCCTCGGAACACACGATCGCCCGGTGCAGCAGGTCCGCGCACGTCGCGCCGCGTGCGCCCGTGGAACGAATCAGCGCACTCGCGAGGGCCAGCATCGTCTCGCCCCGGAGCGCCTCGTCGCTGAGCCCCTCCGCGATGTTGGCGGCGGCCGCGAGTTCGTCGATGCCCCGCGACACCGCGCCGGCCGCCAGGGCGGCGTTCCCGGCGTCGAGCATGGCGCGCGCCTGCACCACCGACAATCGGGCTCGCCGCACCGGTGCCCGGTCGATCTCGGTCAACGCCTCCCGCACCGCGGCGGGCTGGTCGACACCGAGTTCGCGGCGGAACAGATCCGCACACCGCGCCGCCTGTTCGCGGGCGATCTGCGTGTCGCCGGTCCGGGCGAGACACCGGATGAGCACGGCATGATTGTCGCCGTTGTAGGGGTCGATCTCGATCGCCCGGCGAGCGACCGTGGTCGCCGTCGACGTGTCGCCCGTGGCCAGCAACACGAGCGACGCCTCATACAGCGCCGCCCGTGCCACCGCGGTCAGGCGCTGGCGTTCGATGAGCAGCCACGACTCGAACGACCCACTCGAGGCGACCGTGACCCCCTGGAGCAGTTCGCCTCCGACCGATCCTGGCGCACGGGCGACGGTGGTGGTGTCGAGACGTTGGAGCGCGTCGACGGTCGTCTCCGCGTCGAGCGCCGCCGACACCGGGTCGCCGGACAGGGCCAACGAAGATCCCAACACGCGTCGCAACTCGGCCAGGTTCCAACGCAGCGCACCCAGGGGGTCTGCCGCCCCGAAGAACAACAGCTCGGCGAGGTGGGAACGGTTGGGCGGACGACCGGCCAGCAGCAGGTAGGCGAGCAGCGCCCACGCCTTGTTGCCACGCGGCGATCGTGTCCGACCGCCCTCGTCGACGACCGCCGGCTTCCCCAGAAGCTGGATGGTCACCGCCATGGTCGCGCACGCTAGCCCTCGTACGTGTGACGCACCGTGTGACGAGGGGTTTGACGGTCGCATGGGCGACCGATCGGCTCCCTCCCGTCGACACCCGGGTCGCCCTGGCGGTCGGTGCGCGCGCGGCGACGGGCGCACGACGCTCCGGTCAAACGCGACGTCACACGCCGGTGCGGTCGGATGCTCGAATCCAACATCTCCTCAGCACGGCCCCGGAGGCCACGACAAGACAGGAACCGCAATGCCACTGTTCATGGACGTACACAACATCGACGGCGGGGTGTCGGCGAGCGAAGTCGCCAATGCCCACCGAGCCGATCTCGCGACCCAGGATGCGCATGGGGTCAAGTACCTGCGGTACTGGGTCGACCAGGACGCCGGGAAGATCTTCTGCCTCGTCGACGCGCCTGATGCCGACGCCGCGAACGCGGTGCACCGCGAGGCGCACGGACTCGTGGCCGACGAGATCTACGCGGTCAGCGAATACAGCTGAATCGACGCGTCGGGGCGCCAGCGCCCGCTCGTCGGCGCGGTGGCGCCCCGACGATCGGCTCGGCGTTGCCGAACCGAGGTCGTCCGCGATCGAAGCGGCCCAGGTGTCGATGTCGGCCCTGTCGCGGATGTCACCGAACGTGCGACCCACGCGCGGTGACGGCGTGCGCCGCCCAGGGCACCGGGCCTGCACCCGACGGCAAAGTTGACAGTAGACACATCAGGTTTTCTCGAAACGACGATAGTATGGCGAGCATCATGAAGCTCGTCGACCTCGTGGGAATCCACGTCGAAGCCAACTCCGGGGTGCCGCTCGTGCTCTTGCGCGAGCAGCAAGCCCCGCACCGTCTCGTTCCGATCTTCGTCGGCGGCCCCGAGGCCGCCTCGATCGCCGTGGCTCTGTCGGGCCAGGCGCCACCCCGGCCGCTCGCCCACGACGTCATGGCGACGCTGGTCAGGGAACTCGCCGCCCATGTCGATGCCATCGAGGTCACCGGTGTCGACGACGGGTCGTTCCAGGCGGCGATCTCGGTGACCGGACCCGACGGCGAGCACCGCCTCGACACCCGACCTTCTGACGCCATCGCGCTCGCGGTCCGGGTCGGCGCGCCGGTGTTCGTCAGTGACGACGTGCTCGAGTTCGCATCGGCCACGCTCACCGAAGAGCCCGACGGCGATGCGATCGACGACGCCGAGATCGACGACGCCGTGGCCGAGTTCCGCGACTTTCTCGACGACGTCGACCCGGCGTCCTTCGCGAATCCACTCGACGGGGTGGCCGGGGAAGACGAGGTCTCCGACGGCGCCGACCCCGCCGATGACGCAGGCCCTGATGACGGACCGGGTTCCGCGGAGTGAACGAGCGGATCGCTCGCCGCGGATCCATCTGCTCGATCTGAGCGGCGTGACCGACGCACGCCGCGTGCGTGGTCGGTGCCGGTCGGACGAACGGCGGCGGGGTTCCTGACCAACGGCCCTGTCCGGTGGACCAGGACTGGCAGGACGATGAGGTATGGCACCGAAACTCAGCGAGAACCACCGTCGCGTCGACGGAAGATCACCACGACGAGCCTGGATCGCAGTTGCGCCGACGGTGGCGAATGTCCGCTGAGCGCGCCGCCGAGGCTTGTCGACGTCTCAGACCGGCTTCAGGTCGCCGCTGCGTCGATCTGAGGATCACTTCGATCGGTCTCGCTCGTCGAGGGAGGCCGACGAGGCGGACCCGGTTCGTCGGTCTCGGAACGCTGGCGGCATTCGGTGCGGTCGCCGTCAGACGCTTCCGGCGCCACGACGCCGCCGCCCGCGCCCGGCTCGCTGCCATTCCGAGCCGGGTGACCGAGACCACCCACGGGTCACTCGACTACGCCGATGTCGGCGACGGTGGGCCGGTGCTCGTCGTGCACGGGATCTTCGGCGGACGGGACGCGGGATTGATCTCGTTCGACGACCTCGTCCCGCACCGCCGCGTCGTCTCCCCGTCTCGATTCGGTTATCTCGGCTCGGTGATGCCTCCAGGAGCCACCCCCGCCATGCAGGCCGACGTCTTCGCCGAGCTCCTCGACGCCCTGGCGATCCGCCGGATCGACGTCGTCGCGTTCTCCGCCGGTACCCCTTCCGCGCTGCAGTTCG
>JBDZUV010000156.1:0-6543 GCA_040255345.1 Actinomycetota bacterium | reverse complement strand
CCCGTCGAACCCAGGCTTCGGGAGAGCGATAGCCGGCGACACGGTCCCAACGTCGGTACGCGGCGAGGAAGGCCTCCTGGGCGATCTCCTCGGCGACCGACCGCTTGCCGGTGAGCACATAACCCAGCCGCACGATCGCCGTGTAGTCACGCAGGTAGTAGTCGTCGAACGACTCCCTGGCCGCTTTGCGGGTCACCCGTTGGACGACCGGATCGTCCTCGCCTGTTCCGTGCACAATCCGGTACCACGCATCACCGCCACGATTCTGGTACATGTCGATCGAATTGTTCCGTCAGACATCACCGGACAGACCGACATCGAGGCCCAGCACGCACGAAATGCGGAGGCAAATGGCAGTCATGCCACGCATCGCTCCCTGTTTCGGAGCTGATCCGCCGACCGAGCGGCCCGGCCGCATCGGCGATGAGGTATCGGGTCGGCCGTGCCGGGGTCCCACTCCCCACTCGGTACGACCTGACCGATCCGACCACTAACGTGACGGACGTCGCCGTCGAGCAAAGGGGTCGCACATGAGCGAGCAACGAGCCACGATCGAGGATTTCCTGGACGAGAACCGGACGTTCCCACCATCCGAGGAAGCCAGAGGCCGTTCGTTGTGGCTCGAAGACGGCATCGACGAGCAGGCAAAGGGATCATCCGAGGATTTCTGGGCTGCCCAGGCCCGCTCGCTGCTGACCTGGCGCAAACCCTTCACCGACGTGCTCGACTGGCAGCTCCCCGACGCCAGGTGGTTCGCGGACGGCACCCTGAACGTGGCCGAGAACTGCCTCGACCGTCACGTCGAAGCGGGCCACGGCGACCAGGTCGCCTACCACTGGGAGGGTGAACCCGGCGACAAGCGCACCATCACCTATGCCGAGCTGCGTGACGAGGTCGCCCAGTTCGCGAACGCGCTCAAGGGCCTCGGCGTGGAAAAAGGCGACCGGGTCGCGGTGTACCTGCCGATGATCCCCGAGTTGCCGATCACGATGCTCGCCTGTGCCCGGATCGGCGCGGTCCACTCGGTCGTGTTCGGCGGGTTCTCGTCCAACGCCCTCGCCGATCGCATCAACGACTCGGACTGCAAGGTGCTCGTCACCGCCGACGGCGGCTGGCGTCGTGGCAAGGCGAGCCTGCTCAAACCCGCCGCCGACGTGGCCGTGGCCAACACGACGACCATCGAGCACGTCGTGGTCGTGCAGCGCACGGGCGCGTCGGGCGACGACACCGAGATCCCCATGACCGAAGGTCGGGATCTGTGGTACCACGAGCTGGTCGCGGAGCAGTCGACCGATTGCGAGTGCGAGGAGATGGGCGCCGAAGACCTGCTGTACCTGCTCTACACCTCGGGCACGACCGCGAAGCCCAAGGGCGTCATGCACACCACCGGCGGCTATCTGACCCAGGTCGCGTTCACCCAGAAGTACGTCTTCGACGTGCGCCCCGACGATGTCTACTGGTGTGCCGCGGATGTCGGCTGGGTGACGGGACACTCCTACATCGTCTACGGCCCACTCGCGAACCGCTCCACCTCGGTCATGTACGAAGGCACCCCCGATCACCCGGGGAAGGACCGGTTCTGGGACATCATCGAGCGCTACGGCGTCAACGTGCTCTACACGGCGCCCACGGCGATCCGGACGTTCATGAAGTGGGGCACCCAGGAGCCCGCCAAGCACGATCTGACCTCGCTGCGGGTGCTCGGCTCGGTCGGCGAACCGATCAACCCCGAAGCCTGGATCTGGTATCACACCAACATCGGCGGCGAGCGGTGCCCCATCGTCGACACCTGGTGGCAGACCGAGACCGGCGGCATCATGATCTCCCCGATTCCCGGCGTCACCACCACCAAACCCGGCTCGGCCACCTTCCCCCTGCCGGGCATCTCGGTCGAGGTCGTCGACGAAGCCGGCACCAAGGTCGAGCGAGGTGGGGGCTATCTGACGATCACCGAACCATGGCCGGCGATGCTGCGCGGCGTGTGGGGCGACCCGCAACGCTTCTTCGACACCTACTGGAGCCGCTACGAGGGCCGCTACTTCGTCGGCGACGGCGCCAAGATCGACGACGACGGTTACTTCTGGGTGATCGGCCGGGTCGACGACGTGATGAACGTGTCGGGCCACCGCATCTCGACCACCGAGGTCGAATCCGCGCTCGTGGACGACCCGCGGGTCGCCGAAGCCGCCGTGGTCGGGGCGACCGACGCCACGACCGGCCAGGCGATCGTCGCGTTCGTGACCCCCAAGGGCGACACCGAGTGGACCGCATCGCTCGGCGAGGAGTTGCGGGCCCACGTGGCCGACCAGATCGGCAAGATCTCCAGGCCGAAGACGATCATCTTCACCGACGACCTGCCCAAGACCCGCTCGGGCAAGATCATGCGCCGTCTCCTTCGTGACGTGGCCGAGGGCCGGGACCTCGGAGACACGACCACCCTGGCCGACCCCGGGGTCGTCGAGGAGATCCGCCGCCGTGCCGAGGCGGGCCCCGCGGCCGACGCCGAGTGACCCGGTCGGCCCCATCTGCTCGCGGGCCGGTGGGCCCTGCCGAAGCCGACGCCATGGACATTCCCGCGAACTGGTGGTGGCGAGGGCCCGTGCCCGAGCCGGGTGACTGTGTGATCTTCGACATGGACGGGGTGCTGTCCGACGCCAAGGGCCGCCAACACCACCTGGTCTGGCCCCGGCGGGACTGGGGCGCCTTCTTCGCCGCGGCCGGGGACGACGCGGTGTTCCCCGACTCAGCGGTCCTGTTGGGGCTGCTCGGCGAGGTCCTGCAGGTCGTCTTGGTGACCGCCCGTCCCGTGTCGATCAGGCCCGCCACGATCGACTGGTTGAACCGCCACGAGATCCCCTACGACCTGTTGGTGATGCGACCCGACGTCGACCGCCGCGCCTCGGCCGCCTACAAGAAGTCCGCGGTGCACGAGCTCGACGCGTTCGGTTTCACTCCCCGGATCAGCTTCGAGGACGACCTGCGCAACGTCGAGATGTTCCGTGCTCAGGGCGTGCCGTGTGTGTACATCCATTCCGGGTACTACGACTGAACGACCGCCGCGGTCGGAGGACAACTCAGCTTTACCGGGGCGCCGTAGACTCACCGGTGATGACCGGCGCAGGTGCCGGACACGAGGAGAGGACCATGCGGAACAACATCAAGACGTTCGTGCTGCTGGCCGTACTCGGCGGCCTGATGATCGGTATCGGTGGTCTGTGGGGAAGCGGTGGCGCGCTCATCGGGCTGGTGATCGGGATCGTCTTCGTCGGTGGCTCCTATTGGTTCAGTGACAAGCTGGCCATCAAGGCGGCCCGCGCCCAGCCGGTGACCGAGGCCGAGATGCCGCAGTACTACGCCGTGGTCCGCGACCTGGCCAACCGGGCCGACATGCCGATGCCCAAGTTGTACGTCAGCCCCGAACCCCAGCCGAACGCGTTCGCCACCGGGCGCAACCCCGATCACGCCGCGGTCGCCGTCACGCAGGGGATCCTGCAGGTGCTGACCTGGGACGAGCTCCGGGGCGTGCTGGCGCACGAGATCAGCCACGTGAAGAACCGCGACATCCTCATCGGATCGGTCGCAGCCGCGGTGGCCATGGGTATCACCTTCATCGCCCGCATGGCGATGTGGGGCGGGATGTTCTTCGGCGGTGGACGCGACAACAACGGCGGCATCGTCGGCATCCTGGCGATGGCGATCCTCGCCCCGATCGCAGCGATGCTGCTGCAGATGGCGCTGTCCCGCAGCCGCGAGTACGAGGCCGACCATTCCGGGGCCGAGTTGCTCGGCACGGGTGAGCCCCTGGCGCAGGCCCTGGGCAAGATCGAGGCGTACGCGAAGCGGGTGCCGATGGACGTCGACCCGGCCCAGGCCACGGCCTACATCATCAACCCCTTCACCGGTCGTCGGGTGCAGTTCGCGGGCCTGTTCTCGTCGCACCCGCCGACCGAGGAGCGCATCGCCCGGTTGCGTGCGCAGTCGTCACCAGTGCACCGCGGTCCGCTGGGCTGAGGAGCACGCTTCCGGTTCGTCCAGGCCGATCAGACGGGCGTCAACCGATCAGTCGCGGAAGTTCTCGAACTGCAACGGGATCCCGTAGTCGCCTTCTCGGAGCGTCGCGATGACCTCCTGGAGCGCGTCGCGCTTCTTGCCGGTCACGCGGAGCTGATCGCCCTGGGTCTGTGACTGCACACCCTTGATGCCGAGCGCCTTGATGGCCTTGTTCAACTCGCGCGCCTTGTCCGAGGAGATCCCGGCGGTGAGGGTCACGACCTGCCGGGCGCTTCCTCCGCTGGCGTCTTCGACCTTCGCGTAGTCGACGGCCTTGAGCGACACCTTGCGGCGCACGAGCTTCTCTTCGAGCACCTGGCGCAGGGCGTTCAGCCGGTCTTGTGATACCGCCCGCAGCGTGATCGTGTGATCGTCCAATTCGATGGACGCGTCGGCGTTCTTGAAGTCGAAGCGGTTCGCCACCTCGCGGGCGGCCTGGTCCACGGCGTTGCGGACCTCCTGCAGATCGACCTGGGAGACGACGTCGAAGCTCGGCATGGCTCCCAAGGGTATCGGCCCCGAGTGGCCTGATCGCTACACTTGCCCACTGAGCGAGGATCGGTGCCCGAGCGGCCAAAGGGAACTGGCTGTAAACCAGTCGCGTCATGCTACGGAGGTTCGAATCCTCCCCGGTCCACCACGTGAGGTCGTCGCCGGTCGACGACGCACGCGCCCGTTCAGCGGCGGCTGTCGTCCACTTCGGTGTCCGGTGCAGGGGGTTGCCCCGTGCGGGCCGAGCCGCTCGAGTCTCCGGCGCGGCCCCGGGCGGTGCCCTCACCCGGCCCGACGAGACTGAGATCGCCGGTCAGTTCCTCGAGGCGGGCCCACGAGACGATGTCGTCGGAATTCGTCAGCAGGATGACCTGAGGAGATCCCGCCTGGCCGAGCAGCGTCTCGAGCAGCGCAGGTCGCACCGCCGGGTCGAACGCGCCGAAGGGTTCGTCGAGCAGCAGGGGAAACGATTCACCGTCGGCCCCGAGGCGGCGACTCTTCGCGATCCGGGTGATGAGCGTCTCGATCAGCTCGGGCGCCTCGTCGCGCGCGTGACGGGGCACGAGTGACTGGTCGCCGCTGAAGGTCGACCGTTCGCGGCGACCGAGCCCGGCCGCGGCTTCGATCGCGGGGCGGTGCTCCAGCGCCCAGTCCACGGTCACGTCCCCGGCGGTCTGCTTCCAACGGCGAAGTGCGTCGTCGACGTCGGCCTGGCCCGCCGCCCGATGGCGTCGCTGGTGCTCGGAGGTGATGTAACCGTCGATGCGGTCGAGTTGATACCCGAGGTACGACTCGGAACCCGATTGTTCCAGGGCGGCTTCGAGTTGCCGCGCGTAGTAGCTCACGCGTGCCCGGAACACGAACGCGACGACGGTCGCGGCCGCGGCCAGCGCGACGAGCAGGATCGCGGCGGTGGCACTGGTCGATGCGGTGACGGCCGCGGCCGCCAGGCCGGCAGTCCCGACCACGAGCGCGAACAACCGCGTCCGGTCTGCGTGTTCCATGGCCGCATCATGCGCGTGGTAGCTGTGCTCGATGCGTTCGGTCAGCGACGCGTCTTCGACCTCGCCGACGTCGCCCTGCTCGGCGAGGGCCCGTCGGGCGATCTGGACGCGTTGCGCGTCCGACCAGAGTCGGTTCTGATCGATCCGCCCGAGTCGGGCGATCAGTTGCTGGCTCTGGGTCGTGGCGACGAGGTCGTTCGGTCCGATGCGCGACCAGCGCCGGGTCGCACCCGCGTCCATGCCGAACGACGCGAGCAGGTCGATGCTGCCGTCGGCGTTGGTGAACTCGGCCGACACATCCGAGCCCGACGCGACGTCGATGACCCGGTGGGGCGCGTCGCCGGGTCGGAACACCACGAGCATCCGCCCGTCATCGGTCACGACCTCCAGGTGGGTACCGGACCGGTGCGTGCAGAGTCCGCTCAACAGCTCATTGATCATCTGTCCGCGGGTGGTCGAACCGACGCCGGTGATCACCGTGAGGTTGGGGTGGAACTTCACGTCGAGGGTGCGGCCCTGGGCCTCGACTGCCAGACGCGCGAATCTCATCTCTGATGAGATCGGCAGGGAGGGAGCCGGTCTTGAACCATAAGGCCTGTTCACCGGCCGACGACGCGGCCGCCGGCGTGCCCGGCTCCCGCTTCCCGGGCGAGTTGGCCCCCGGGACACCGCCGACGTAGCATGGCGAGTTCAGGTCGCCGCGAGGCGGCCCCTATCAGCACGCCCCCTTAGCTCAGTCGGCAGAGCGTTTCCATGGTAAGGAAAAGGTCGTCGGTTCGATTCCGACAGGGGGCTCACAGAGGTCCGCCTCGGCACCCTGACCTCGGCGACGTAGCTCAGTTGGTGAGAGCGCTCGGCTCATAATCGAGAGGTCGTGGGTTCGAGTCCCACCGTCGCTACCACCACCACCCACCGACTCGCAGGAAGGCGAGTCGTCATCAGTTCCAGGAGATCAGTTGTCATGGCGAAGGAAAAGTTTGAGCGTTCGAAGCCTCAT
>JBDZUV010000246.1:0-1514 GCA_040255345.1 Actinomycetota bacterium | reverse complement strand
CGAGAACTGCGTGCTGGGCCCGACGTCGCTGACGTTGACCAGCGACGCGTCCTTCGACCTGACGACGACGGTGCCCACCGCCGATGTCGGCGACGAGGGCTTCGCCTTCCCCGCGGCCCGGGGCTGTGGCGACAACGGCAGCATGGACCAGGTGCTCAACCCGGCCCTCGAGCTGCCGACCACCGCCACCCGGGCCGACATGACGCTCGCCATGATCCAGGGCGCACCGGCCGCGCCGACGGCGACGACCACGACAGCCACGACCACGACCCTGCCCGCGGGCACGACGTCGGTGTCCTCGACCTCGCCTCCGACGTCGGTACCCCCGTCTTCGAGCACGTCGGTGCCCGCGGGCACGGGCAGTACGACGGTGGGCACGTCCCATGGGCCGAGCGCACCCGCACCTACGGGTTCGCCGGTCGCCGGCGGCCAAGCGCCGGCAGCCGACCCGGTCCGCGTGGCGCCGACCTACACCGGCTGAATCCACCGCCCTCGGCCCTTCGCCGAAATCTGGCGCGATCCGCCGGGACACGGCCCAGCTCGACGCGCAGCTGCGACGGAGCCCGAGAACTCGAGACCGGAGGGACCACGATGAGGTCGGTAGATTCACCCGACTGCAGCGCGTCGGTCGAAGCGACGATGGCCGGCCGGGTCTTGCCGGGTTCTCCGTTGCCCGAGGCGCCGAAGGCGACCAGCCACAGCTCGCCGCGGTGCGGCAACTCAGCCAAGGCCGTCTTCGAGGGTTTCGTCCCAGTCGGCGAGTTCCTCGGCCACGTCCGGATTCGACCGGTCGACGAGCTGGGCCGCGAGCTCACTCTCGAGCGCGTTGCTGCGTCGTCGCTCAGCGGCGATGTCGGCCAGGAACGAGCTGAGCGAGGCCCCCCGGGCGCGGGCCTGCCTGGCGAGCTCGTCGCGCGTCTGTCGCGTCACACGGATCGTGGCGGTCGGTTGCGCCATGAATACATTCTCGCGACATGCGGTGGCGCCACACCGCGCTCGCCGAGGCCCGGGTGCCCCGCCGACCGTGACGCGGGTACTCCTCCGGAAGCTGCTGTGATCTGCCGCTGGGCCGCCACTCGTCCTCACCGTCAGTCGATGCGGTGTTCGCGCCACCAGAAGGTGGCGCCCGCGGCGAGCGCAGCGAGCGCCGTGAAGATCACCAGTTCCGCGGCCTGCAGGTGCCAGAACGAGCCCGCGGGCACGATGCGATCCTGGCTGTGGATCCCCAAGCGGTGGGCACACGCCGCCAGGGCCCGGTCCGGGTCGACGGTCGCCGGGAGGGTCCGTCGAAGGACCGCCCCGGCGAGCGCCCCGAGCGCGATCGCGAACAACGCGTACCCGATCGGCGCGACCCCGCGTTGGGCGAACGTCGCGGGCGCGATGCGGCTGCCGGCGGCGTCGATGGGGGCGGCCCACCACGTCGACGCGAGCGACAGGCCAGCGGCCAGGGCCGCCGCGACCGTACCGCCGAGCAGGAGCTTGACACTCAGCCAGTGTCGGCGGGTCACGCCTTG
>JBDZUV010000155.1:0-6652 GCA_040255345.1 Actinomycetota bacterium | reverse complement strand
CCAAGCGGCTGCCCGATGCCGAGCGCAAGCGCCTCCGCAAGATCCTGGACCGGGCCCGGCCCGACGGTCACGGTGTGATCGTACGCACCGCCGCGGAGTCGATCACCGGACCCGAGATCGAACGGGACTTGGCGCGACTCGTCGCCCAGTGGGAAAAGATCGAAGCTCTGGCCAAGAAGGCCTCGGCACCGGCGTTGTTGTATCGCGAACCCGACATGGCGCTGCGGGTCATCCGTGAGGAGTTCTCCAAGGACTTCCGGTCGGTGGTGATCGACGACAAGGCGATCTTCGACGACGTGCACGATTACGTCACCAGTGTGTCGCCGGCGCTGGCCGACCGGGTCAGCTACTTCGACACGACCACCGAGCACCTGCCGTTGTTCGAACAGCACCACATCGTCGAACAACTCCGACGGGCGCTCGACCGCAAGGTCTGGCTCCCGTCTGGAGGGTCGCTGATCATCGAGCACACCGAGGCGCTCACGGTCATCGACGTGAACACGGGCAAGAACGTGGGCAAGTCGAGCCTCGAGGAAACCGTTTTCGCGAACAACCTGGAAGCTGCGGTCGAGATCGCCCGCCAGCTCCGGCTGCGCGACGTGGGCGGCATCATCGTGATCGACTTCGTCGACATGGAGGTGCGCAAGAACCGGGCAGAGGTCGTGCGGGTGTTCCGTGAGGCACTTGCCCGGGACAAGACCCGCACCCAGGTGTTCGACATCTCAGAGCTGGGCCTGGTGCAGATGACCCGCAAGCGGATCGGTGAGGGGCTGCTCGAGTCGTTCAGCGAACCGTGCGCGACGTGCGAGGGCCGGGGTGTCGTGTTCGATCATGCACTGTTCGACGGCTGACGCCGACGTGCTGATTCTGCGAATCGCGGGAACGACCGGTAACATGCGCAGCCATGTATGCCGTGATCTCAACCGGTGGAAAGCAGTATCGGGTCGCCGAAGGTGACACCCTCGATGTCGAACGCCTCGGCGTCGACAGTGGCGAGGTCGAACTGACCCCGGTGCTGCTGGTCGATGACGGCAACGTGACCGCCACGCCGTCGGCCCTGGCCGGTGCGAAGGTGACCGCGGAGGTCGTTGGCGAGGGCAAGGGCCCGAAGATCACCGGCTTCACCTACAAGAACAAGTCGAATCAGTCGAAGCGGTGGGGACACCGTCAGCGGTACGCCACGATCCGGATCACCGGCATCTCGCCCGCCTGACCGGTTCTTCTTCAGGCAGCCACTCCTTCACGCAGAGGTAGCAAACCATGTCAAAGACCAAAGGTGGCGGTTCGACCCGCAACGGCCGTGATTCCAACGCCCAGCGTCTGGGCGTCAAGGTGTTCGACGGGACCGACGTCCACGCCGGCACGATCATCGTGCGTCAGCGTGGCACCCGTATCCACCCCGGAGAAAACGTCGGTCGCGGTGGCGACGACACGCTGTTCGCGCTCGCTCCCGGCAAGGTGAAGTTCGGCGCCCGCAAGGGACGTAAGCTCGTCGACGTCCTGCCGGACTGAACCCTCGGCCCGCCGGGGCCGAACGACTCCGACAGGGTGCCGTGCCGTGCCTTCGGGCCCGGGTCGATCGGCCAGGCCGCTCTGATGCCGGGCCTGCGAGCCATCCGGGACCTCACACGCCCAGTGGGAGTTTGGTGGGATCCCAGCCGAGTTCGTCGACGGCGCAGCGCAACAGGTAGCGATCGGTCATGCCGCTGACGTATCGCACCGCGTCGGCCACGCGGTCGGGTCGGACCAGCCCCTTCACTCCCGTGCCCGCGGGCACGCCTGGCTGGGTTTCCGGACCCGTGCCCGCGGGCACGCCTGGCGAGGTTTCCGGACCCGTGCCCGCGGGCACGCTCGCGCTGCTGTGGAGTTCCGTGCCCGCGGGCACGGCCCCGAGGTGATGCCCGCCGTGGCCGATGCGCTCGGGGTGTTCGATGAAGTAGCTGCACAACTCGGTGATGAGCGCAGCGGCACTCTCGGCCTGGGCGACCGATTCGTCGCGTAGATAGATGTGCTCGTAGTTGAACGCCCGAAAGGCCGACAGCGCGTCGGCCTCGGCCGCCCGGAGTGCGACGGTTCCGGTCGTGGTGATCGTGTCGATCATGGCGGTGATCAGATTGCCGAGTTGCACCCGTCGTTCCGAACCGAGGATCGCACGCACCTCACCGGGCAGATCACCGGCGGCGACGATGCCGGCGGCGACCGCATCCTCGAAGTCGTGGCAGACGTACGCGATCCGGTCGGCCCAGGCGACGACCTCGCCTTCGGGCGTGGCGGGAGCGGGCCGGTTCCACGAATGATTGCGAATGGCGTCGAGCGTCTCCGCACACAGGTTGAGTGGCGCCAGCACCACGTCGGCGCCGTAGACGGCATGGTGATAGCCGCCTTCGACGAACGGTGAGAGAGCGCCTTCCGAAGCATGGCCGGCAGGGCCGTGGCCGCAGTCGTGCCCGATGGCAGCGGCTTCGGTGAGCGCCACGTTCAGACCGACGGGTCGGGCGATCGACACCGCGACCTGAGCCACCTCTATGGCATGGGTGAGCCGGGTGCGGAGGTGATCGTTCTCGGGGGCGACGAAGACCTGGCACTTGCCAGCGAGGCGGCGGAACGGGCGGGAGTGTTTGATGCGGTCACGGTCGCGTTCGAAGCAGGTCCGGTAGGTGTCGGGCTCTTCGGCAACGGCGCGGGTGCCCGCCCCGACGGCTCGCGTGGCGCCGGCGGCCAGGTGTGCGTCCTCGCGAACCTCGCGCTCGGCGCGCTCGACATTGCGGCCGGGCGCGCCCACCGTGATCGGGCCGTGCGCGGTGGAAACATGCCTGGTGTCGACGGACGACGGAACATCGAGGGCGAGGAACGGATACGACATGAGACCGACGGTACTCCGGAGCTGTGACATCGAGGCCGGACGCGTAGCACACGCCAGCTCGAGGCCGGGTTCGGCACTCGAGAGACCGCCCCCCCTTTCAGTCCCTCGTATCGCGGTGTTCGCGACTTTCTCGGCACCGGTCACGTCCCATGGGCTAAAATACCCAGATCATTCGTGGCTTGGGCTCCAGGAAGGGGGTGTCGTGACCGATAGCTCTCACATGATGCACCGACGAAGGCATCAGAAGCGTTACTTCGCACCGCGAACGAGCCCCAGGCGTCGGCGGATCCGCGACGATCGCGGTTCCACGATGGTCGAGGCGGCCTTCGTCACCCCGGTGTTCGTCGTGCTGATCTTCAGCGTGATCGAATTCTCGGGCTACGTGGGCGCGACCACCGGTGCGAACGCGGCGGTGAAGGCCGGTGCTCGGATGGCGACCGTGGCTGGCAACGACCCGATGGCCGACCGGCGCATCCTCACTCGTATGAGCCGGGAAGGCTCCGGACTGGTGTCCAGCAACGACGTCATCGAAAGAGTCAAGATCTGGAAAGCCTCCGGCCCCGACGATGATCCACCGGAGACCTGCAATGCGTCCACCCACTGCAATTTGTACGAAGATCCGAACCAAGATGGCGGTGCCTATTCGAAGGCGCACCTGCCCCTCACGACGGACGAGGATCCGGTCGCCACCATGACCCCAGCGTATGCGGACTACTGGTTCGGGTGCCAGGGAGCGGCCGACCCGACGGCGGACCACAAGCTCGACTGCGGTTGGCCACCCACATCGCGGCGGATCATGCAACGATCACCAAGCCACATCGGCCCATGTGCGGGAGTGGTATGTGATCCGCCCGACCGAGTCGGCATATGGGTCCAAGTCCGTCATAACTACTATACGGGTCTATTTGGACAGTACTCGATCGTGACGTCGAAGACCATTTCCGCCATCGAGCCACAGGAATATGACAAGTGATCGCCCACCGTCGATCTACAAGCATGTGTAATCGCGGTCGCGTCCATGAACAGGGTGCGGTCTTCGTAGAATTCGCCCTGGTCATACCTCTCCTGATGGTCTTCGCACTTGGTATCGTCGAATATGGGCTCGCATGGAAGGCCGCGAATGATGTCAATGCTGCCGCACGTGACGCGGCACGGTCTGCCACCAGCTCAACGGCCTATATCACGTCTGATCAAACGGCCCTGACGCAGGTCGGAACGAGCTTGACACCGACTGAGCTCCAGGGTATCGAGAAGGTGATCGTCTATAAGGCAACGCCAGTTGATACCAAACCCCCATCGAATTGTCTTCAGTTCCAACCGCAGCCCAATGCTACGGTCGGCTCCTTCGGTTCCTGCAATGTCTACAGTAAACAACAGGTCGAGTGGGTGCTCGCTCATCAGACCAGCACGGCGAACTTCGCGACTGACGCCGGCTGTGGGAGTTCTGGTAACAGGACATGGGATTACAACTGGTGTCCCACAGGGAGAAATCACTCCCAACGTGCCGGTACGCTCGACTACCTCGGCGTCTACATCAAAATGAAGCACAACCAGGTGACGAATTTCGGGTTCGGGGATCGCATCATCGAGAGGACTGCAGTGTTCCGACTCGAGCCAAAGTACGGAGGCGAATGATGGAACTTCGAAGGACTGAATGCGCACAGATGCGCCGGCGGGTTTCGGACGAACGCGGCTTCATCCTCATCATGACCGGCCTATTGATCATCCCGATCGTAGCGTTCACGGCTCTTGCCATTGACGTTTCCGCCTGGTATAGCAGGGCGACCGAGTTGCAGAGAGGTGCCGATGCCGGCTCGCTCGCCGGCGTGGTTTGGATGCCGAACCTGGGTAAGGCCAGAGACGCTGCTACGCCGATACTCCAGCGAAATGGATTCGTCGACGGAGCTGGCGATATCGCAATAGAAATGGTGGTCGGCGACCAGACGGATTCATCATTTAAGGTATGTATCACTGATAAGACCGCCCCGCAGTTCTTCTCCATAGTATTCACGGGTCCGACGTCGCTGACGCGTTGCTCCGTGGCGAAGTACAACCTCCCGCTGGTCCTGGGAAGTTCCGGCAATTCCATCGGCGGCCTCCAGAACGGATTTGCTGAGGACCCGGGTCACGGGCCGATACCGGCGACGCCGGCACATACTGAGGATAAACCGCCAGGTAACGATTATACGATCGACCCAGATAATTATGCCACCGCCCAGTCACCGAATTATCAGTGGTACTATTACAACACGCGGCTAAAGGGCTGCAAAGCGGTGACAAGCACCGGCTCTAATGGGCGAGTGTTTGGTTATTATTGGGCTGCGGACGGTACGCGGAACGGTGGGACCAATTCGCGGTTGGACGGGCAGGCCATCGATGTGTACAGATCGGGCCAGAGCTACTACTACTTCTACGCATCCATGCTGCCCGACTGCGTCTGGACGCATCCGGCGACCCCGGCTCAGCCGGCAGAACCACCGTCCTACACGATTAGGCCGGATATGCGTCCTGGCTACTGGGCATCGGTCGAGGCACCTGGGACTGATGCGGTGCAGGGAGATCAGTTCAGTACCAAATGTTACGGATCGGGTTACACCACATCGTGCGGCTCCGGCTCCAGCACGGCCAATCCCGATTACACGACCATGGGTCAGTACTACACGCTGTCAATCAATGCGAACAATCCGAGCGTGCTGATTCAGGTATTCGACGCGGCGTACGACGAGCAAGGGCAAGCAAATGGGACTGGCGACAACCGATTCAACGATTCGGGTACGTGGACGACGCATTATCAGATGTACAAGGTCGACCAGACCCCCTACGACCCAACCGACAATGAGATCCTCGAAGCCGGGAGTTGCGGAAATGGCGCGGAAGGTGCTGACAACTCGGGCCAGTGGAGCCTCACCAACAATTACAACTCGAGCAATCGTTCTGCTTACTACCACACGTGGCGAACGCTGTGTACCTTGACCAGCCCACCGGTGACGCAAGACAATAATACGTTTCTGCTCCGGATCTGGACAGACGGCACCGGGAATGCGTCCAACAACTTCGCACTTCGCGCGATCGCAGCCAACTCGGCCGACAACCTTGATCAGTACAATTATCCCCTGGATGCACTGCCAAATGCAGAACAGCCGACGCTGTCACCATGGCAGCACATGACGATCTATACGAACCTTCCTGGTGGCGATGCGACGTTCTTCTTGGCGAAGGTTGATGAGAACTACGCCGGGAAGACGCTGGTTATGGATCTCTACGACGCGGGAGAAGGCGCCCAATCGCTGACGATCAATACGCCGACCGGAAAGCAGATGGGCTGCACGTACGCGAGTTCGAAGTTGGCGAATGTCAATGGCGGTGGGTCGAACGGTGGAGGTTCGATCAATACTGCGATTGGATTGACTACGATCCCTCCGACGCAGGTCTGTAAGATCAATACGGTGAGCAGATTCAATGGGAATCTTCTGACCGTGCGAATGCAGATCCCGGACTCGTCCATCTATAGCTGTGACGAGACTGTGCGGCCGCTGTCAACGCTGGACTCGGACCTCGGCTGCTGGTGGTCGATCACCTATTCCACTAGCAGCGACACGCACGACGAGACGACCTGGGGTGCCCACATCGAGGGCAACCCGGTCCGACTGGTCGAGTGACCTCGTAGAAGGTGCGCCTGTTCGGGTTGGGTCCATACGAACGGGTGAGTGGCTCGATGCCCGGAAGTGGGATCATGGGCTCATGGCCGGGTTCGTCGACGAAGCACAACTGCACGCCAAGGCCGGCGAC
>JBDZUV010000016.1:0-36780 GCA_040255345.1 Actinomycetota bacterium | reverse complement strand
GACGCCACGCTGTTCGCCGGGATGGCCGCCGACCTGCCCGGCGACACGGCTGCGGTGTGGATGAGCCACTTCGACTCGATCGCCACGGCGCCCCCCGGCTTCGAGGTCACCGCTTCATCGGCCGACGCGCCGGTCGCGGCGATGCAGCACACCGCGCGGCGCATCCACGCCGTGCAGTTCCACCCCGAGGTCATGCACACCGAGGGCGGCCAGGCGATGCTGGAGGCCTTTTTGTACGACGTGTGCGGGTGTGAACCGACCTGGACGATGCACTCGTTCGTCGACACCCAGATCGAGGCGATCCGCGCTCAGGTGGGCGACGCCAAGGCGATCTGCGGACTGTCGGGCGGCGTCGACTCGTCGGTCGCCGCGGCCCTGGTGCACGCCGCCATCGGCGATCAGCTCACCTGTGTGTTCGTCGACCACGGGCTGCTACGTCGTGATGAGTCCGAACAGGTCGTCGAGACGTTTCGGACCCATCAGCAGATGCCGCTGGTGCACGTCGATGCGTCCGAGACGTTTCTGTCGCGCCTTGCCGGGGTGACCGACCCGGAAGAGAAGCGCAAGACGATCGGCGAGTTGTTCATCCGCACCTTCGAGCAGGCGGCAGCCGAGTTGTCGGACGCCCGGTTTCTCGTGCAGGGCACGTTGTACCCCGACGTGATCGAATCGGGTACCCCCCAGGCGGCCAAGATCAAGAGCCACCACAACGTCGGCGGCCTGCCCGACGACATGGACTTCGAGCTGGTCGAACCCCTGCGGAACCTGTTCAAGGACGAGGTGCGCGCCCTGGGGACCGAGTTGGGCCTGCCCGACGAGATCGTGTGGCGTCAGCCGTTCCCCGGGCCGGGCCTGGCCGTCAGGATCATCGGCGAGGTGACCGAATCGAACGTCGCGCTGTTGCAGCACGCCGATGCGATCGTGCGGGCCGAGATCGCCGCCGCCGGGCTGGAGCGTGAGATCTGGCAGGCGTTCGCCGTTTTGGCCGACATCCGCTCGGTGGGCGTGATGGGCGACGAACGCACCTACGGGCACCCGATCATCATCAGGGCGGTCACCAGCGAGGATGCGATGACCGCCGACTGGGCGCGGTTGCCCTATGAACTGCTCGAGAAGCTGTCTTCCCGCATCATCAACGAGGTCACCGGGGTGAACCGGGTCGCCTACGACATCACGTCGAAACCGCCGGGCACCATCGAATGGGAATGACGGTCCGCGCCAGGCCCGGTCGGGCCTGAAACGGGCCGACGATCGCCGTGGTGCCACAACCTTGAAATTTCACGCGCGACTGCCGATGGGTACCGTCTGGACCACTGATCGCCATGTTGCCCGCGCCGGAATCGAACCGACCGGCACACCTCGAGGTTGCGCCATGTCGACGACGACATCGATGCAGAACCACCGGAACCCACGCGTGACGATGCTGCGGCGTGCCGTCGCCTACGCGGCGGTCCTTCTCGGGCTGTTGCCGTTCCTCGTCGCCGCGCCCTCGGCCGGAGCCGATGACGTCACCGATCTGGAAGCCCGCGCCGATCGGATCGCAACGCAGCTTCTCGACCTGCAGAACCGCATCGGTGAGATCGGTGAACGCTTCAACCAGTCACAGGTGCGCCGTGGCGAACTCGCCGCGCAGAAGGCCGAGCTCGAGCAGCGTTCGAGGGCGGCCCGGCTCGAGATGGTCGCCCGTCGCGCCGACGCCGCCCGCTATGCGATGTCCGCGTACGTCGGGTTGGATCAGGGTGACGTGTTGTCGATGGCCCTCGATGGCCGTCAGTGGGATCTGTCGCGGCGCACCGGCTACGCGACGATCAGCATCGGCGACCGCGAACAGCTGGTCGACGAACTGCAGGCGGCCGAGAAGACCAACGCCGACCTGATCGCCGCGCTGGCCGATGCGAACCGGGCCGAACACCGGGTCGTCGAGGACCTGAAGCGCCAGCAGGCCGAGGCGACCCGCCTGATCGACGAACAGGAACACCTCCAGGCGAGCGTGCAGGGCGAACTCGCTCAGGCCGTCGCCCGTCGCCAGGCGGCGATCACCGCCGCACGGCAGGCGGCGACCGCTCCGGGGACGACCGCCGGGACGTCCTCGACGACACCGGGCGGCGCCGGCGGTACCGGCACGTCGACCGCGCCGGGCCCCACCGGTCCGGCATCGCCGACGCGGCCCGGCGCCCCGCCCGGGTCGGCCGGTGCGACCCCGACGACCCGTCCACCCGTCACCACCCGACCCACCCCGGGGCCGCCCGCGCCGCCGCCGGCCACCGCTCCGCCCGCGCCGCCTCCGCCGCCGGTCGCGCCACCGGCGACCGGGCGAGGTCAGACGGCGGCGAACGCGGCGATCTCCCAACTCGGTGTCCGGTACTCCTGGGGTGGCGGCAACGCGTCGGGCCCGTCGATGGGGTTCGGTCCGGGTGCCGGCATCGTCGGGTTCGACTGCTCTGGCCTGACCCTGTACGCGTGGGCACGTGCCGGGGTGTCGCTCCCGCACTCCGCACAGATCCAGTACGACCTCTCGGCCAAGGTGTCGCTGGCTGCCCTCCGGCCCGGCGACCTGGTGTTCTACGGCACGTCGTCGCGCGACATCAGCCATGTGGGGATCTACGTCGGCGGTGGCCAGGTCGTCCACGCCCCGAACTCACGATCGGTCGTCCAGTACGGTGCGGTGAATCTCTGGAACGGCTACTACGCGTGGATCGGCGCGGGTCGACCGGGTTGACCGGTCGACCGGGCACACCTCGGCACGGTTCGGGTGACCGCGCCGATCGACGACGACACGCCCCGGCCGGGTGAAAGGAACCGTTCGTGACCCCAATTCGATCCGTCCGCTCGTGGTGGCTCGCCGCGGCCGTCGCGGCACTGTTCGTCGTCGTGTCCGGCTGTTCGGGCCCGTCGGGCGACACCGCCGATGGGCCTTCCACGAGTTTCCGGTACCTGGTCGATCCGCTCGAACCGGGGAACGGGTTCATCCAGCTCGGTCAGAACCGGTATCCCTTCGACGGGGTGATCTGCGCGACCGGCGCCGTGAAAAGCGACCCCGCGGGCAGCACGCGGATCTTCGGCGTCTATGCCAACTTCCACGTCGACGGCAAGCTGGCCGCGGTGGCACTGACCCGCTATCGCAACGAAATCCACGGCAAGACCGACTCGGTGCCGACGCTCACCGAGACCGCCCTCATCCAGATGCAGGGAGACAAGGAGATCCGGGGACTGTCGGCGAAACGGTTTCAGATCGTCGGGGCGAACGAGTGGCAGGATCCCGACGACCCCACCGCGACCACCGCGCTGATCACCCACGACGGTGACCGCTACGACGCCAAGGGCACGTTCGCACCGGTGAACGCCGACGTCACGACCTCGTCGACGACCACCGTCGCAGGGGGAAGCCGAACCGGGACGGGACCGGGAGCGGCCGGCGACGCGATCGTGGGCGAGGTCGCGGCGCGCTGCCCGGCGAAAGCCGCCGCGTCACCCGGCACGACCGCCCCCACCGCGACGACCGGGCCGGCCGCCGCGGCCACACGGCACTAGGTCTGCGCGTTCGTCGTGCGTCCTTGCCCCGGACGGGCGTCCCAAGCGCCCCTGACCTGGGCGGAACGCACCGACGGACTCTCGGCTGCCCCGCATCCGCAGGGGAGCGTCAGTCCTTCTGGTTGGACGGATGCCGCCCGAGTGCCTCGGCGAGTTCCTCGAGCCGTTCCCGCTTCGACAGCGACTGGTCGCCGCCCGGCCAGATCTTGAGCGACAGGTACGACGCGGCGCCCAGTGGCACCGGCAGCCAGAACTGGGCGACGCGGTAGGCGACGACACTGACGGTCACGACCTGGAAGGGAACCCCGAAGCCGACCAGCGTCGACGCGAGACCGACCTCGACGAATCCGAGCCCGCCCGGCGTGATCGGAATGGCCGCGAGCACGTTCGCGATCCCGAAGGCCACCAGCAGCGAATCCGCCGGCAGGTGTTCACCGAACGCGGCGAGACAGATCCACAGCGCCACCGCCTCGAGCAGCCAGTTGGCCACCGCCCAGATGATGCCGCGGCGGATCACGTCGGGCCGGGCGGCGAGTTCACGCAGGTGCTCGACCACCCGACCGAGCACCGCGGAAGCCGCGTCGGGCGTGAGGCGGGGCGTGTGGCGGGCGATCGCCCGGACCATGCGGTCCAACGGGCCGTGCCCCTTCATCAGCAACAGCACCAGGGCGCCGACCAGCGCGATGGCGATCACGCCGATGACCGCGACGGTGGCGTACACCGGCTGCAGACCCGAACGCGGGATCGACACCAGCAGGCCGACCCACAGGATGACGTTCAGGATGACCGCCGAACCCAGGCCCACGGTCGCCAGGGCGAATCCGGTGTCGGTGCCACTCACCCCCGACGTGGTCATCAGCCGGTAGCCGACCGCGGAGCCCGTCGCCGTGCCGCCGGGCACGACGTTGGTGACGGCCTTCACCGACAACTGGATCCGGAACAGCGTCGAGAAACTGATCGGACGGTTCCGTCGCTCGCCGGGCAACGCGACCATCGTCAACTGGGTGTAGGCGACCAGTGACAGCAGCACGCACCCCACCGCGGCGAGCAGCATCCACCAGTTCACCGACGAGACCGTTTCGACGTCGCGGCGTGCATCGGCGATCAGGGGAATGACCAGGTAGATGAACACCACCACGGTGATCAGCCCCAGTACGCCGATGCGGATGCCCTTGGTGGTCCGCTTCTTGCGGGTGACGGCGGGGCGATCACCCGACTCGTTCGGCGACCCCGACCCGGATCGGGAGTCTGACCGGGAGGATGCGTCCGGGCCCGGGTCTGGGTCTGGGTCTGCGTCGGTCCCGGTCTCCGGCCGGGTCGTCGGCGCCGACTCGGAATGGTTTCCGGCCGCGGTGCTGGTGGCGGCCGGTGGCGCCTCCGGACCCGGTTCGGTCGCGTCGACCGGAGGGCGATCGTCGGGCAACCCCGTCGACCGGCCCGTGTCCGTTGGCTCCGACGACGTCACGGCCCCAAGTCTGCCCGTTCGGCGCCTCTCGAAGCGCACGCACCGGGGGCGGGCACCCTCCCGGTCCGGATCCGCCCGGTCGGGGGCCCACGATTCGTCGACCCATCGGGCGATCTCGGGGGTGTCACCGGCCGTCGGTAGCCTGTGGAACGTGTCCGAACCCGGAGCCGTGTTCGATGGTCCCTCCGACGAACGCGCCCCTGCCCGCGGTGCCGCTCGGGCAGGCACGCCGCGGTCGTCGGCGGCATTCGACGGCTCCGACGGCCTCAATCCGGTGCAGGAAGCGGCCGTCACCCACGACGACGGGCCGGTCCTGGTCATCGCCGGCGCCGGCTCGGGCAAGACCCGGGTGCTCACGCGGCGGATCGCGTACCTGATCGAGCAGCGTGGGGTGTCGCCGTTCGCAATCCTGGCGATCACGTTCACGAACAAGGCCGCCCAGGAGATGAAAGACCGGGTGGGCGCGCTGATCGGCCCGGTCGCCGAGAAGATGTGGGTGTCGACGTTCCATTCGGCGTGTGTGCGGATCCTGCGACGCGACGCCGGCAAGATCGGGTATCCGTCGAGCTTCACGATCTACGACCAGGCCGACGCCCAGCGGCTGGTGGGCTACATCCTGCGCGAGATGAACGTCGACTCCAAGCGGTTCCCCCCTCGGGGGGTGCACGCCCAGATCTCGGCCGCGAAGAACGACGGCATCGGCCCCGAGGAGTTCGCGGCGCAGGCGACCGAGCCACTCGCCCGCCGGGTCGCCGAGGTCTACCACGAGTACCAGGCCCGCCTGGCCGCGGCAGGGGCGATGGACTTCGACGACCTGCTGACCCAGACCGTGCGGTTGTTCGCTGAGTTCCCCGACGTGCTCGAGCACTATCAGCGCCGGTTCACCCACGTGCTCGTCGACGAATACCAGGACACCAACCGGGTCCAGAACGAACTCGTGTGCCTGCTCGGTGCGGCGCACCACAACGTGTTCGTCGTGGGTGACAGCGACCAGTGCCTGCCCGCGGGCACGCTGGTGCGCACCACCGACGGCGAGATACCCATCGAACAGGTGACCGTGGGGACGTCGGTGATCGGCGGCGGTGGCGACGGCCGGGCCCACACCGGAACTGTCACCGTCGTGAAGGAGGGACGCTCGGTCGGGCCGCTCATCGAGATCCGGGCCGGAGGGCGCACGCTGCGCGGAACCCCGCACCACCTCGTGCCGGCGAGCACCGCGCTGCCCGTGGGCGGTCACCTCGTTTCTCTGATGTACCGCGGAGATCGCGGTTACCGGATCGGGCGCACCACCACCGTCCGCGCGGATGATCGAGGCCGACCGACCCCGGGTTTTCGGGTCCGGGTCGACCAGGAACACGGCGACAAGCTGTGGATTCTCAAGTGCTGTGACACCATCGGCGAAGCCGTGTGGTGGGAGAACTGGTTCGCTGCGTCCTACGGGCTTCCCACTGCCTCGTTTCATGGGGTCGGGAGCAAGCACGCCATGGGTGACTCCCTCATCGAGCGCTTGTACGAGTCGCTCGAGACCGGGGTGGGCGCGAAACAGCTCATGGCCGACCTGCTGCTGCATCCGGACTTTCCGCACGGTCGGCCGCGGAACGGCCGTCGTCGCCAGACCTTGAACCTCACGATGTTCAGCGACCGTCGCACCGACGTCGGCCACCACCGGGTGCAGTGGTCGTCGGACCGGGCCGACATCGCCGGCGCGCTCGCCGGTGCGGGCTTTCACGTCCGACCGGGTCGCCTTCCGGGCACCTTCCGCTTCGAGACCTCGCGCAAGGACTACCGCGAGGCGGTGAGCCTCGCGCGCGACGCAGCCGACATGGGCGGCATGGAGATCCGGCGCCGCATCCAGATCTCCTCGACCACCTATGACCTGGTGCCGCTCGCGCACCTGCACCCGGGCATGCGCGTCCTGATCGCCGACGGTGACGGGTTCGACGACGTACCGGTCGACGCCGTCACCCGGCTCGAAGCCGATGAGACCGTCTATGACCTGGAGGTCGACCGGACCCACACCTATGTCGCCGACGGCGTGCTCGTGCACAACAGCATCTACCGCTTCAGGGGTGCGGACATCCGCAACATCCTCGATTTCGACAAGGCGTTCGCCGACCGCGACCTGATCGTGCTCGACCAGAACTACCGGTCGACCCAGACGATCCTCGATGCGGCGAACGCGGTCATCGCCAACAACGCCGCCCGCGCCCCCAAGCACCTGTGGACCGACGGCGGTGCCGGTGAGGCGATCCGCAGGTACCACGCCGAGACCGAAGACGACGAGGCCTCGTGGGTGGCCAATCGCATCGCCCGTCTGCACGCCGAGCACGACTACCGCTGGGGCGACGTGGCGGTGTTCTACCGCACCAACTCCCAGAGTCGTGTGCTCGAGGAGGCCATGTTCCGTGCCGGTGTCCCCTACCGGGTCATCGGCGGCACCCGCTTCTACGATCGCCGCGAGGTCAAGGACGCGCTCGCGTATGTCCGTGCCGTGGTGAACCCCGCGGACGAGGTGTCGATCAAGCGGATCCTGAACGTGCCCAAGCGGGGGATCGGCGCGACGAGCGTGGGCCGTATCGAGAGCTGGTGCCGCCTGCACGGGCTCAGCTTCGGCGAAGGGCTCCGCCGCGTCGACGACATCGGCCTGTCGGGGCGGGCGCCCCGGGCGATCAGCGGGTTCATCGCCCTGCTCGACGACCTCGACAGCGTGGTCGAGCGGGGGCCTGCGGCGTTGTTGGAAGAGGCGCTGGAACGCAGCGGCTACACCGCCGAGCTGGTCGCCGAACACTCCGTCGAGGCCGACGGGCGGCTCGAGAACCTGGCGGAACTCGTCGGCACGGCACGGGCGTACGACTCGGTCGACGAGTTCCTCGAACAGGTCAGCCTGGTCGCCGACACCGACCAGTTGCCCGAGACCGTCATCGACGCCGATGCCAGCCAGGTGCTCCTGATGACGCTGCACGCTGCGAAGGGGCTGGAGTTCCCCGTGGTGTTCCTGGTCGGTCTGGAAGACGGCGTGTTCCCGCACCTGCGCTCCCTCGGTGAACCACGCGAACTCGAAGAGGAACGTCGCCTCGCGTACGTGGGCATCACCCGGGCACGTGAACGGCTGTACCTCACCCACGCCTGGGCGCGCACCCTGTGGGGCGCGACGCAGTACAACCCCCCGAGCCGGTTCATCGAGGAGATCCCGTCCGAGCTGGTCGAACTCGTCGACGGCGGCTCGGGTTCGCGGCACACCGCGTGGAGTGATCATCGACGGATCGGGTCCGAGCGGTCTTTCGAGCGTCGCCGCGACCGTGCCGCGGCCGTCGGGTCGGGTGGGAGTCGGTCCGGTGGCGGCACGATGCAACCGACGGGACCGACGCGGAGTGGTTCGGAACACCTCGGGCTCGCGGTCGGCGACGACGTCTTCCACCCCACCTTCGGTGAGGGCGTCGTGATCGCGGTGCAGGGTGCGGGCGACAAGGCCGAGGCCCGGATCAACTTCGCCGGCAAGGGTGAGAAGCAGTTGTTGCTGGCGTGGGCGCCGCTCGAGAAGCGATGAACGGGGTGCCGGGATGCGTCGCCCGCTCGGGCCACCGCGCCGGTCGGGTCACGCGCGGCGCCGGGTTGCTGGCCACGGCGGTACTGGTCGTCGCGTCGTGCGTCGGCTGCGGATTCGAGAACAAACGCGGGGTCGAACCGGCTCACCTCAGGGACCTCGCCCGACGGGTCGAAGGCGGGGGCGCGGAGTGCCCCTTGTCGATTCCTTCGAAGCTGCTGCGACCGTCGACCGTCGCCCGTGACACACCGGTCGTGCCGCTCCGGACCGACGGGCCGGGATCGGACGGGGTCGTCGGGAAGGGACTGCCGACCAGAGACAGCGCCACCATCAGCTGTCGGTACCAGGCAGACGACGTGGCGGTGACGCTCACCGTCGCCGCCGTGCCCCAGGGCCATGCGATCGCGGTGTTCGCGGATCGGTTGGCCGAGCGCGGTGACACACCGACCGTGCTGACGTTCATCGACGTGAACGGCGACCTGCCGGTGGGCCGGTCCCGTGCGCTGCCGGGTCGACCACCTGCCGCGTTCGCCCGGGTCGCGGCGGCGACCGGCGACATCGCGCTCGTGCTCGGGGTCGACCGGATCGAGCCGGATGCCGAGCTTCCGCCCGTCGCCGAGATCGAAGCCGACGCCACCGCGATCGCGGGTGCCCTCGCGGACTGAGCCGAGTGGGAACCCGGCCGAGTCGGAGCGGTTCAGGTGCCGGCGCGGACCGCGACCCCTGCCTGCAACCGGAACCGTGGCACGAACGCGGTCGGGTGCGCGGTGGCGGCCGCATCGGTGAAGCCTCGTGCCGCGGCCCCGGAGGCGAACGCGACGGTGAGTGACCCGCCGTCACCCCCGGCCCCGTTGACCTTCCAGCCGACGGCGTCATGGCTTCGGCCGAGCTCGATCAGGGCCCGGTGGTCCCGGCCGACCAGCCCCGGGTGCAGGCGTTCCTGGCTGCGGGTCGATTCGGTGAGGATGGCCGCCCACGCCGTGAAGTCACCCGTGGCGAGCGCGTCGCGGGCCTCGGCCGCGAGCGCGCTCAGCTCCGTGAGCGCCGCCCGCCGCGGCTCGCTCGTCTCCCCATGGCCGCCCGGGGCGCAGCCCGGCGGGCGTTCGGGAGCGGTGAGTGCCGCGATGACTGCTGCATGAACGGCCGACGAATCGTGGCGACCCAACACGACCGTGACGAGCCGATCGTCCAGAGCCGACCGCAGGTCGTCCTCGAGCGCGATCGTCGTCTGGCGGGCGTGCGGATAGTCGGTGATCTCCACGAACTCGGCGGCGCCGAAAGCTGCAGCCCACTGGTCCTGCACCCCGGCTTCGCGACCGGCGGCCCCGGTCTCGACCCGGTGCGCCGCCGTCGCGAGACGTCGTCGGTCCGCGGCGGACAATCCGGCACCGTCGGTCGCCGCGGCGGTCCGGTCGAGCAGGTGCTCGAGCGCGGCGAGCATCGCGACCACGACCGACGCGGAGGTTCCGAGCGAGGCACCGGGTGGCACGGCGGAGGTGATCGCGACCGTGACCGGTCCCGGCGGGGGGAAGCGGTGGCACACCGCTGCGACGGCGTGCTCGAGCAGCGGGTGACGGCCGGGTTCGGGATCGGCCCAACCGGCCGGGTCCGACGGCCCACAGCGGAAGTCCTCGCCGAGGTCCGCGGCGATCACCCGGACCGGTCGCCGCGGCGGCGGTCCGTCGTGGAGCACCGCCCGCACGGTGACTCCCGGCCCCACGCCGAGATGGCAGACCGCGCCGGTGCCGGCGAACCAGGTGTCGGTCCACCCACCGACGTCCGTGATGCGCACCGGTGCGGTGACGGTCACCTCGGCGACGGGGCGGTGGGCCGGCCCGCTCATGCCGGCTCGACGGCGCGGCTCATCGGTGCGGTCCGGTGGTGGGCGGACCCGCCGTCGGCTCGCCGCGGAGGTCCAGCCGGAGCTTTCCGTCCTGCACGCCCACCGGAAACTGCTGCAGGCCACCGCCGTCGGCCCCGGCGTGGCGTTGCGGGTCACACGATGCGTCGAGGCGGCCCGTCCGGGTGTTCCATTCCCACTGGCACGAGTCGTCCTCACCGGGCACCTGGGCCAGAAACGCCGTCCACCCCTTCGACGCCCGTCGTCCCTCGTGGACCAGATACACCGCCCGTCGGGCGTTTCCGGATACGTCGGGGAAATACATCGGTACGCGGTCGCCCCGTTCGAACTGCGCAGCCAGTCGTGACGCGTTGCCGAGTTCGACGACGCCACCCGAAGCGCCGTCGCCGACCTGACGATTGTGACGCGCCGTCAGCGCGGCGCTCGCCACCCAGAGCAGCACCACGCCCGCCAGGATGGCCACGCCCGCGATCACGAGCGTCCGCCCGCTGAAGGGGGGAGGTTTCCGGATCGGGGACATTCAGAGCCGATGTCGGTACGCTGCGGGCATCTGCGTAGTATCGCCAATGTGGAGCGGACTTACCGAGTCGTCGTGGCGAAGGCCGGTCTCGACGGTCACGACCGCGGGGTGAAGGTCATCGCCCGGACGTTGCGTGACGCAGGGTTCGAGGTGATCTACACCGGCCTGTTCTCGACACCCGACGAGATCGCCGAGGTCGTGCTGCAGGAAGACGCCGACGCGGTCGGTCTCTCGGTGCTCTCAGGGGCGCACGAGGCGCTCTTCGCGCAGCTCGTCTCGGGCCTGCACGACCGCGGGCTCGACGACGTCCTCGTCTTCGGCGGCGGCATCATTCCCGACGACGACGTGGCTCGCCTCGCCGGTCTCGGCGTGGTGAGAATCTTCACCCCCGGGTCATCGACGGCAGACATCACCGAGTGGCTCGGCGATGAACTCGACCGCCGGAACGACGCCACCCGCCTCGGAGCCGGCCGGGCGGTCGACCGGTAGCCGACGCCCCACGGGTCCCGGAGCGCGCGCCGGGCCACCCGAGTTCTCCCGTTCGCAGTGACAGCACGTCAGAGAGGATCTTCACCATGGACTTGTTCGAATACCAGGGCAAACAGTTCTTCGGCTCGTTCGGCATCGCCGTGTCTCCCGGCGAGGTCGCCGACACGGTCGACGATGCCGTCACCGCGGCCGACCGACTCGGCTACCCCGTGGTGGTCAAGGCGCAGGTCCAGGTGGGCGGCCGCGGCAAGGCCGGCGGTGTGAAACTCGCCGCCGACGCCGAAGAGGCCCGCACCCACGCCGGCGACATCCTCGGGCTCGACATCAAGGGCCATGTGGTGAAGCGGCTGTGGATCGAGAAGGCCTCGGACATCGCCGAGGAGTACTACGCCAGCTTCACGCTGGATCGGGCCGCGAAGAAGCACCTCGGGATGCTCAGCGCCCAGGGCGGGGTCGAGATCGAGACGGTCGCCGAGACCGACCCGGACGCGATCGCCAAGATCTGGATCGACCCGGCGAAGGGGCTCGACGATGCCACCCTGCGCAACTGGGTGGAAGCGGCGAAGCTGAACCCCGAGGCCACCGACGGTGCCGTGGAGCTGCTCGGCAAGCTGTACACCGCGTTCGTCGAGGGCGACGCGGACCTGTGCGAGGTCAATCCGCTGATCCTCACCCCCGAAGGACGCGTGCACGCCCTCGACGCCAAGGTCACCCTCGACGACAACGCCGCGTTCAGGCACGACTGGGCCGAATACGAAGCGACCCAGACCCGCGACGAACGCGAGGAGGCCGCCCACGCCAAGGGCCTGCAGTACGTCGGGCTCGACGGTGAGGTCGGTGTCATCGCGAACGGCGCCGGGCTCGCCATGTCGACCGTCGACATCGTCAACCAGGTCGGCGGGTCGCCGGCGAACTTCCTCGACATCGGTGGCGGTGCGAACGCCGAGGTCATGGCCGGCGCGCTCGAGGTGATCAACAACGACCCGAAGGTGCGGGCGATCTTCATCAACATCTTCGGTGGGATCACCAAGGGCGAGGAGGTCGCGAACGGCATCGTCACCGCCCTGGGCCGGGTGCAGATCGACTCACCGATCGTGATCCGCCTGGACGGCACCAACGCGGAGGAGGGCCGGGCCATTCTCGCCGAACACGAATCAGCGTCGCTGGTCAGCCGCCCCACGATGCTGGACGCCGCACGCACCGTCGTCGAGCTGGCCAAACGCTGAGCGATCGAGGAAGAACGAGAGGAAGAACATGAGCATTTTCGTCGACGAGAACACCAAGGTCGTCTACCAGGGCCTCACCGGGTCACAGGGCCGCTTCTACGGACTGCGGAACCGCGACTACGGCACCCAGGTCGTTGCCGGCACCAACCCCAAGAAGGCGGGCGAAGACGTGGACGGGATCCCCGTGTACGCCACGGTCGCCGACGCCGTGGAGGCAACCGGCGCCACCGCATCCTGCATCTTCATCCCCGCCCCGGGGGTGAAATCCGCCGTGATGGAAGCCGCCGAGGGCGGGGTGAACTTCATCGTGGTCATCACCGAAGGGGTGCCCGCCCAGGACGAGGCGTGGTTCTACAACAAGGTCGCCAACGACTACCCCGACGTGCGAATCCTCGGACCGAACTGCCCCGGCATCATCAGCCCCGGCCGGGCGAACATCGGCATCACCTCGGGCGACATCGCGCTGGCCCCCGAGCCGGGCAGGCCGGCCGTCGGGATCGTGTCGCGGTCGGGCACGCTCACCTACCAGGCGCTGTACGAACTGAAGCTTCAGGGCATCGGAGTGACCACCTGTGTGGGGATCGGTGGCGACCCGGTACCCGGGACGAGCTTCATCGACTGCCTCGAGGCGTTCGAGGCCGACGACGACACGAAGGCCGTGATGATGATCGGTGAGATCGGCGGATCCGCCGAGGAACAGGCCGCCGAGTTCATCGCCACCAAGATGTCCAAGCCGGTGTCGTCCTACATCGCCGGGGTGACTGCGCCCGCGGGCAAGAAGATGGGTCACGCCGGCGCGATCGTGTCGGGTGGCAAGGGAACCGCCGCGGCCAAGATGGACGCGTTGCGGGCCGCCGGGGTCCAGGTCGGTCAGAACCCGACCGAGGCCGGCGAACTCATGGTCGAGATCGTCGACTCGCTGTAGCAGACCGGCCTGCCCGAACTGGTCGGACTCCGAACGCGAGCGGGCGACGGGGTCTTTTCCGCCCCGGGGTTCGGCCGCCGCCCGGTGCGGGTCGACTCGGCGACGGCCGCCGGGGTGCGCGGCCGACCCGCGAGCTCAGTCGAGCGGCGTGACCCGGACGTCGCCGAAGGCGACGTGCTGGTCGGCGCCGCGCAGGTGGTTGACGACCAGGCCGACCCGACCCGTCGCGGGCACGTCGACGTCGTCGGCATCGGAGAAATCGACCGTGACGGCCTGGTTGCGGGCGTTCCAGGCCGGTTCGGCGGACCCGTCCGGCCACGTCTTGAGTTGGGCGACGTGCCCGATGACCCGGGCGGCGATGTGCAGGGGATACAGCGATCTCGGATCGACGGCGTTCTCACCGGGTTGCGCGAAGCGGAGATAGCCGGATTCGAGTGCGGGGGGCGTGGCCTTCGTGTTCTTCGCGGAGGGCAGCACGACGAGAGGAGCCGGGGCCTCACCCCAGTCGTCGGCCAGGATCGAGTGCACCCGCACCGACTGTTGCGCGTAGGTACCGTCGAGTGTGCCGACGACGTCGACGCGATCCCCGGAGTCGAAACGGGGCACGGGCTGTGCCAGCGGATCGACACTGAACAGATCGCGCAGTTCCGGATACGGTGTCCGCTCCGCCCGCCGGATCGGTACCCGGTAGTCGTACATGGGCGCAGGCCGCGTCACCTCCGAGATCTTCAGCCCGTGCTCCGTGGGCGGATCTTTCCACTGCCAGAGCGCGACCCACATCTGGCGGTAGATGAAGTTGGCGATGTTGGTGTCGAACACGAACGCCGACCGCATGCCGTTCACGCGCTCGGAAACCCGGAGCGCGAGGCCCATCTGCGGGGTCGCGACGGCAGGATCCAGACTGCTCGGGGGAGCGATCACGGTACGGACCTCGACGTCGCCGACGGGATCTCCGGTCACCCAGATCTCGCGTCGGCTGCCTTCGGTGTTCGCCGCGGCACTGGTGAAGCGCAGATCGCCGGCGGCATCGACGGACCGCTCGTAGGGTCCGCCGATCGGGTCGTCACGGTGACCGGTGACCGGCACGCAGGTCCACGGTTCGATGCCCGACTTGTGATGGACCCGGGCCCACGGCCGCATCTCGCCGACCTCGGGAACGTCGGTGCCACAACCGGTCAGACCGAGCGCCCCGGTGGCCACACCCGCGACCAGCAGGTCACGACGACGCACGGTGCTCATGATCGGCGACGGTAGTCCACCCCGACTCCGGGACCACCAACCGGGCAGACCCCGGTTTCCGGCGTCGTGAGCCGACGGTTCGGCGCCGACATCGCATGGCGACGCGCCCGTCGCGCCGCCGCCGGTGGCACCGGTCGCGAATGGGCCCGGGGCCCGGTGGGGATGGCAGACTCCCGCCGTGACGAACGCGACGAACGCGCCGAACGCGCCGGGGGACACGATGACCAGGGTGTTGTAGAGGAGCCTCGCCAACCGGGCGGCCGCAGCGCTGCTCGGGTTGCCCGACTCGGTCCTCGACCGGATCGCCGGAGTGGACGGGCCGGTCGTGGTCGACGGCCGGGCACTGCACCCGGCGTTGGCCGCGCTGCTCGGTCTGGCGGCGCGCACCGACACGACCCGTTCGACGACCGATGTGGCCACCCGACGTGCCGAACTGGTCCGCTTCGCGGGCGTCGGGATGCCCCGGCGTATCGACGTGCGGGTCACGAACCGGGTCGCCGATCTGGGCGGGGTCGAACGTGGCGTGCGCATCTACCGTCCGTACGGCATCAGCGAGGAACTACCCGGCATCGTCTACTACCACGGCGGGGGTTGGGTCACCGGTGACCTCGACACCCACGACGGCACGTGTCGCCTGCTCGCGGTCGCAGCACGCAGCGTCGTCGTCGCGGTCGACTACCGGCTGGCGCCCGAGGATCCGTTCCCGGCGGCGGTCGACGACGCGATCGGCGGCTACGCCTGGACGGCGCGCCACGCCCGCGAACTCGGCATCGTCGCCGGAGCGGTCGGCGTGATGGGCGACAGTGCCGGCGGGACGCTCGCGGCGGTCGTCGCACAGCAGATCGGCCGCGACCCTGGTGATCTGCCCGCACCGGCGGCGCAGGCGCTGGTGTACCCGGCGACCGACGCCCACATGACGAGCCGTTCCCACGAGCTGTTCGCCGACGGGTTCTTTCTGACCAGGGCCGACATGGAGTGGTTCCGCGGCCACTACCTGCCCGATCCGTCCCGGTACGGCGACGTGCGGGCGTCGCCGTTGCTCGCTGACGATCTCGCCGGTCTGCCGCCGGCGGTGGTGGTGACCGCCGGGTTCGACCCATTGCGCGACGAGGGCGACGCGTACGCGGCGAAGCTCGAAGCCGCCGGGGTGCGGGTGATCCACCGCTGCTATGACGACATGGTCCACGGCTTCTTCGGCATGGGGGTGCTGCCCGGTGGCATGGCGACCGCCACCGAGATCTGTGCGGCCATGGGTGCCCTGCTGCACGACGCCTGACCGTCACCGCCGGTCCGACTCAGCGCCAGAGGAGGCTTCGGTCCCGGCTCAGGGGCGCAACATCGCGGAGCAGGTGATGTGTCGGCCCGAGCGTCGTTCGTCGACACCCGGGCCCACGAGCGGGGCGGTTCGTCGATCCGGAGCGACGAGCCCCGACGCCGGATCGAGCGGGGGATCGTCTCGACCGGCAGGTGGGTGCTCGAGTGCGCCGGCCCCGGTGGTCGGGGGGCTGTGCCAGTGAGGTCCACTACCGTGCCGGGAGGAGCGGAGTCGACGACTCGAGCCCGATCACGCGGCACCGGCGGCGCGAATCGGTTGGCGCCACCGGGGTTCGGCGCCCGTAACGTGCGGAGATGGCGAACACGACGACCGTCATCCCCCTGTCGGAGCGACCACCGCTGCGCGAGCTGTGGGGGTATGCACGGGGCCGACGTGGCCGGGTCGTCGGAGCGACGCTGCTCTCGATCGCCAACAAGATCTTCGACGTCGCCCCCGAATTGCTCATCGGCGCGGCCATCGACATCGTCGTCAACGAGGGCCACGAGTCGTTCGTCGGTCGCCTCACCGGCGTCGACGACCGGATCGACCTGCTCACGATCGTGGTCGTGGCCACGCTGGTGATCTGGCTGTTCGAATCGCTCACCGAGTACTTCGCCGTGGTCATGTGGCGGAACCTCGCCCAGGATCTCGAGCACTCGGCCCGGATGGACTGCTACCAGCACGTGCAGCACCTCGAGATGGCCTACTTCGAAGACCAGACCTCGGGCGGCCTGATGGCCGTCCTCAACGACGACGTCAACCAGTTGGAACGGTTCCTCGACATGGGGCCGCACAAGATCATCATCACCACCGCCAACGTGGTCATTCTCGGGATCACGTTCGCGGTGATCTCGCCGCTGCTCGCATTGCTCGCCTTCGCGCCGATCCCTGTGATCGTCACCGGCTCGCTGCTGTACCAGCGGCGGTTGCAACCCCGCTACGCCAAGGTGCGGGCCGCGGCAGGGGTCATCGGCGACGCACTCACCAACGGTCTGGGGGGCATCGCCACGATCAAGGCGTTCAACGCCGAGAAACGCGAGATCGCCCGGGTCGGTGCCGACAGCGCCGCGTACCGCGACGCCAACCGCGAAGCGATCGTGACCTCCACGGCGTTCCGTCCGCTGATCCGTACCGCGGTGCTCGCCGGGTTCACCCTCACCCTCGTCTTCGGTGGTCGTGCGGCGATCCAGGGCACGCTCGCCATCGGACTGTTCTCGACCCTGGTGTACATGACCCAACGGCTGTTGTGGCCGCTGGTCGACCTGGGCGAGGTCCTCGACCTGTATCAGCGGGCGATGGCATCGTGCCGCCGGATCTTCGGCCTGTTGTCGACCGAAGCGACGATCAAGCCGGGCAGCGTCGAGTTGGCCTCACCGGTTCGGGGAGCGGTGCGCCTCGACGATGTCCGCTTCGCCTACGGCACCGACGGGGCCGAGGTCCTGCACGGGATCACCCTCGACATTCCCGCAGGGGAGACCCACGCGATCGTCGGGGCGACCGGCTCGGGAAAGTCGACCATCGTCAAGTTGCTGCTGCGCCTGTACGAACCCACCGGCGGGACCATCACCCTCGACGGAACCCCGATCGACACGCTCACCTTCACGTCGCTACGTGGCGCGACCGGGTTCGTCGCCCAGGACGTCTTTCTCTTCCAGGGCACCATCCGCGACAACCTCGTCTACGGACGCACCGACGCGACCGATGCCGAGATCCGTCGAGCGGCCGAGTTGGCCGAGGCGGTCGAATTCATCGACGCCCTCCCCGACGGGTTCGACACGGTCGTCGGCGAACGTGGCCAGAAACTCTCGGGCGGACAACGCCAGCGCCTCACGATCGCCCGGGCGATCCTGCGTGACCCTTCGATCCTCATCCTCGACGAGGCCACCTCGGCCGTCGACAACGAGACCGAGGCGGCGATCCAGCGGTCACTCGCGAAGGTCGCCGTGGGGCGCACCACAGTCGTGATCGCACACCGGCTGTCGACGGTCCGTCACGCCCATCGGATCCACGTACTCGACGCGGGCCGGGTGATCGAAGCGGGTACGCACGAGGATCTGGTGGCCCTCGGCGGCCTGTACGCCGCGCTGTGGCGGGTCCAGACCGGCGAGGCCGCAGCGCCGCGGGAGGCCGTTGTGAGCGACGCCCGCTGACCCACTCCCGGCCGCTCCCCGGCCCACGGCCCATCCCCGCGTCCTTCTTCTGCGGCCCGGTTTCCGTCCGGCCCCCGTCCGTGCAACCGCTCGGGGCGTGCTCTTCAGAAGGTGCCGGGGCCGGGTTGGCCCGGCGGCTCCTGGCCCGGCGGCGGCGTCGGTGGCGCCGGTGCCGGCGGGGTCTGTGCCGGTGGAGTCTGTGCCGGTGGAGTCTGTGCCGGCGGAGTCTGTGCCGGCGGGGTCTGTGCCGGCGGGTACTGCCCGCCCTGCGGGGCACCGGGTTGCCTGCCCGACTGCTGGAAACCGGGGTTGGCGTTGGCGGCGTTCGGGTTCACGCCCACGCCGGCCGTGTCCATGAAGAAGCCCGCGACCATCGCGATCGTGCCGAGGAAGCACAGGATCAAGCCGAACCCGATGCTGGCACCGCCCTTGTCGACGATCAGGTAGCTGATCGTGACCAACAGTGCGAAGACCGACAGGATGAGCACGACCTGGTCGAGTGTGAACTCCCAGATCCGTTCGGGCAGATCGACGAATCGGAAGGCCTGGCCGGCGACGACAAAGCCCACGACGATGGCCAGCACGGGTGCCCACGTCGCCATCGGGAACGTGCCCGACTGCCAGGCGTTGCGGCTGAAGTCGCTTCCGAACCCGCTGATCGAGTACCAGGGGAACCAGCTGAACACGAAGGTGACGGCTGCACCGATCAACAGGGTGAGCTTGCCGGGACTCACGTCGTTCATGGGAAATCTCCTCTTCGCGACGGGTAGGGGTCGGACCGTACGCTAGTTGACGCGGCCGGACCCACGCGGCGCGACCTAACCGGCGCCCCGCCGCTCGGGACGGGCGGCGCCACGACCCGAGCAGCCTGGTGGTTCGCCGCCGCGGGGGTCGCCACCCACGGTGCCGTCGTCAGCGTGGCGGTGGACCGGTGCCGACCGCCCGTCACCGTGGTGACCGGTCGACCGCGGCCCGTCCGGTCCATCGCGGCCGCCGCAGGTCGGCGCACTAGCGTTGCCCCACGTGCGAGTGGCCGTGCTGGTCTCGGGAACCGGGTCGATCCTCGAGGCCATGGTCGAACGCGGGGTGCCGGTGGCACTCGTGATCGCCGACCGGCCGTGCGCAGGCCTGCAACGGGCCGCGGACGCCGGGATCCCGACCGAGCTCGTCGAACGCACCGACTTCTCCGAGCGCTTCGACCGCGACGCCTACGGCGACCGGGTCGCCGACGTCCTCGACACCCACCACATCGACCTGGTCGCCATGGCCGGCTGGGGCACCATCTTCAGCGCCACGATGCACGCCCGCTACGGCGGACGGATCCTCAACACGCACCCCGCGCTGTTGCCGTCGTTTCCCGGTTGGCACGCGGTGCGCGACGCGCTCGCTCACGGCGTGAAGGTCACCGGTTGTACGGTGCATGTCGCAGGCGTCGAGGTCGACACCGGCCGGATCCTCGCCCAAGGAGCGGTCGAAGTGGCCGACGACGACGACGAAGCCAGCCTGCACGAACGCATCAAGACCGTCGAACGGGAGCTCTACCCGGCGACGATCCTGGCCGTCGTCGACGGCCGAATCCCATTGGAAGACACCGAGAATCCCTGAGAGGTCCGCTGTGCGAGCATTCCTGTCCGTGTACGACAAGACCGGTGTGGTCGACCTGGCCACCGGATTGGCGGAAGCCGGATGGGACCTGCTCTCCAGCGGGGGCACCGCGGCGGCGCTACGCGCAGCCGGACTCGAGGTGATCGACACCGAGACCTACACGGGCTACCCCGCGATCCTGGGTCATCGGGTCATGACCCTGCATCCCAAGATCCACGGGGGCATCCTGGCCGACCCCGACGACGCCGACCACCGGGCCGACATGGCCGCACACGACATCGCCATGATCGACCTGGTCGTGGCGAACCTGTACCCGTTCGGATCGGACCCGGCCGACTTCGCCCACGGTGGGTCGGCCGGCGCCATGGACCTGGTCGACATCGGCGGGCCGGCCATGATCCGCGCCGCCGCGAAGAACCACGCGCACGTCGCGGTGGTCGTCGACCCGACCGACTACGCAGCGGTGCTCGACGCCGCGCGTGCCGGGGCCATCGGTGACGACCTGCGCCGCACGCTCGCCCGCAAGGCGTTCGCGACAACCGCCGCGTACGACACCGCGATCGTGGACTGGTTCGACACCGAAGCCGGTGGCGACGAGCTGCCCCCCACCTACCACCTGGCTCTCGAGAAGGTCGCCACGAACCGCTACGGCGAGAACCCGCATCAGCGCGGTGCCCGCTACCGCCGCATCGGCACCACCACCTGGCTCGACGACGTCACCCAGCATTCCGGCCTCGCGCTGAGCTATCTCAACCTCTTCGACGCGGACGCCGCCTGGCGCTGCGTGCACGATCTGGGAGACGACCCCGCCGTGGTCGTCGTCAAACACGCCAACCCCTGCGGCGTCGCCGTCGGGGGTGAACTCGCGGAGGTCTACCAGCGGGCGTACGACTGTGACAGCCGCTCGGCGTTCGGTGGCATCGTCGCCTTCAACCGCACGGTCGACACCGCCACCGTCGAACGGATGGTCGCCGCCGCGCAGGCCGACGTGGTGATCGCGCCGGGCTACGACGAGGGCGTGGTCGACGCGCTGATCGGGCGCCGCAAGAACACCCGGATCCTCACCGCGCCCGCGCCGGGTTCGGAGCCCTACGAGTTGCGCCAGATCGGTGGCGGCTATCTGTTGCAGGACGCCCACTCGTTCGCCGCCGGCCGCGACGACTGGCGGGTCGTGACCGAACGCGTGCCGACCGACACCGAATGGGCCGACGTCGAGTTGGCCTGGCGTCTGGTGGGCTGGGTGAAGTCGAACGCGATCGTGCTCGTGAAGGACCGCACCGCCTGGGGCATCGGTGCCGGTCAGCAGAACCGGGTCGAATCCGGACTGCTGGCGGCGACCAAGGCCGACGGACGCGCCGTCGGTGGTGCCTGTGCCTCGGATGCGTTCTATCCGTTCGCCGACGGGATCGAGGCCGCGGCCTCCTCGGGTGCGGCGGTGGTCATCCAACCGGGCGGGGCGATGCGCGACGACGAGAACATCGCGAAGGCGAACGAGCTGGGCCTGGCGATGGTCTTCACCGGAGAACGTCACTTCCTGCACTGAGCTTCGTGCACTGAACTTCCTGTACTGCTCTGCTCGAGCGTGGGCGGGCGTGATGGCCGTGTGCGCTCGGGTCTCGCCACCCGCTGCCGTCGGTCCCGGTGTCGTCCGTCCGGCTGTCGTCGTCGTGGGCTTCCGCCTGGCGGGTTGCGCCGCGTGCGCGGTCGGGATGGGCACGGGGTCGGGATGGGCGCGGGGTCGGGATGGGCACGGGATCGGGTCGGCCGGGCGGTCGTCCCCGAGCGGGCCACCCTCCTTCCCGTTCGACCCGCAGCGGCCCGTAGGATCGCCCCAGACTCGACAAGGGGACCCATGATGACCGACTTCGATCCGATCGCTTCGCAGACCACCAGCGCGGGAGACCGACGCGAGCGGACCTTCGTGCACGACGACGACATCGCCGCCGCGGCGGCGAAGCTCGCCGGCCGTGGCACCAAGGCGCCGAACGTCCTGATCGTGCTGATGGACGACGTGGGCTGGGGCGACTTCGGTTGCTACGGCGGCGGGGTCGCAGTCGGGGCGGCGACGCCCCACATCGACGCCCTGGCCCGACGTGGCATGTTGCTCACCTCGGCCTATTCGGAACCGTCGTGCACGCCGTCGCGGGCGACGCTGCTCACGGGGCGTCTCCCGATGCGCCACGGGCTGCAACGCCCGCCGATGTACGGCGAACCGGGCGGCCTGCAGGGCGAGATCACCCTCGCCCACCTGCTGTCCGAACAGGGATACGTCACGCAGTGCGTGGGCAAGTGGCACCTCGGTGAGAACCGCGACTCCCAACCGCAGCACGTCGGCTTCGACGACTTCTACGGGTTCCTCTCGGTGTCGGACATGTACACCGAATGGCGGGACCCGTACTTCTTCCCCGAGATCGTCTACTCGCGTGCCCGCACCGACTGGATCGAGAACCAGCCGTTCAACAAGTCGTTCGTCCACGCCACCCGCGGAGGTGACCCCGAACCGGTCGCCGAGGTCACGATTCCGGTGCTGTCAGAACTCGACCAGCGTTGGTGCGCGTATTCCGAGGACTTCCTCCGTCGGATGGCCGACGGTGACCGACCCTGGTTCCTCTACCACAACACCCGCGGAGCCCACTTCGACAACTATCCCCACGAGGACTACCTGGGTTCGTCGCCGGCCAAGCACCCCTACAAGGACACGATCATCGAGCTCGACGACATCGTGGGGCGGCTGGTGGCGGTGTTGGAGGAGACCGGGCAACTCGACGACACCGTCATCATCGTGACCTCCGACAACGGACCCGAGATGGAGACGTGGCCCGACGCCGCGTACACGCCGTTCCGTTGCGCGAAGGGTTCCACCTGGGAGGGCGGGGTACGCGTGCCCTTCGTCGTCGCCTGGCCCCACCTGATCGACGCGGGGCGCGTCAGCGACGGGATCTTCGACTTCAATGACATCCTGCCGACCGTGCTCGCGCTGGTCGGGGCGCCCGAAGCGGTTCCGACCGACCGGTTCATCGACGGCATCGACCAGACGTCGTTCCTGCTCGCGCCCGAGGGGAACTCGAACCGCAAGTACCACTACTACTGGCTCGGCCAGTCGTTCTCCGCGCTGCGCTGCGGCGAGTACAAGTTCATGTTGAACGCACTCGGCGACGACGTCGTCAGCCAGGGCGACGTTCACGGTACCGGCGGGTTCAGCGGCGTGTTCCAGAAGTTCCCGTACGGCAAGCTGTTCAACCTGTACCTCGATCCCAAGGAGCAGCATTCGTATCTGATCCGCAAGCTGGCCTACCAGCAGGCACTCGTCGGTGGGGTCGGTCGGCATCTGCGGACCTTCGCCCCACCCGACGAAGGAAAACTCGTCGTCGGTCTCAACGTCTGATCGACGCGGGACCGACCGACGCCCGGACCGGGCCTCGAAGCGAGGGGTACGGGCATCGACGTGGTGTTCGGCAAGGTGATCGGCAAGGTGATCGACGTGGTGAGACCGTTCGCGCGGAGACCCGACCGATGACCCGGGGGCGCCTGCTCCTGGGGCTGGTGGTCGCCTCGCTGGCCGGCACCGTCGTCGTCATCGCGGTGCGACGCCTCCGACGTCGCCTCTTGCCGCGCCTGGGGGGGCCCGAGGCGTTGCTCGCCGACATCGTCCTGGTCGTCTCGCTGGTCACCGTCGTCGCCGAGGTTCTGGGTGCCGTGGGCTGGTTCGCGCCGTGGCCGTTGGCGGTGTCGCTGCTGGCCGTCGCGGCGCCGGTGTGGCAGCTCGGTCGCGCGGGTTCCGGTGTCGACGACCCGGCGGACGAGGCGGCTCGCAGCGCCCCCGGCGAGCGCACCGACCGTTCGTTCGAACCCGGCTGGTCGCGGTGGGTCGTCGCGGTGGGAGCGGCTGCGGTGGGAGTCGGCTGGCTGCGTACCCTCCCGCCCGCCTACCGGCACGGCATCATCGAGTGGGATTCGGTCTGGTATCACCTTCCCGCCGCGGCCGATTTCGTGCAGTCGGGCAGCTTCGGCCAGACGCGGATCTACGGCGCGGACATCGCCGTGGCGACGTATCCGTTCGGATCCGAGGTCTTCCATGCGATCGGGATGCTCGTGACCGGCTCGGACATCGCGAGTCCACTGCTGAACATCGGCTGGGCAGGGGTGTTCGTGATCGCGGCGCACGTGTTCGGTCGGCGGCACCGGTGCCCGCACCTGGCCACGCTCGCGGCCCTGGTGATCTTGGCGACACCGGTGTCGACCGCACTCGAGGCGGCGACGGGGATGTCCGAGATGATGGGGCTCGCCATGCTGATGGCCGCCGCGGCTCTCGCGGTTCCGGACGTGGGCGACGAGTCCGCCCGGGGCCGGGCCGTGGTCGTCGGTGCCGCCATCGGCCTCGCGGCCGCGGCCAAGTTGACGATGCTCGGGCCGGCGGCGGCGTTGTTCATCGGGGTGATCGTCATCGTCGGCCTGCGGGATCGACGGATGCTCCGCGGCGCCGTCGTCCCGCTCGGGGCTGCCACGCTGGCAACCGGTGGCTTCTGGTATCTGCGGAACACCGTGCTGTTCGGGAGCCCGATTCCGGAGGTGGCACTCGGCCTCGGCCCGGTCGCGCTCGGGCACGTGCAGGCCGCGGGCACGTTCGGTGCGATGGCGCCGACCCTGGTCGAAGGACTGCTGAACGGCGGACTGTATGCCACCTTCGCGACCGTGCTCGGTCCGCTCTGGTCGTGGTATCTCGTCGCCCCCCTCGCAGTGCTCGCCGTCGTCGTCAGGAGCCGGCGGTCGGCCCTGATCGTGCTCGGCGTCGTGTCGACGATCACGTTCGTGTCGGGCACGGCGGTGCCGGGCTTCCTGCTGCACGGCGAATATGTGCTCATGTCGTCCAACAGCCGGTACCTCCTGCCCGGCATCGCGCTGGCACTGGTCGTCGGCGCGACGGCCGCCGCGTCGTCCCGGCGCGGGGCCGCGTTGGCGACGACGGCGCTCGTCGTGCTGCTCGCGAGTGCGGTCTTCGCGGTCCAACAGACGCCGTTGCTCGATGCGTCTCCCGAGGGGCAGATCCCGTCGGGCTGGCTCCTGGTGATGCTCGCGTCGGTCGTCTCGGTGACCGGTCTGTGGTTCGTCCGTTCGGTCCGCTCAGGGTCGAGGCCGATCCCGAAGGTGGCCGGTGGCGTCGCCGGTGTCGGCGTCGTCGCTCTGCTCGTGGTACAGCCGACGTTCATCGGCCAGCGGTTCCGCGACTACTCCGGCGTCGGCCCCGGCATTCCGGGCGATTCGGAGCGGGTCTTCGCCTGGGCCCAGACCCAGCGTGGCCTGCGCATCGCGGTGCAGCCCTATGCGTTTGCGGATTATGTGGCGAGCGACCACGGTCTGATCGCGCACGGAAACCAGGTGTTGTTGTTCACGTACCCGTTCTATGGCCAGGACCTGTCGAACCGCGTCGAACCCGTCGCGCGGTTCGACGGTACCCGGGTGGTGCCGCCCGCCACCTGTGAGCAGTGGTGGGACGAACTCCGTCGGTTCCGGGCGACCCACGTGGTCGTCTGGGATCCGGGCGACGGCTCGTCGCAGTCGCGTTATCGGGCATGGACCGAGCGCTCGCCGTCGGCGAAGGTCGCCGTGGCCGCGGCGATCGGACGCTCACCGGCGGCCCATCTGCTCGTGTACCGGGTCGACCCGGGCGACCCGCCCCGATGTCGATCGTGACGGCGGGGGTCGTCGCTCTCCGGCCGATGTGACCTCGTCGTACAGCCTCTATAGTGGCGAACCATGAAGAAGCTTCTCATCCTCGTCGTCCTCATCGCCCTCGGCGCAGCCGCTGCCAAGAAACTCCGGACCGCGTAGTCGTCAGCGGGGGGAACTTCTTCCGGCCGAGGGCGATGCCACCGGCCACGACCCCGCCGAGAACCGCTGCAGTCCCGACCGCGACGCCGACCTTGGTCGGCGTCGTTCGTCGTGTTCCGGCGTCGAGCGGCACCGGTCGGTCGAAGTGGCGGATGTCCCAACCGTTCTCGGTCGCGACCCGGGCGAGGTCCCGATCGGGGTTGACCGCCACCGGGTGGCCGACCGCGCGGAGCATCGGCTCGTCGGTGATCGAATCCGAATACGCCCACGAGCCGGCGAGGTCGATGCCGTCGCGGCGGGCGACCCGCTCCATCGCGTCGACCTTGCCCGGACCGTACGCGTAGTACTCGACCTCGCCGGTGTACCGTCCGTCGTCGTCGAGACGGGCGCGGGTGGCGATGGCCTCGTCGGCGCCGAGAAAACGGGCGAGGGGCGCCACGATCTCCTCGGGTGACGCGGAGACGATGAAGACCTTGCGGCCCTCGGCCTGGTGGGAGCGCATCAACTCCAGCGCCTCGGAGTAGACGATCGGTTCGATCACCGCCTCGAGGGTCTCCTCGACGATCTCGGCGACGTGGGACTGTTCCCAACCCACGATCACCCGCAGCACGGCGGTGCGCATCCGGGCCATGCGTTTGGCGTCGGCGCCGAGGTACAGGTACACGAGCTGGGCGTACAGCGCCCGAGCGACCAGCCACCGTGACAGCAGGCCGGCGCGTTGGAACGACGGGCCGAACGCGACCATCGAGGCGCGCGCGATCACCGTCTTGTCGAGGTCGAAGAAGGCGGCTTGCACGACGCTCCACGGTAGTGGTGACAGGCCGGATCGACGGGGGCGGATCGGCGCCCGAACCGGGCGCGCACCCCCAGCCCCGATCGCGCGGCGGCGTGCGATGTTTGACCTTGCGACCCGATGGGCATTCAGGAGGATGCCGAGGCACCGACGGTGTGCCCGTGACGAACCTTCCCCCCGCATCGCAGCTCAACGGTCTCCGGCCCTGAGGCCGTGGGGGAGAGGAAGGTCGGTATGGTCATCGCCTGCTGGTCGGTGAAGGGAGGTTCGGGCACCACCGTGACGGCAGCGTGCCTGGCCGTGGTCGCGGCGCGCGAGGCCGGGCAGATGACGCTGCTGGTCGACCTGGCCGGCGACGCGCCCGCGGCACTCGGAGTGGACCGGTCCACCGACGTCGGTGTGGTCGACTGGCTGGCGGCGGCCAAGACGGTGGTGGCACCCGGAGCGGGCCCATGGACGTCGATCGAGGTGGGTCGAAGCGCACCCGGCGACGGTCCGGCCGGCCTCGAAGCCCTCGAATCCCGCGTCGACGACCGGTTGTCGGTGCTCGCGCGAGGCGCCGGATCGACCGATTCGGTGTCCGAGGCGTCGGGCGTGCTGTTGGCGAAGCGACTGCGTGCCGACGGCCGCACCGTGGTGGTCGATGCCGGTACCCGCCCGCCGGAGGCGACCGACGGGGCCACCGAAGAGGTGATCGCCGACGCGGACCGGTCCCTGCTCGTCATCCGACCGTGCTATCTCGCGTTGCGTCACGTCACCAGGAGCACCCGCCGCATCGACGGCGTGATCCTGGTGACCGAGCCCGGACGGTCACTCGGCGCGGCCGACGTCGCGTCGGTCACCGGCGCCCCGGTCGTCGCCCAGGTGCCCTTCGAACCGCAGATCGCGCGCGTCGTCGATGCCGGACTGCTCTGCAGCCGGATGCCGCGCGGAGTCGAGCGGACGCTGCGCGCCGTCGTGGCGGGCTGAGCGGTGACATCCGGGGTGCTCGACCGCCGTGGGGAGCCGGCCGCGGCCGTGCCACCGCTCGCGTCGACGGCGCTGTACGAACTGTTCGACGATCCCGAGGTCACCGACGTGTTGGTGAACGGCCCCGGTCGGGTCTGGCGTGAACGCAACGGTCGCCTGGAGCAGACCGGGGTGTGGTTGCGACGCCGCGACATCGACGCGGCGATCGAACAACTCCTCGTCGCGTCGGGGCGTCGGGTCGACCGGACGAGCCCGATCGTCGATGCCCGGTTGGCCGACGGTTCCCGGCTGAGCGTCGTGTTGCCCCCCATCGCGGTCGACGGTCCGTGCCTGTCGATCCGCCGGTTCACCGTGCAGGGTCGCGACCTCGCCGATTTCACGACCGCCCGCGTCGCCGCCCGTCTGATCGAGGCGGTCGAGCGGCAGCGGAACATCGTGGTGTCGGGGCCGACGGGAGCGGGCAAGACCTCGCTGTTGAACGCTCTGGCCGCGCACATCGAACCGGCCGAACGGATCGTGACGATCGAGGATGCGGCGGAACTCGCCCTGCTCGGCGGCCATGTCGTCCGCCTGCAGTCACGGGGTGCCTCGACCGAAGGCGCCGGACTGATCACGACCGCAGACCTGGTCCGCACCGCACTGCGGTTGCGCCCGGACCGGATCATCGTGGGCGAATGCCGCGGCCCGGAGGCCCACGACATGATCCAGGCGATGCACACCGGACATCGCGGGTCGATGACCACGGTGCATGCGAACTCGACCCGTGACGCGATCGAACGGCTGGCGGTGCTGGCGGCATCCGCGGGGCACGGGCTCGGCATCGAGGTGGCCCGAGCCCAGCTGCGTTCCGCCGTGGAACTCGTGGTGCACCTGACCCGAGGGGCCGGTGGGAAACGGCGGATCGAACGCGTCGAGGAGTTCGGCGGGCGTGGCGTCGGCGTCGGCCGGTGACCACGGTGCCTACGGGTGCGACCACGTCGGCGGCGATGCCGACGCACGCCCGGTCGCCACGCCCACCCGGAACCCGCCGGCTGCTGGGTCTGTGCGTCACCGGTGCGCTCGCCTGGCTCGTCGCGGGTCCGGTCGCCTCGGTCGGCGCGCTGGTGCTCGCCACCGTGTCTCCTGGTTTCGTGCACCGCCGACGTCGCGCCCGGGACCGGCGGTGGATCGACGCGGAGGTCGCCACCGTGTTCGAGGTCGCGGCACGGTCGGTGCGCGCGGGCGCGGCGGTCCCCGACGCGTTGCAGCGGGCCGCGCGGTCCGTCGGCGGCTCGGGTGGGCGGGCCGTGGCGGCGTCACTGGGAGCCTCGATGCGTTCGGCCGGGACCGACGGCGCGGTGGGGCGGTCGATGTGGGCCGGTGGTCATCAGGGTGGGTCGGTGACGGGGCCTCGGACCGGACCGATCGTCGCCGCGGTGCTCGCGATGGTGCACGGCGCGGCCGGCGGTGGCGCCCGGGGGCTCGAAGCGGGTGCGGTGCTACTCCGCGAACACGAGCGGTCGAGGGTCGAGATCGACGCCGGCGCGGCGCATGCCCGGGCGTCGGCGACGCTGCTCGTCGTCGTGCCCCCGATCTTCGGGGGTGTGGCACTCATGTGGTTTCCGGGGGCGGCGGGCAGCGTGCTCTACCACCCGGCTGCGCTCGCGTCGGTGGTCGTGGGTGCCTGCATGGAGGCGGCCGGAGCGTGGTGGACCACGCGTCTGGTGCGGTCGGTCCACGGGGGACCGAGGTGAGCACGTCTCGTGTCGTCCGACGCCGTCCCGCCGGCCGGCGTGCCGCCCGGCGTCGTCTCGCCGCGTTGGGGCCGAGTGACGTCGACGGCGTGCGCGGCACGCGCCGGGCGTCGTGGGATCCCCTGGTCGGGGTCACGCGGTCGGTCCGCTGGATGTCGGAGAGTCTCGGCTTCACGCCGGGTGACCGATCAGAATACGACGACCGCTCATCGGCCAGGGTCCGGGGAGCGGCGATCGTCGCCGCGGCGCTGCTCGTCACGACGATGCCGCTGCCGGCGCTGTGCCTGGGGGTCGCCGGCTGGAACCTGCCCCGGGTCATCGCGGCGCAACGGCGGCGCCGGGCCGCATCGGCGCTCGTCGACGAGACGCTGTTGGCGACCGAGTTGTGCGCGGTCGCGGTCCACACCGGGGCGACCGTTCCCCAGACGGTCGAAGCGGTCGCGCCCTACCTCGGCGGGCGCCTGGGTGCGTGCTTCGGGCGCGCGGTCACCGGCTACCACCGCGGCAGTCTTCTCGACGACCGGCTCGCCGCGGTGACCGCCGAGCTGGGTGATGTGGTGGCGCCGTTGATCACCGTTCTGCGCGCGGCCCACGTCGACGGCGACCCGGTCGAACCGGCACTGAACCGTCTGGCCGACCGCATGCGCGACGACCGTCGGCGGCTGGTCGAGACCGAGGTGCGGAAGCTGTCGGTGCGGCTGCTGGTTCCCCTGGTCTGCTGTTCGCTGCCCGGGTTCGTGCTCATCGCCGTGGTGCCCCTGGTCCTCGGCCCGCTCGGGAGCCCCGGCCCCTGATCGATCGGGGCCGACGCCCCCCAACAGGTCACGGTCGGGTCACCCGCTGTTGCGCGTTCAGTGGTCCGTCACCGGGCAGAGCTCGGGACGAGGCCACGCGGCGCATCGGTCGGACCCATCCGCCGGATCGTTCTTCGACGCAATCACCCACGAATGAAAGCGAGGCGTTCCCATGCGGACGTTCTTCATCGAGTTGTACCGGTCACTGTGCGGGTTGGCCTTCCGCATCAGGTCTCTACCGGGCCGATCCCACCCTCGTTCGGCCGACCGCGCCCGGTCGGGCGGTGACCGGGGCCAGACGACCGCGGAATACGCCCTGGTCCTGCTCGCAGCCGCAACCCTGGCGCTGCTGCTGGTCGCCTGGGCCGCGCAGTCGGGAAAGATCGGCACGTTGTTCGACACCGTGTTCGATCACGTGATCGACAAGGTGACGTGATCCCGTTCCGGCCCGGGCCTCCCGGCCGCGGGAGCGGACGCGGGCGCCGACGCCGGTGTGGGCGCGGTGCCGGCGCCCGACGTGAGCACGGCCAGACGACGATCGAATTCGCCCTCGTGCTCCCGTTCGTGGCGTTGCTGATCGTCGGGCTGGCCGAGGTCGCCAGGCTCGGCGCGCTGCAGGTGGCGGCCGTCGACGCGGCGCGGGCGGGAGCGCGCGCCGCGTCGGTCGACCCACGCCCCGCCGTCGCCCGGCAGGCGGCGGCCGATGCCGCCTCGGGCGCGTCGCTGACGGTCACGACCGCGATCGACGACGGGGCGCCGTCACTCGTGACGGTCCGGGTCACCAGGACGGTGGCGTTGCTCCCCGGGCTGGGATGGTCGGCGGTCGAGCTGCAGGCGTCGTCGACGATGGCCGTCGAGTCGCCGGGGTGATCCGTGGTCGGCGCCTCGCCGACCGCCTCAGCCGGCATCGGCGGCGATCGCGGCGCGGGCGAGGGCGATCGAGCCGACCTTGTCGAGCGGCTCGTTGCCGTTGCCGCACTTGGGCGACTGCACACACGAGGGGCACCCGCCGTGGCAGGGACACGCCTCGAGCATCTCCAAGGTGGTCGCCAGGTGTGCTTCACACGCGGCATGACCCAACTCGGCGATCCCGGCGCCGCCGGGGTAGCCGTCGTACACGGCGATCGTGGCGGCCTGCGTGTCGGGGTGCCACGGCATCGAGATGCCCCCGACGTCCCAGCGGTCACAGATCGCGAACAGCGGCAGCATCGCGATCAGCGCGTGCTCGAGCGCGTGCAGCGAGCCGGGGATCTGCTCGGTGGCGAGTGCTGCGGCCGCGACCACCTCGGGGCCGAAGACGTACCGGACCGCACGGGTGACGAGCGAATCGGGCGGCAACGTCAAGGGAACCCGGTCGACGACCTGGCGGGTGGCGATGTCGATCCGGGAGTACCCCGTGACCTGGTGGCGCACGGCGACCGGGCCGAGACTGATCCCGATGCGCCCGAATCGTCGCTCGGCGTCGGTACCGAGCAGTTCGAGCTCGGTCGAGGAGTCCGCGCGGGTCGTGGTCGTCCCGTCGTCGGGTTCCACCGTCGCCTCCCCGGCGTCGAAGTCGAGTGCGACGACCCGGAAGGGTTCGGTCCGGTGCAGATAGCTGGCCCCGGGATACAGCGTGCTCGACGCCCGCGCCGCGTCGACGGTGCCGATCAGGGCGCCGGAGGGATCCACGATCCGCAGTTCGCGTCCCGAGCCGGAGCGCAACGAGATCCGTGCGGCGGGGTGGCCGTTGCCGGCGAACACCGCCCGTGGGCCCATGGCGTCGTCGCCGCTGCCGAGCTGTTGGATGCGCAGTCGGTCACCGACGACGCCACGCCGGACGGCGTCGTCAAGGTCGGCTCCCCAGTACTCGGCATCGGCCGAGGTGAGCGGTGCTTCCGCCGCGGCACAGTCGATCTGCGGGTCGAGGATGTTCTCGTTCGAGGGATTCACCACCACCGGTTCGGGGCCGCGCTCGATGAGTTCGTCGGGGTGGGCCATCAGGTACTGGTCGAGCTGGTCGGTACCTGCGACGAGGACCGCGAGAGACGGTTCCTGGGAACGCCCGGCACGTCCGATCTGTTGCCGGAACGACGAGACGGTGCCCGGGAACGTGTGGACGATGCACGCGTCGAGGCCGCCGATGTCGATGCCGAGTTCCAGCGCGTTGGTGGCGACCACACCGAGGAGGCGGCCCTGTGACAACTCGGCCTCGATCTCGCGCCGTTCCGTGCTCAGGTACCCGGCGCGGTAGGACTGCACCTTGTCGGCGAGGTCGTCGTCGACGCTCCGCCGGATCGCCGCGGTGATGGTCTCGGTACTGTGCCGCGACCGGCAGAACACGATCGTCCGGCGGCCCTGGGCGATCAGATCGGCAGCGATCGCGGCGGTGACACGGTGGGCCGACACCCTGGCTCCGGTCTCCGCGTCGACGAGCGGGGGGTTCACCTGGGCGATCGTGCGTTCGCCGCGCGGCGACCCGTCGGTGTCGATCACCGCGATGTCGTCGATGCCGGTCAGGGTCGTGGCCATCCCTGCCGGGTCGTCGACGGTCGCCGATGCGAGCACGAACACGGGCTCGGCGCCGAGCGAGGCGCACAGCCGGCGGAGGCGCCGCAACACGTGGGCGACGTGGCCCCCGAAGATGCCGCGCAGCGCGTGGGCCTCGTCGACCACCACGTAACGCAGCCGTCGCAGGAACGTCGCCCACTGGCCGTGCCGGGGAAGGATCCCGACGTGCAGCATGTCGGGGTTGGTGAACACGACGTTCGCGTGGCGGCGGACCCAGACCCGCTCGGTGTCGCTCGAGTCTCCGTCGTAGGCGGCCGCGACGACGCCGGGCAACCCGAGGGCGTCCAGCGCTCGGAGCTGGTCATGTCCCAGCGCCTTGGTCGGGTGCAGGAACAACGCGGTCGCAGGTCGGGTGCCCGCGCACGCCGTACCGATCGCCGCTTGCGCGACGAGCGACTTGCCCGAGGCGGTGCCGGTCGTGAGGATCGTGGAACGGCCGGCGAGCACCGCGTCGAGGGCGTCGACCTGGTGGTTCCAGAGACGGTCGACGCCGAGCAGCCGCCGTACGGTGGGATCGACGGCCGGCTCGTGGTCACCGAAGTGGGCGGCGCGTGCCGATTCGGTCGCCCGGTGGACGGTTCGTCGGTCGGTTCGCCCGTCCGGCCGATCGTCGGGTGGGGGACGATCGGGAGGCATGTCGTCGCCGGCGGGCTCGGCCCACCCCTCGAGTCGGAACTCGAGACGGTCGAGTGTCTCGTCGAAGCGACCCGACGACGGCGATGGTGGTGACGGCAACAGTGGATTCCTGGCAGGCGGAGGGGAGGGTCCGGTTTCGACGGTCCATCCGCAGGGTAGGCTCCGCTCAGGTCCACCGGCGCCCTGCGGAGCATCCTCGATGGAACTTTCCTTCACGACCAGGCCGCTCGGAGACTCCATGGTTCTCGAGGTCGCTGGTGAAATCGACATCACCACGGCGCCCCGGTTTCGTGCCCGCCTGATCGAGCTGATCGGCGGGTCGCGGTCGATCGTGGTCGACCTGCATTCGGTCGGTTTCATCGATTCGACGGGGCTCGGTGTGCTCATCGGGGCGCGTCGCCGGCTCGGCGAGGTCGGTGGTGAGCTCTCGCTGGTGATTCCCCCGGGCCCGATCCGGGACCTGTTCGCGGTCACCGACCTCGAGGGCATCTTCACCATTCGTGATTCGTTCCCGGCGCTCGGCGGGTCCTGAGCACGCGATGGTCGATCTCGCACCCGAAGCATTCGTCGGTCTCACGCTTCCGTCAGATCCCAGATACCTCGCCCTGGTGCGCGTCGTGGTCGGCGCCGCCGCCGGTGTGGTTCCCAGCCTCACCGATGCCCGGATCGCCGACCTGAAACTCGTGGCGACCGAACTGTTCGCCAATGCGATGGAGGCGAACTGGCGCAGCACCGGGTCACGGCCACCCGTGGGCTCCCCGGGCCGATCCGTCGGGGGTGGCGACCATGACGATGCGGTGGCCGGAGCGCCGTCGGGGGCGGCGCCGGTCCAGGTGACCTGTCGAGCGGACGCCGGGGGCGTCACGCTCACGGTGACCGACTCCGGCCCCGGGCTCGACGCCACCGACGAGGTGCACCCGCCCGTCGAGGATCCGAAGCGCCTGCATCACGAACGCGGTCTCGGCCTGCCGCTCATCCAGTTTCTCGCCGACAAGGTCGACTATGTCAGCGACTCCGCAGGGACGACGGCGACCGTGGTGCTCCGCGACCGTGGCGCCGGTCGATCGGGCATTTGACGCGACCCGAGCCATCCCGGACCGTACCGCGCGTCCGACGGTACCTCGTCGCGCCCCTCCGGCGGTTCCTGGCCGTCGAGGCGGCCTCGGGGATCCTGCTGCTCGGCGCCACGGTCGCCGCGTTGGTCTGGGTCAATGTCGGTTCGGCGGCCGCGTACGCCGGGGTGTGGGATGCCCGCCTCGCGTTCGGGTGGGCGGGTCGGCTGGGCGGCATGTCTGTGCACGAGTTCGTGAACGACGGCGCGATGACCGTCTTCTTCTTCGTCGTGGGGCTCGAGATCAAGCTCGAATGGTTCCAGGGCAGCCTCGCGGATCGGCGTTTCGCCCGGCTTCCGGTGCTCGCCGCCCTCGGCGGCATGGTCGTCCCTGCGCTGCTCTACGCCACGATCACCCACGGCACCGCAGGGAGCCACGGGTGGGGGATCCCGATGGCGACCGACATCGCGTTCGTCGTCGGGATCATGGCCGTGCTCGGGTCCCGGGTGCCGCGTGGAATCCGGGTGTTTCTGTTGACCCTCGCGATCGTCGACGACCTGGGGTCGATCGTGGTGATCGCGGGCTTCTACGCGTCGGCGATCGAGTGGTTCTGGCTGGCCCTGGCGGGCCTCGGCATCGCGTCGATGGTCGGCCTTCGTCGTGTGGGTGTGCTCCAGATCTGGGCCTACGTGCTCGTCGGCGTGCTGGTGTGGTACGCGACGTGGCAGTCGGGCGTGCACCCGACGATCGCGGGCGTGGCCGTGGCGTTCTGCACCCCGCTGCAGGTGCGACGCCGAGGCGACGTCTGGTCGCCGGTCGGGTTCCTGCTCGATCGCCTCCACCCCTGGAGCAGCTTCGTGATCGTTCCCCTGTTCGCGTTGGCGAACGCCGGCGTGATGCTGGCCGCCGCAGGCGCTCCCGGTGCCGGTCGGGTCGCCCTGGGGATCGTCGTCGGACTCGTGGTGGGCAAGGGCGTCGGGGTCGCCGGTGCGGCGTGGCTGGCGGTGCGGCTCGGGGTGGCGACGCTCCCCCGGGGAGTGGCATGGTCCCAGGTACTGGGGGCGGCGCTGCTCGCGGGGGTCGGCTTCACGATGTCGTTGTTCATCACCGATCTGGCGTTCAGCGGACCCGACGCGATCGCGCTCGGCGACGCCGCCAGACAGGGGATACTCGCGGGTTCGGTGGGCGCGGCGGTGTTGGGATCGGTCACCTTCGTGGCCGGTTCCCGGGTTGCTCCCAAGTCGTAGGGGCACCTCGGGGAACGGGTGCGAGTCGCTCGTCCGCTGGGTCTCAGGGGTGAGAGGGTGCGGGCGGCGCGCCGTCGACGTCGAAGGCCACTTCGTGGCTGTAGCACCACCACCAGTCCTGGTCGGGCTCATAGGAGCGGACCAGCGGGTGGTCGGGGTTGACGTGGAAGTGCGCGGTGGCGTGCCGGTTGGGTGAAGAGTCACAACACCCGACGTGGCCACAGTGCATGCAGAGGCGCAGGTGCATCCAGCGTCCGCCGATGCGCAGACAGTCCTCGCAGCCGTCACTGGACGGCTGCACGGGCGTGAGCCCTTCGACGTGGCCACAGGGTGCGGTGTCAGACATGGTCGGTCCTTCCCTCGGGGGTGCGTTCGAGTCGGTCTCGGTCCCAGTCTGCGGTGTCGGCCGCCGCTTCGTAGGTCGATTGGAGAAACGCCAGCAGGGCCGCGTCGGGATCGGCGGCGGTGCGGACGTCTTCGTAGGCGAGCACGAATTCGCCGAGCCCGTCGTCCCAGTGTGCCGCTCCGGGAGCGACGGTGGCCGCACGGAAGCCCGGCGACTCGGGGTAGGCGTACGAGTAGAACGTGCCCTCGGCGCCGGGTCCACCGGGCCAGTACCCGGCGCTGGACACCTCGTGGGAATAGGCCTCCCACATGACGTGCGGTCCACAGTTGGGCGCACCACCGGGATGGGGGGGAGCGGTCCGACCCGAGAAGCGGGTGACGGCGAGGTCGGCGGCGCCCCAGAAGAAATGGACCGGAGACGACTTGCCGACGTACCGCCCGCGGAACGTCTTGAAGACCCGCTCGATCTCCACCAGCGTCAGCCAGAACGCCTGCACGGCGTCGGCGTCGTAGCTCGAGTGCCGGGTGTCGGCGGTGAAGTCGATCGCGCCGGCGATCTCCACGGGCATCGTCCAGATCGACGTGGCCACGCCGAGGTCGGCGAGCATCGTCGTCACCTCGGCGTAGAAGTCGGCGACCGTGCGGGGCTCGAGCGGGATCGACGCGCGGGCGCCGTCGACCGTGGCGACGACGAGTTCGTGGCCGATGAAGTCGAAGTCGATCTGGAACGTCGGGCCGGTGGGGTGCGGCATGGGCGAGGTCGTGAGGCCACGCGCGGTCAGATACAGCGTGACGTTCCACCAGTGCTGCAGGAGCGGCTCGTTCGCGAGGCGGATCTTGCCGACGATCTGCGTGTAGAGCTGCAACGTGTCGCGGGTCTCCTGCCAGTCGGCGACCTTCGACGACAGCCACGCTCGTTGCGTCCGATGGGTCATTCGTTCGCTCCTGGTCGTTTCCCCGGG
>JBDZUV010000154.1:0-6790 GCA_040255345.1 Actinomycetota bacterium | reverse complement strand
GGGTCGTATGGCTGCGGGCGCGATCACCTCGATGCCGTCGCCCGTCCATCGGCAGACCTGCCGCTCGAGTCGAGTCTCATCGTGTCGGCCCAGGTCGCCCTCGATCGCTGCCGGCGCATCCGAGAGAGTCGGGTCGCCGCCGTCACCGCGTAGCCAGCGGCGCACTTCGCCGATCGGCACGGCCAGGGACTCCGCCGCCATCGGCGGCACCAACTCGATCGCCTCGGTGACCCGCCGCCGAAGTTCGCCCACTTCGTTGTCGTCGCGGTCTTCGACGGATTCAGGACCCCAACCGAACAACGCCGGATCGAAGCCCTCCCGCCAGATGACGTGTACATCGGCGACATCGCTGGTCGCCTCGATCCCGTGCAGCCATTGCACGACATCGGGCTCGGCCGAAATGTCCCGCTCCGACGTCTGACACCAGCGCTCCAGATGACTGGACGACAGCAGCGGCGCATGGTCAACCGGTGGCAGCAACGTCGCCAATTCGTCACGGTCCGGATCGTCCATGGCGCGATAGCCGAAGTCGACACTTTGTTGGCGCTGCAGCCAGCGCCAGGTCGCGTGAATCGCGGACCCATACACCGGGTCGACCGATTTGCCACTCACATCCACCGAGCGGCAGAGCACCGCACTTTCGACCACCCGACCAGTCACCCATCGCTGACCGTCACGATCGACTCGGCCGAACCGTTGCCGCAGCGCGTCGAGACTCGCACACTCAGTGACAAGGACGTCGAAATCGAAGTCGGCACCGGCCTCGATCGACTGGGTGGCGACGACGATGACCGGCCGATCCTCGGCATTCCGGGGCCCGGGTTTTAGACGCGAACTCAGACCCAACGCTGCGGCGTGGTCCTCATCGATAGCACTGCCGATATCCGGACCGAGCGCCGCACGGCCGATCTGCCCGGTGGTGAGCAGGTCGTCGCGATCGGCTGGGCGCATCCGCCCGGTCAACAAGACGACGTCGAAGCCGCCGTCCTTCGCCGCCTCGGTAGCAAGCCGCCGCGCAATCCGGCGAGCCGCGTCCACCCGGTTCACGATCACCGCCAACCGTGTGGCGTCGCTGCGTCTTGCCAGGATGGCGGTTGCCGCAGCCTTGGCCATTGCCTCATTCGCCTTCCCGGCGTCAGTGGGCACCTTCACCTCGATCAGTTCGGCAGGCTTCGAATTGCCGGTCCGTCGCGCGGTGATCGCTACGGGCGACTCGGACTCCACGGTGTGCGGAGCGACCGACGGCCGACAGAGCGGCGTGCTCGGGAACCGCTCGGTGACCTCGGTTCCCGGTGTCGCCGAGAGTTGGACGATGCCGAAACGACGCGGCACCGCCCGCGGCGCGCCGCGACGTGACAAATGGTCGACTGCATCGAGCGTTTCCGCGAAGGGTCGGGCCAGTTGCACTTCGTCGAGCAGGTAGAGCGTGTCGTTCGCCAGCAGCCCTGCGTGGATCGGTCGAGCTCCGGTCGACAACCCATAGCCACGGAACAGCAACCGCGAGCCGACCTGGTCGACCGTGCTCGCGATGACCGCGGGAATCTCAGGCCGACGAGCCCAGGCCTCGTCGCGCACGATGCCACCGCGCAACACCGATGTGAGCAGCGGTGGCGTGGCTCCGGCCTTGTCTGCCGACTCCGCCAGTCCAGCTCGTCGCAGAAGAGCCTTATGAACGTGTCCGGCGATCGAGTCGGCCGATGCGCCCAGAATCGCTTCGCGCAGTGCCGACGCCCGATCGTAGGCCTGGTCGACGATCACCCGTCGGTCGACCACCATCACGATGCGGTGCGGCAATTGCCAAAGTGAGCGGTCTGATTCGGTCGTCGTCTCGATCGCGAGGCTGAACAATGCGATGTCGACGGTCGCGGTCTTCCCCAGCCCTGTCGGCAGGTCGACCAGGTCGGGCCATCGACGCTCGGCGACGATGCGCTCGAGCAGCTCTTGCTGCCAGGCGAACGGCTCGGCGCCGCCCCAGACTTCGCCGAAGAATGCGGCGAAATCAGCAGTGGTGAGTGGGCTCATGAGGCCACCGCAGATCCATTGGCACTGACTCTTGCCACCGGTGCGAACAAACCGAGCCCGTGGAAGCGCCCGGCGCCAAGCACCACTGGGCCCCCGACGGGCTCGGCGAACGTGAGGCGCGCATGAATCTGTACACGGGTGAGCTTGCCAGTCCGCGCGGGCGGGAACGTGTGGACCGGGCGGGTGCCTCGGATCGGGGCGTCCAGGAGAACTTCGACCCCGACAGGACGAGGCAGGCCGATGTGCTCGCATGCGGCGGCGATGATCGATTCGGCCTTTTGCCCTGCAGCTTCACGTTTCGCCGAGTCCGCGTGGCCCAGACTTCCGGGATTCCGACCCAACGCCACAGGCGTGACCGACACCCAGGATGTCGATGCCTGCGTCCAGCGGCGCTTTCGGGCCGAATACGGGAGGTCGTCAAGATCTGCCGGTCGCAAGGCGACCGGGCGCGAGCCTCCCTTGAAGGTGAGCCGGCCGCGACGTTCGGTCATGAACCGATCGACGACGTCGCGGAGCAGAGCCCAGTGGTCAGCATCCGCCTGTGCACCGTCGCCGGAATCAGGTAGCGCGAGCGCGAATGCCAACACCTCGCCCGTCGCTCGCGGGTATCCGGCAAACGGAAGACCCAGCACCATCAGGTGTGGCGCTACCGACGGCGCCGTGGATCCCGTTGCACCCGATGGACGTGGCCGATGGCCCGAGAGGAACTCGGGGATCTCCGCACCGTCCTCGCCACACACGCTCATGAGTGCGGCACGCAGGGTCTTGGCAACCATCGGAATGTCCCGGACCATCAAACGGGAAGACGTATCGGGTTCGAGCAGAATCCAACGCTCGCCGATCGTGGACGCGGGAGGATCCGTCTCGGTGCCTGGACGACGGTAGGAGACGAGGCGTGCGGGCATGACCCTGGGTTCGGTGCCTCGACCACTTGCTTCGTAGGTCTGGATCAGACTCTCCACCTGACCGGTCGTGGGAACCCGCAACCCGAGGGTCCGCCGAGCATCCCCGGGCTCGAGGTCGATTTCAATGCGAGCCGGGTCGGCCCCGGTTTCGATCGAGACAGCAACCGGTGTCGACGAGTGCCCGAGCCGTGGGATACGACCCAGGAGCCCGTCGAGTGCTTCGACGTGCTGGTCGGTGCCGGCTGCGTCTTCGTCAGGAGACGTCGACCAGTGATAGGCCACGACAGGGTTGACGGGCACCATCGTCGGATAGGCCCGCCCCTGCTTGGAGCGCTGCGCCGGAAGGATGCCAAGGCGATCGACCGATGCGATACCTGCTGTAACAGTCCCCGAGTCGGACACGGCCTTGGCACGCGCCTTCTCCAAGCGCTTGTCTGCCTTGACGCGCGCCCGATCATCGAAGTCGGGATCTCCCGCGTCGACCTCGGCCTCCACGAGCTTGTCATAGGTGCGTGCCGTGTCTCGCGCGACTACCGAGATGTCGTTCACCGGTACGAAATGGGTGACGACTTGTCGCGCAGCAAGCTCGAATGCTCCGAGGCTGCAGGTGACCGTGGGCGGTTCCAAGCTCTCCCACCATTCGAGCGCTGCGCGTTCGATGGGGTCCATGTCGCCGTGATCGGCCCATGCCGCAACCGCAGCGGAAAACAGGCGCGCCGGGTGCGGCGGCCACTCGGGCTCCGAACGGTTGTTGAACTGGGTGGCGACGTACCGTCCGGTGAGCAATTCGACCGTGACGGTGAACATCACGCCTCCTCGGAGTCGTGCGCTTCGGCGACGGTCTGGCTGCGCCGCACCAGTTCCACCAGGCGCTCAGCCGGTGTCAGGAGGATTTCCTCGTCAGCCCAGGCCAGCCCGAACTCGGCAGCCTTGGTGGACGCCTCCGCGACGAGCGCGAGTGCACTTTCGCGGTCGAGCGTGAACGAAGTGTCCTCAGCAGCCCCGCGCCTGACGAGTTCGAACCGCTGGTCGTCGACGGCGGCCAGCACGCAACGGCTTCGCAGATCAAAGCCGTCTTCGTAGGAGAGGACCGCAGCGGCCAGACCCAGAGCGGCAAGCGCCGTGCGCGCCGCGATCTCCGCATCACGACGACGTGATGCATCGATCGGCGACCCGCTGTGGTCGACCGGAAAACGAAGACGCCGAAGCTGGATGAGGCTCAACACGGTGGACATCTCGATGCGCGCGGCCGTGATGCCGCCCGCCTTGTCATCGATCGACGGTGTGATGTTGCCGTGATTCACCTGAGATGGACGGCCCGGGGATCCCTCGCCGCCACCCTTGACCGGCACCGGCTTCTTCGTGCCCCCCACGGCCTCGGCCGGGTCGAGCGTCCATGGCAGCTCCGTGTCCGCGTCGGCCACCGTGGCCTCATAGAGCGTGCCTGCCTTGAGTTCAATCCCCGCAGGGTCGATCCGGGAACTCGTCTTGACGCCACGAGCGATGTCGAGCGCAACGATCTCCGAGGTGATGGCTCGTTCGTACTTGGCTCCGCGCCCACCCTTGGGCCCGGTCGAATCCCAACCGCCGAACAACAACGTGGACGGTGCCCAGTGGAACAGCGCCGCCGCGTTGGAAATGTTCGCTTCGGTGATCGCGCGGCCCGGATCACTCATCCGGAACAGGCGCCCGTCGAGGAGCGAATCACGCAGCAACGAGTCGAAGACCCGGTGGGGCGCTTCCAGGGCGCTGATGCGGTCGAGCCCCTCGACGCCCTCGGCTCCGGAGAAGTCGGTCGAAATGACCGGGAGTGAGAGTTCACCCGCGCGGTACGCCTCGAGAAGGGCCAGCTCCTGGCGGTTCGCGACGTCAGCGACCGAGGCGAGCACAACCGATTCGACGGTCTGCACCTCGCCATCATTCGACACCTGCTGACGTTTTTCGATCGCGTACTTGGTTTCCGCCCGATCACCCACGCCGTAGGTCGGCGGGAACACCTTTCCGCCGGGGCCTTCAAGTGGCTCGAGCCTCAGCTTCGCTCGGATGCCGACGCCATCTCCGGCGACCGCGGCCTTCAGGTCGTCATAGGACAAGGTCATGATGTGGTCCTCCCACGCTCCGAGCCGACCCCGCTGGCCAGCTCCTCGATGAACAGTTGTAATAGGTGGGTGTGACATCGCGCCGCGGATCTCATCATTCGCCGTCACCCGGCGCCTGGCCGCAGGCCCCCGGGGGGTCGAGTCCCAAGTCCACGCGCCGACCGAGCGCACCGCTCGTGACGCCGCGGGAATCGTGACTCGCACGATCGGTTGCTCCGACCGGCGAGTAGCTCGTCGCACATGTGCGGCGCCAGATGTCGATCTCCCTGGCGATGTCTCGATTGGGCATATGGGGCTCCTGGTGTGTCGCGGAGCCGGGCTATGCTTCTGGGTGTTGGACCGAGAGCCCGGCTCTCTGTTGGGCGGGGTGGCGGTTGCCGCCGCCACCCCGCCGTGATCAAAGCACAGAGTTCAGCTCCTGTCAACTGGTGCCTTCTGTGCGTGTACGTATAACAGGAGAGAACGGTGCGTCGAGGCACTGGACCCGGAGGCTTGCCGCAGACTGCGAGGCGCGTACGCGTCGCGGGAGATCCGCAATGAGGCCGGGTCCAGCAGTCCCAGCGTAGTTCCGGCGCGCTCGCAAGGCATTCGACGCGCCCCGATCGGTCCGACATCACTGGCACAGCCGAAGCTCGGAAGATGGATTGCCGAACGCTCCCCAAGCACAGCGACCAATCTTGTCGCGGAGCCAGGCATCCGCGGCGAGGGCGACAGGCCGATCAGTTCGGCCGCGGCATCCCGCTCGAGAAGACCCCGACCACCCGGAGAGGTTTCACGGCCCGGTCACGATTAACGGATCGCGCTTCACGCCGTGGCGAGTCGGCGTTCCCGAAGTGCCGCGAACTCGATCGCGGCCCGGACGTGCTCAGCGGTGGGCTCCGGGAACTCTGCAACGATCTGCGTCGAGGTCATCCCCGACGCCAGGTATTCGAGCACGTCGTACACTGCGATACGTGTGCCGATGAAGCAGGCCAGCCGCTGCGCACGCCGGCGCGAGGCGCGATGAGCGTGGTGGGATCCGTCGCGGTCGTGCTACCCCGGCAAGGGCAGGGGCGGATGCGCTCCCGGCGCCCGGTGAGTCGCAGAGAATTCGTTGCTCGAGTCGATTCGCTCCGTCGATCACCGTGCGCATGCACCATGGCGCGTTCGATCCGTGTCTCGACAGCGTGCCGTGGGGTCGCCCGCGACGGAGTTCACGAACTGGAAACACTTGGGTAACCAGCGGGAAACCCCCCGCGCCGAGACTTCACATCACCCCACTCGGTCGAGAAAGGAAGGACCATGGACACCAGCGGCATGACCTGGATGTCCACACCGACCCTCACGCGGTCGATGAGGCCCGGGCCGGCGTTCGGTTCCGGCGGCACGGCCCGTTGCGAGCAAGTACTCGGCAACCCGCCGACCCGTACGGGCGCACGTGGCGATGGTGCGGTGTGAACCCCGAGCGTCGCCTCGGGTCCCCCGCGGCGTACCGGGAAGCCCGGGAACGCCTCGTCGCCGACACCGGTGTGGGCGGCGAGGCGTTCCGCCGTGCCCTCACCGAGCTCACCGACGACTGGCTCGTCGGCGTGTTCGCCGCCGCGTTGGAGCAAACCGGATTCGACGCCGACGGGCTCGCCCTGGTCGCGCTGGGCGGCTACGGGCGCGCTGGCCTGTGGCCGAACAGCGACCTCGATCTGGCGGTGATCCACCGTCGACGGGCCGACGACGCGGCCCGACTCGCCGAGGCGGTCTGGTATCCGGTGTGGGACACCGGCGTGCACC
>JBDZUV010000153.1:0-6817 GCA_040255345.1 Actinomycetota bacterium | reverse complement strand
AAGAACGGCTGACCCCCACCCCCACCCCCCACCCCACCCCCCTGCACGAACTTCGGGACATTTCCGGCGTTCCGGCGAAGTTGTCGCGCTGCATTCAGCAAGCAGCGCTCGTATCGGTTCGGAAGGTGACGGGCCGCTCACGTGGCGTCACGACGATCGCGACACGCGGACGCCCGATGCCCGGACGGCCCACGCCGTTGCCGTCCGCAGCCGGTAGGGGTCAGTCGAACTGGTACTGCTCGCCGCCGTGGTCGATGCGGAAGCCGAGGTGTCGGTAGATGCCGTTCGATGTGGGATTGTCGACGTCGGCGTACAACATGACCCGGGTCGCGCCGGCCGCGAAGGCGGCCCCGGCCGCGGCTGCGGTGACGGCGGCTCCGTAGCCGCGTCGACGCTGATCAGACGGGGTGTAGACGGGTCCGATGCGCGCGACACCGACGGTCGGCGCGCTGCACGCGGCCAGAGCCACCGGCTGATCATCGACCGACCAGGCCCAGATCTCTCCGTTGCCGATGCGCTGTTCGGCCATCTCCCGGGTGTCGACGTCGGGATCGTCGGCGACGGCCTCGTCGTGGAACGCCGCCAACCATGCGGCGACGAATGGCGCCTCATCGGCCTGAAACCGTCGTGGTTCGCCGTCGATGCCCGTGGGCACGTCGAGTTCGTCGAGCACGTAGACGTGGCGACCACCGACCCGGCGCGCGCGTTGGCCGGATCGGACGGTCCAGGCCGCCACGAACTCGGCCACGGCCGTGGATTCGCCGCTGACGCCGGGGATCGAAACCTCCTCGTCGATGAGATGAGCGGCGAGCCGTGCCGCTGTTCCAGAGGGCATCGCCGAGACGAACAGGTTCCACGGGGCGTTCGCCATGGCGGCGCCGGTCACCGTTCCATCGTCTGAGACGGCGAACCAACGGCTGGCCGCGGCCTCCGTCGGAACCGCCGAGGCGATACGTTCGGCCACCACCGCGATCACGTTCGTGCTGAGCGGATCTGCGACGAACAACGGCCTGGCGGCGTCGAGAAAGGCACCGGGATCGGCGAAGGTCGTCACGGCCACGGGGTCAGCGTCGCGCGCGCCGGGCCGCTCGCCTGAACGGATTTCGCGTCGTCGAGCCCGAGGCGGGCACGTCTGCCGCTTGCCGGACGTAGCGCCGGGTGCGGCCCTCCGCCGGGCTCGGCCCCCGATTGCGATCGGTCGTCGGCCGACCATGGGTGGCGACAGGCCGACGAAACCCGCTTGCTTGCCGAATGCAGCGCGACAACTTCGCCGGAACGCCGGAAATGTCCCGAAGTTCGGGGTTGGGGGTGGGTCAGCTGCGGGGGACGTCGACCCAGGCGACCGACTTGTCGACCCGGGGTTCGCCGGGCAGTCCGAGCACCCGTTCGCCGATGATGTTGCGCTGGATCTCCGAGGTGCCACCTTCGATCGAGTTGGCACGCGACCGCAGGAACATCTTGCGACTCGACCCGGGCGGGCCCAACAGGCCCAGCATCTCGGAGCGCCGCATCGTGAAGTCGTAGTCGACCAGACCGGCCGCGCCGAGCAGGTCGACGCAGAACTCGTAGACGTCCATGTTGTTCTCGGCGAACGCGAGCTTCGCGATCGACCCTTCGGGGCCCGGGTTGCCGGCCTTGCGGTTCTGTGAGGCACGGATGTTCGTCATCCGCAACGCCTCGGAGGTGCACCACAGTCGCATGAGCCGATCACGGTTCACCGCCGAGCGCTGCACGGGCTCTTCCCGCCAGATCCGGACCGCCTCGGCGATCGACCCCGACCCGGGCCGGGGCACCCCGCCGCCCCCGCCGCCGATGGTCGTGCGCTCATTCGACAGCGTGGTCATCGCCACGCGCCACCCCTCGCCCACGTCGCCGACCCGGTCGGCGTCGGGAACCCGCACGTCGGTCAGGTACACCTCGTTGAACTCGGCCTCACCGGTGATCTGGCGCAGCGGACGTACCTCGACGCCGGGGGCGTGCATGTCGAGCGCGAAGTACGTCATGCCCTTGTGTTTGGGCACGTTCGGGTCGGTCCGGGTCACCAGCATGCCCCGGTCGGCGAGATGCGCGCCGGTGTTCCACACCTTCTGACCGTTGATGACCCACTCGTCGCCGTCCCGCTCGGCCCGACACGCCAGACCGGCGAGGTCCGACCCGGCGCCCGGTTCGGAGAACAGCTGACACCACACGTCCTCGCCGGTGAACGCCCGCTTGAGCAGCCGCTCACGTATGGCGTCGCTGCCGTTGGTGACGATCGTCGGCCCGGCCATCGTCAACCCGAAGAACTGACCGAGTCCGGGAGGCGCGGCGCCGGCCTTCGCGAGCTCGGAGTCGATGATGCGTTGGTGCCGGGGCGGCAGGCCGAGACCACCGGAACCCTCCGGAAAGTGCACCCATGCGAGCCCGGCGTCGAACTGCGCGCCACGGAACGCCTCGTTCGACATCGACTTGGGATCGTCGTGCTGCAGGAGTCCCGCGATCCGTTCGCGCACCTGGGTCTCGTCGTCGCTCATCAACTCACTCCTTGGGCTCGGTGGGACGGTCGTCTCACCGTAGACCTTCGACGATCAGCGCCGAGACAAGAGCCCGGGATTCCCATGATCGTCACGTAGCCTTGTGCCACCATGTCGGAGTCGGACGATCCATCGCTGTCCGCGGCCTTTGCCATCGGCCCCGACACCGACTCCGGCCCCGACACCGGCCCCGACTCCGGCACGGTGCCGCTCGCGGCGCCGCCGGAAATGCTCGGACCGGACGCGCTGCCACACGACCCCGTCGTGGACACCGCGCTCGGAAGCGGCGTCACCGACGAACCGCGTCGAGCGTCGTTCGGCCGTGCTGCGACCCTGATCACCGTCGGCAATCTCGTCTCGCGCATCACGGGGTTCGTGCGGGTGATCGCGGTGGCCGGAGCGCTGGGCATCGCGTATCTGGGAGACTCCTACCAGCGGGCGAACGAAGTCTCGAACGTCCTGTTCGAATTGCTGGCCGGGGGTGTGCTGTTCTCGGTGTTGGTCCCCGGCTTCGTCGAGTTGCTCACCGGGGCGACGCGGGGACGACGGGACCGGGCCGGCGCCGACGCGCCCGACACCACGGCGGCCCGGCACCTGGGATCGGTGCTCGCCACCCGCGGCAGTGTCTACGTCGGTGTCGTCGCGCTGATCGGGATGTTCGGCGGCACCTGGATCATGCAGGTGTTGACCATCGGCACCTCCGAGGCGGTGCGGGCCGACCAGGTGCGCATCGGCGCGTTCCTGCTGTGGTTCATCATGCCCCAGCTCGTGTTCTACGCGGTCGGGGCGGTCGCCAGTGCACTGCTGCAGGCCGACCACCGCTTCCTCGCCACGTCGATCGCACCGGTGTTCAACAACATCGTCGTCACGATCACGATGGTCGTGTTCGCCCACGGTCACGACCCGGCGGCCGGGCTGACCCTGACCGTCGGCGAGAAGGTCCTGCTGGGGGCCGGCACCCTCGCGGGCACGGTGGCGATGACGGTCGTGCCGTTCGTGGCCCTGTGGAACGCGGGTCTGGGGTTGCGGCCCCGGTGGCGGACCCGGGGCCTCTCGCTCGGCAGACTGGTGCGTCAGGGTGCCTGGGCGGCCGGTCACGTCGGGCTCAACGAGGTGATCGTCGGGGCGACGATCATCCTGGCGGGGCGCGTCGACGGCGGCGTGATCGCCTACCAGACGGCCTTCATGTTCTTCCTGCTGCCCCACGCGCTCATCGCCTACCCGATCTTCACGGCGTTGTTCCCCCGCCTGTCGCGCCTGGCGACCAGAGACGACCGCAGCGGGTTCGCGGCCGAACTCACCCGCGGGATGCGGCTCAACCTGCTGTTGCTGATCCCGGCGAGCGGCCTTCTGGCCGTCGCCGCGGCGCCGGCACTGTCGGTCGTGCGGATCGGCCAGCTCGATGCGGCCGGGGTGCGACTGGTCGCCGCGACGCTCGCCGGGTTCCTGACGGGGTTGTGCGCGTTCAGCGTGTACTTCCTGCTCACCCGTGCGTCGTACGCTCTCGGCGATGCCCGGTCGCCGACGCTGGTGAACCTGGGTTCGACCGTGGCCGCGGTCGTCGGCATGGTGGTGGCGACCGGCTTCGTGCACGGCACCGCCCTGTTGGTGCTCTTCGGCCTGATCCAGGCGGTCAGCTTGGGCGCCGGGTGTGTGGTGCTGTTCGGTATCGTCCGCCGTCACGTCGGCGAGCCGCTACCGGTGGGCGGCGCGCTGGCCCGCTCGCTGGTCGCGAGCGTGCCGGCGATCGGTGCCGCGGCCTGGATCGCGTCGGTGATCGGCTGGTCGAGCCGTTCGCAGGCGGTGGTGGCCGGTCTCGCCGCGAGCGCGGCGGGTGTGGCGATCGCGGTGGCGCTCCTGGCGCTGTTGCGCACGCCCGAACTCGGCGTCGTGACCGATCGGTTGCGGCGGCGTGCGGGAGCCGAGCCGTGACCCGCTGGGCGCGCCGGCTGTTGATCACCGTGCTGATCCTGGCGGGCATCGTGTCGTACTGGACCGCCGACCTGGGCCAGACGGTCGGCTCGGAATCGCTGCCCGAGGCCGACAAGGTACTCATCATCGGTGTTCCGCGGCTCAGCCTCGACGACATCGACCCGCAGACGATGCCGAACCTCCACCGGCTCTCCGAACAGGGCGTCATCGGCGCGATGCGGGTCAAGACCGCGGCGTTGCGCCCCGACGCCGCGGAGGCCTACGCGTCGCTCGGAGCCGGGGCGATCCTCGCCTCGGGGTCGAGCGGGTCGACCGCCGTCGACGCGCACGAGACCCTCAATGGCCTGCGCGCCGACCGGGCGCAGGAACTGCGGGTCGGTCACGACGTCACGGGCAGCGTGGTGCTGCCCGGAGTGCCCGCCATGCAGTCGGACTCGTCGGGGACGGCGACCGACGTCGGTGCGCTTGGCGTGGCCCTCGCGGAGAGCCGGCACGGCGTCGCGGTGGTGGCCAACTCGAGCATCCACGCCGCGGACGGTCGCGTCGTGCGTCGTGCCCCGGCGGCGTTGGCCGTCACCGATCCCGACGGGCTGGTCGCCGACGGCACGGTCGGCATGGGGCTGCTCCGGAACGACCCTGCGGCGCCGTTCGGCCTCGGAGTCGACCGTGCCGCATTCCGTGGCAGCGTGCTCGACGCACTGGAACGCGCCGATGTGGTCGTGGCCGACCCGGGGGAAACCGAGCGCGCCATCGACTACCGCGCCGAGCAGTCCAAGGCGAGACAGCAGAGCACCCAACGTGGGGCACTCGCCCGCACCGATGCGATCATCGGTGACCTCGCACGGGGCGTCGACCCGGGCACGCTGGTGCTGGTCGTGGGCGTCACCCCGTCGGCGAGCCCCTATGGGATGAGCCCGCTCGTCGCCTTCGGCGATGGCCTGGAGCAGGGCGAACTCGCCTCGCCGTCGACCCATCGTTCGGGCATCGTCACGCTCACCGACCTGGCTCCCAGCGTGTTGGCCGTGCTCGGAGTCGACGTGCCGGCGACGATGCACGGCACCGCGCTCCGGATCACCCCGGGGCGACCGACGTGGGAGTCGCTCACGGTGCTCGACCAGATGCTCACGGCGCGCTCGGAGTCACTGCCGGCCATGCGGATGACGTTGATCGTGGTCAGCGTCGTGGTGTTCCTCGGTGCCCTGTTTCTGCTGCGACGCCGCCGACCAGGTCCGCGTGGCCGCCGCGCGCTCGAAGTGGCCGCGCTCTCGTGTGCCGCGTGGCCGCTGGTGACGTTCCTGCTCCGCTTCTCGACGGCGACCTCGTCGCTGGGCTACTGGTCGATACCGGTGTCGTGGGCCGTCGCGGTCGCGATCGGGCTGCTGGTCCAGCCGCTGCGCAGATCCGCGCTCGATCCCCTCATCGTCATCTGCGGCGCGACCTTCACGCTCATCACGGTCGATCTGGCGACCGGCGGCCATCTGGTGCTCGGGAGTTTCTTCGGCAGTGCCCCGAACGTCGGGTTCCGCTACTTCGGCACCGACAATGCGGTGTTCGCGATCCTCGCGACCTGTTCGATCATCCTGTGTGCCGGGTTGATGGACCGTCACCACGACGGCCGGTCCGACCCTGACGACCGGCGGGGACGGCTGTGGCTGGTGGTCACCGTGGCGGCGATCGCCGTGCTGGTCGACGGCGCCCCCTGGATGGGAGCCGACGTCGGTGGGGTCCTCACCCTGGTGCCGGTCCTGGGCGTGCTGGTCTGGGTGCTCGCGGGGCGCGCCCTGCGCTGGCGCTACGTGGTGGTCGCGGTCGCGGCGGCGCTGGTGGTGCTCGTCGCCGCCGTCGGTTTCGACGCGCTCCGCCCCGCGGACGAACGCACGCACATCGGCCGGTTCTTCCTCGAGACCGGTCAGGGCGATCTCGACCTGCTGCGCTCGACCATCGCCGAGAAGTGGAACAACTCGATGGCCGTGTTGTGGCAGAGCAACTGGTCCTGGGCGGTGCCGATCGTCGCGATCTACGCTCTGTACGTCCTGGTCGTGGCGAAAGGGTGGACCAACTTGTTGCCGGCCCGGACTCCACGACGTGCCGCGGTCACCGCCGCGCTGGTGCTCGGGGTCGTCGGGTGGTTGCTGAACGACTCGGGGATCCTGGTGACGGCGTTGGTGTTCGTGTATCTGGGCCCGTTCCTGATCCTGATCGAGGTCCGTGACGGACCCAGATCGGGCACTCGGCGAGAAGCATCGGCCAGTCGACCAAGAGAGGTGACCCTGTGACGACCGTCGTCGCCATCGTCCCGGCCAAGGACCGTCAAGACTCGGTGGCCGAGACCGTCCGGGCCTTGTCCGCGCTGGCCGAGATCGACCGCGTGC
>JBDZUV010000015.1:0-37583 GCA_040255345.1 Actinomycetota bacterium | reverse complement strand
GGCGGCATCCGTTGCAGGTCATGGCCACGCTCACCTCGAACGTGCTGCGTATCGCACGGCTGTCCGGTGCAGATGTCGGAGGGGAGCGCGACGCCGCGGCGCTCCTCGGTCTGAAGGGGTCGACGTTCCCCGCCAAGAAGGCACTGGCGAGCGCACGGGCCTTGGGTCCGGAAGGCGCTCGACGAGCGGTGACGCTGTGTGCCGAAGCGGATCTGACCCTGCGAGGCGGGGGCGCGGCCTGGCCGGGCGAACTCGTCCTCGAGGTGCTCGTCGCCCGCCTGTGCCGGCTCAGCCGACGAGGTTCCGGATCCCGGCGGACCCGAGTTGCGAGCTGATCAGCTCGCCGCGTTCGCCTTCTTCATCAGGCGCGACTTGCGGCGGGCGGCCTCGTTGCGGTGGATGACGCCCTTCGTGGCGGCGGTGTCGATCCGCTTGATCGCCTGACGGACGGCCTCGTCGGCGCCCTCTGCACCCTGCTCGATCGCCAGGGCCGCCTGCTTGGTGCGGGTCCGCATCTCGGAACGCACGGCCTTGTTGCGGGCGCGGGCCTTCTCGTTCTGCCGGTTGCGCTTGATCTGGGACTTGATGTTCGCCACTGCGATCCTCGTCGACGATGCCTCGGTACAGCGCTGCCACGCTAGTCGGCCCGGCCCGTCGCCTCCCAACCGGAGCGGCGGCCGCCGCTCCGGGATGCTCGTGCCCCGGGGAGTCTGCGAGGCTCGGCGTGGGCGGTCGGTACGCTGACAGGTCCGTCCCCGCCGCACCCGACCGGAATGGGTCGCACCCAGACGACGAGCCGACAGGCGAGTCCGACCAACGAGCACCACGACCGCTTCATCGCCGTGCCGTGCCCGACGAATGACCAGTGAAAGCCGGAAAAGTTGTCCCCTCATCGCGCAGCCTGGAATCCATGACCGATCTCGAGCACTTCCGCTGTATCAGCGTCATCGCCCACATCGACCATGGGAAGACCACGCTCTCGGATCGGATCCTGCAGGTGTGTGGCGCAGTCGACCCACGGGCGATGCGTGACCAGTACCTCGACACCATGGATCTCGAACGTGAACGGGGGATCACGATCAAGTTGCAGAGCGTGCGCCTCGACTACGCGGATCATGTGATCAACCTCATCGACACGCCCGGCCACGTCGACTTCGGCTACGAGGTGTCGCGGTCGCTCGCGGCTTGTGAAGGGGTGATCCTGTTGGTCGACGCCTCCCAGGGGATCGAGGCCCAGACCTTGGCGAACTGCTACCTCGCGCTCGAGAACGACCTCGAGATCGTGCCGTGCCTGAACAAGATCGACCTGCCGGCCGCCGAGCCCGATCGGGTCGCCGAGGAGATCTCCGGGCTTCTGGGTCTGGATCCGGCGTCGGTGCTGCGGATCTCCGCGAAGACCGGTGAAGGCGTGCCCGAACTGCTCGACGCGGTCGTCGACCGGGTGCCCCCTCCCACCGGCGATGCCGACGCGCCACTGCAGGCCCTCATCTTCGACTCGCACTTCGACGCGTACCGCGGGGTGGTGTCGTCGGTTCGGGTGATGAACGGACGCCTCGCCACCGGCGCCCGCCTGAAGTTCATGCAGGCGGGCACGGTCCACGACGCCGAAGAGGTCGGGGTGCGTTCACCCGGTCCGGTGCCGGTCGAGGTTCTCGGCCCGGGTGAGACGGGCTATCTGATCGCGGGAGTGAAGGACGTGGGCGAGGCACGTTCCGGTGAGACCGTCACGACCGCGGCGCGCCCGGCCGAAACCGCGCTCGAAGGGTATGCGCACCCCAAGCCCATGGTGTTCTGCGGGATCTACCCGGTCGACGGCGACGAGTTCGCCACGCTGCGCGAGTCGCTCGACCGGCTGCAGCTCAACGACTCGTCGTTCACCTACGAACCCGAGACATCCGGGGCTCTCGGGTTCGGTTTCCGGTGCGGATTCCTCGGCCTGCTGCACATGGAGATCGTCCGCGAACGGCTCGAGCGCGAGTTCGATCTGTCACTGATCGCCACGGCCCCCTCGGTGCAGTACCAGGTCACCACCACCGCCGGTGACACCGTCGCCATCGACAATCCGTCGGATCTGCCGCCGATGGCCGAGGTCGAAGCGATCGCGGAACCGTGGTTGAAGGCCACGATCCTGACCCCGACCGATTACACCGGCACGATCATGGAGCTGTGCCAGGCCCGTCGGGGTGAGCTGGGCACCATCGAGTACCTCTCGCCGGAACGGATGGAGATCACCTATCGGCTGCCGCTCGCCGAGGTCGTCACCGACTTCTTCGATCAACTCAAGAGCCGCAGCCAGGGCTACGCCAGCCTCGATTACGAGCCGGCCGGCGACGTCGTCGGCAACCTGGTCAAGGTGGACGTGCTGTTGAACTCACAACCCGTCGACGCGTTCTCGATGATCGTGCACCGTGACAAGGCCGAGTCGTACGGGCGGCGGATGACCGAGAAACTGCGTGAGCTCATTCCCCGCCAGCTGTTCGACGTGCCGATCCAGGCGGCGATCGGAGGGCGGATCATCTCCCGCCAGACCGTGAAGGCCAAGCGGAAGGACGTGATCGCCAAGTGCTACGGCGGCGACATCACCCGGAAGCGCAAACTGCTGGAGCGCCAGAAGCAGGGCAAGAAGCGGATGAAGAACATCGGTCGGGTCGAGGTGCCCCAGGAGGCGTTCGTCTCCGCGCTCAAATTGGACGATTGACGACACCCCGGCGCCGCGTCCGTTCGTGCCGTGTGCACGACTGCTGGCACTCGGTATCATCGAGTGCCAGTGCCGGCACGATCCGCGTGCCGGGCCGGTCGTCGTCTCGACCGGTCGTCTTCTCCCAGGAACTCCGCATGCTCGATGAGCGCAAGTCGACGATTCTGCGGGCCGTGGTGTCGGAGTACATCCACACCGCGCAGCCCGTCGGATCGGCGCACGTGACCCGCGCGCCAGGCATCGACGTGTCTTCGGCGACCGTCCGCAACGACATGGCCCAGCTCGAAGCCGACGGCTACCTCTACCAACCGCACACCAGCGCCGGCCGCGTCCCCACCGACAAGGGGTATCGGGCGTTCGTCGACGACCTCACCGGTCCGCGGATCCGTCTGGGTTCCAACGAGGCCGCCCGGGTCCGTGAGTTCTTCGACACGACCCACGGCGAAATCGAGCACATGCTCACCGCCACCACGCACCTGCTCGCGGGGCTCACGCATCAGGCGGCGGTGGTGGTCGGGCCGGTGGCGACGGCGGCGCCGGTGCGATCGGTGCAGCTCGTCGAGCTCGCCCCGCAGACCGTGTTGTTCGTCGCCGTGCTCGCCAACGGCAGCATCGAGAAGCGCATGATCGAACTCGACTCGCCGGCGTCGGAAGACGTCCTGGCCCGCGTGACCACGGCGCTGGCGACGCATCTGGACGGTCGGCCCCTCACCGACATCGCGACCGTTGCGCTGACGGGCGACCGGGCCGTGGACCCCGTCTTGCGCGCCTGTGCCGCAGCCGAGGCGACGAGTGGTCCTGCGGAGTCCGAGCAGGTGTACGTCGGCGGAACCGCACAGATGGCCGGGTCCTTCGAAGCGATCGAAACGGTGCGCGAGGTGCTGACCATTCTCGAACAGCAACTCGTGGTGGTGACGCTGTTGCGCGACGTGTTGGACCGTGGCCTGCAGGTGGCGATCGGAACCGAGACCGGCATGGAACCACTCGCGGACTGTTCGGTGGTCGTGGCACCCTATGAGATCGACGGTTCGCCCGCGGGCAGTCTCGCCCTGCTCGGATCCACGCGCATGGACTACCCCCAGGCATTGGCCGCCGTGGCGCTGGTGAGCCGGCGACTCGGACGACGACTGACAGAAGGCTGATGGCTTCGTGACCACGGACTACTACGAACTCCTCCAGGTCGAACGCACCTGCACGCAGGTCGAATTGAAGAAGGCGTACCGCCAACGCGCCCGCGAACTGCACCCGGACGCGAACCCCGACGACCCCGAGGCCGAGGCGCGGTTCAAGGAGGTCGCCGTCGCCTACGAGGTGCTGAGCGACCCCGACAAGCGCGCCAGGTACGACCGCTACGGTCCCGACGGGGTCGGCGCGACCGGCGGCGGTGACCCGTTCGGTTTCGGTGGCGGCGGCCTCGGAGACATCTTCAGCCAGATCTTCGGCAACGGCATGGGCGGAACCGGTGGACCGACAGGGCCGCCGGCGGGCCAGGACCTCGAGGTCACCGCCCGGGTCGCGTTCGTCGACGCGGTCTTCGGTGCCAAGGTACCCGTCACCGTGCGCACCGCCGTGCCCTGCGAAGACTGCGAGGCAACCGGCGCCGCGGCGGGGACGGCACCCATCACGTGCCCGGATTGTGGTGGGACCGGTCAGGTTCGTCGCGTCCGCCAGTCACTGCTCGGCCAGATGGTGACCGCCGGGGTCTGTGGCCGCTGCGGCGGCTGGGGCAAGGTCATCGAGCATGGTTGCCCCGCCTGCAACGGCGAGGGGCGCATCCTCGCCGAGAAGACCTACACGGTCGACGTGCCCGCCGGCGTCGACACCGGCTCGACGCTCCGGCTGAGTGGCCTCGGCGCGGTCGGTCCCCGCGGTGGTGCCTACGGCGATCTGTACGTCCACCTGATGATCGAGCCCGACGAGCGATTCACCCGCGACGGCGACGGCCTGCACCTCGAGTTGCCGGTCGGTTTCGCCCAGGCGACCCTCGGGGCCCAACTGGCGGTCGAGACACTCGACGACACACAGGAGATCCGTGTCGAACGCGGCACGCAGCCGGGCACGGTGCTCCGCCTGCGCGGCCTCGGCGTGCCCCGCCTCGGGGGCCGGGGAAGAGGCGACCTGTTGGTGACGATCACCGTCGAGGTGCCGACCGACCTCGACGAAGACCAGGCCGACCTGGTCCGCCGGCTCGGCGCATTGCGCGGCGAGGAGATCTCCGAACAGGGCGAGGGGATCTTCCAGCGTGTCCGTTCGGCGTTCAAGGGCTGAGCGGACGGCCGCCGGCCGCCTGCCACCGGAGCCCGCCGAGCCGGCGGGAAACGGGATCGGCACCGACCCGGACGGCTCCGGCGGTCCCCACGCGTTCGTCGACGACCTCGCCTCGCCGGTGCTCGCCGACGTCGACCGCCATCATCTGTCGAGAGTCCTGCGCTTGCGTGACGGCGACCCGCTCACGATCGGCGACGGGCACGGGGCGTGGCGACCGGCACGGTTCGGTCCCGAGATCGAGGTCACCGGAGACGTCGTGGTCGTCGCGGCACCTTCCGAGCCGGTGACCGTGGGCTTCGCACTGCTCAAGGGGTCGCGCATCGACGACGTCACCCGGCATCTCACCGAACTGGGTGTCGACGTGATCGTGCCGATGACGACCGAGCGGTGCGTGGTGCAGTGGGACACCGCAGCGGCTCACAAGCGGCAGCAACGGCTCGTGCGGATCTCGGTCGAAGCGGCGATGCAGTGCCGCCGGGCGTGGTTGCCCACCATCGAGGGCGTCCGGCCGTTCACCGAGGTCGTCGAGCGGCCCGGAGCGGTCGTCGCCCAGATGGGCGCACCGCCGGTCACGGGAGGCGCCCGGTGTCTTCTCGTGGGCCCGGAGGGTGGCTTCACCGACTCCGAGGTGGCACGCGCGTCGGCGGCCGCGTCGCTGGGCGCCCACGTCCTGCGGGCCGAGACCGCCGCATTGGCAGCGGGGACGTTGCTGACCGATCGACGACGGGCGGCGCCGTGAGCCCGTCGAGCGACCGGATGGACACGCCGCCACCCGCCCCGCGGTCCCAACGGTTCGGGGTGTACATCCACATCCCGTTCTGCTCGCACCGTTGCGACTACTGCGCGTTCGCCACCTGGACCGACCGCACCGGCCTCGCCCCCCGGTACCTGGACGCCTGCATCCATCAGGCGTCCCGGGCCGTGGCGGATGCTCCGGAGGTGACCAGCGTGTTCGTGGGAGGGGGCACGCCCAGTCTGGTCGACCCGCACCACCTCGGCCGGGTCATCGCGGCGACCGGCGCCGGAGGCGACGCGGAGATCTCCGTCGAATGCAACCCCGACGACGTGACCGCCGAACGGCTCGCCGCGTTCGTCGACGCGGGCGTGAACCGGTTGTCGATCGGGGTGCAGTCGATGGACCCCGAGGTGCTCGCGTCGTTGGGTCGCACCCATGACCCGGCGAACGTGCACCGCGCCGTCGCAGCGGCCCACGACGCGGGGATCGGCTGCAACGTCGACGTGATCTACGGGGCGACGGGCGAATCACTCTCGAGTTGGGAGGCGACGCTCGACCGGGTCGTCGCGCTCGAACCGGTCCACGTCAGTGCCTACGCGCTGACCGTCGAGGCGGGCACGCCCCTGGCGAAGGACCGTGCCCGGCATCCCGACGACGACGACCAGGCGGCCAAGTACCGGATCGCCGCGGAGAAGCTCGCGGCCGCCGGATTCGAATGGTACGAGATCTCCAACTGGGCCCGGCCCGGCCACCGGTGCGAACACAACCTCACCTACTGGTTGGGTGGCGACTACGCGGCGGTCGGGTGTGCCGCGCACGGCTACCGCGCGGGCCGCCGCTACTGGCATGTGTACACCCCCGAACGGTTCATCGATGCGCTGTGCGAGGGGCATTCCCCGGTCGCCGGTTCCGAGGTGCTCGATGCCGACGCCGCCCGGCTCGAACGACTCGAGCTGCTGCTCCGCACCGGGGCGGGGGTGCCCGTCGATGCCCTCGACCCGGCCGATGTCGACGGGGACCTGGCCGGGCTCGTGCACCGGGTCGAATCGGTCGACGACACCTGGGGTGTCGGCGACGCGCCACGCTGGCTGCTCACCGAACGGGGTCGTCTGCTCGAGAACGAAGTGGCCCTGCGTCTGCAGTGACGTGCCGGTTGCACGAAATCGTGTCCGGCGTCGGCCGGGCTGCGAAGGTTGCGGGTATGGCACTGTTGCAGATCATCGACGAATGGGACACCGGACTCGCCTCGGCGGACCCCCTCGGGTTTCCCGGCTACGCCGACAAGCTCGCCAACCTCGCCACCGAGTCGGTACGTACCGGACGTGCCGCACACGCCGTGGTCATCGAAGGCGACTTCGGAGTGCTCGGCGGCTCGATGGGTGTCGTGCACGGCGAGAAGGTCGTACGGGCGATCGACCGGGCGGTCGAACTCGGGCTTCCCGTGTTGGTCGAAGCGCGTAGCGGCGGCGCCCGGATGCAGGAAGGCATGGTCTCGCTGATCCAGATGGCCCGGACCGCAGCCGCGATGGGTCGGCTGCGTCGTGCCGGTCTGGGCTCGATCGCCGTGTTGCACCACCCGACGACCGGAGGCGTGTTCGCATCGTACGCATCCTTGTGTGACCTGATCGCCGCCGACGCCGGCGCGACGGTGGGCTTTGCCGGGCCCCGGGTGGCCGAGGCATTCACCGGTGAGTCCGTCGACGGACGTTCCCATGCCGCCGAGACGGCCTTCGCCGCCGGCCTCGTCGACTTCGTCGGTGAGCCCGACGAGGTGGAGCGCTGGGTCCAGGGCGCACTCGGCCTCGTCGATCTGCCCCTGGAGCTCCGTGCCCTGCCGACACCCGACCAGCGAGACGAGTCCACGACGACGCCTGGCGTCACGGGCGTCGAAGGGTCGGCGTGGGCCGAGGTCGCCGCCGCCCGGGCCGTCGGCCGCCCCAGCGGCATCGACGTCGCGGCCGCGCTGGTGGATTCGTGGACCGGCCTGGCCGCGCCGGATCCGACCGTGCGCTGTGGCCTCGCAACCGTCGGCTCCCAGCGGGTCGTCGTGATCGCCGAAGACCGCTACGCGGGGAGCGGTCGGCCCACACCGGCCGGTTACGCGCAGGCGCTTCGGGCAATCGAGTTGGCCGCCCGCCGGGGGCTGTCGATCATCACCCTGATCGACACGCCGGGCGCGGAACCCGGGTCCGAGGCCGAACAGGGCGGGATCGCCAGGGCGATCGCACGGGTCTTCCTGGCGTTGGGCGATGCGCCGGTGCCCACGCTCGGCGTCGTCGTCGGCGAAGGGGGCAGTGGCGGGGCCCTCGCGTTCGGGGTGACCGATCGGCTCCTGATCCTCGAGCATGCCGTGTTCTCGGTGATCGGAGCGGAGGGCGCGGCGGCGATCCTGTACCGCGACGCGTCGAGAGCCGCCGAGGTCGCCGAGCTGCTCCGGCTGACCAGCAACGACCTGGTCGCGTTGGGCATCGCCGACGCGGTGGTGCCCGACGACTTCGAGCGTGCGGTGGCCGCGGTCCGCGCTGGACTCGGTGCGCTCGAGTTCGGAGCACGGACCCGTCGATTCGACGCGGCAGCCCGCCGCTGGGTCACCGGCGAGGAGTGATCCGTGCCAGCGCGGCGAGCAAGGCGCTGGTCTCGGTGAGTTCCCCGTCGATGATCCGGTGAGACAGACGCGCCAGGCGGTGGCGATCGACCCGGTCGACGGCGTGCCCGGGCGTGACCTCGTCCGCGAGCCCGGCGAGCAGGAACCCGACCGACCGCACGTCGGCGACGCGGTCCACCTGCCACGATTCCCGGTCGCCGGCGGAGTGGAGGCGACCGTGGTCGAAACCGCACAGCACGGGGACGTGGCCGACCGCGAACCTGACGTCGGCACGCTCGATGGGGCCATGGGTGACGCCGATCGTGTGCAGCTCGTCGAGCGTGTGCACGAGGGTCGTGGCGAGCACGGCGACGTCCCGCGCACGCCGCGGCCCGTCCGCTGCCAGTGAGCGCCCGCCGGCGAAACCGGTGACCAGCGTCGTGCGGTCACTTCGGTCCTCGAGGGCCAGGAAGCGCTCTGCGCCGGGGTGGTCGAGAGCAGCGAGGATCCGGGCGGTGTGCATCAGCCGGGCCCGGAACTCCGGTTCGGCGCTGGAGCGTTGCACGGTCAGCACGTTGCCCGTGAGCGTGAGCGTGGTGGTCCAACCCGGGGCCCGTCCCCGATGGCGGTACCCGTCGGTGCTCACGGCAGTCGAGTTCCCCGGCCTGGGGCGGTTCAAACCTTCGAGCGACCGCCCGACCCGGGCACCAGTAGAATCAAGCCATGGTCGACGCGGACATCCAGTGGCTGAGCACCGCCGCGGCGGCGAAGCATCTCGGGGTGACCCCCCGGACGCTGTACCGGTTCATCGACGAAGACGGCCTGCCCGCCTACCGGTTCGGCCGGGTGATCCGGTTGAAACGGTCCGACGTCGACGCCTACATCGAATCCTGTCGGATCGAACCCGGTTCACTCGAGCACCTGTATCCGGAACCGAGTCCGCAGCCCGACGAGGAGTGAGCTGACCTCCTCGAAGCTCCCGCACCGTGGTGGGGTACCGTTGACGCCCGTGCAGACCGGTGTCGGGACCGACGACGTGTCGACCCGGCCGAAGCTCACCTACGTTCCGGCCCTGGACGGACTGCGTGGCGCGGCGGTCGCCGCGGTGTTGGCCTTCCACGCGGGTCACCTGCAGGGGGGCTACCTCGGGGTCGACCTGTTCTTCGTGCTGTCCGGGTATCTGATCACGTCGCTGCTCCTGGTGGAGGGCGGCGCGAGCGGGCACATCGGTCTGGCCCGCTTCTGGGGGCGACGGGCCCGACGGTTGCTGCCCGCGCTCGGGGTGATGCTCGCCGGGGTGGCCGTCTATGCGTGGGTCAGCGCGGACCCGGGCGAGTTGCACCGGATCCGGTGGGACGGGCTGGCGACGATCGCCTACGTCGCGAACTGGCGTCAGATCTTCGGCCAGGTCGACTACTTCGCCATGTTCGCCGCGCCGTCACCGCTGGAGCACACCTGGAGTCTGGCGATCGAAGAGCAGTTCTATGTGATCTGGCCGATGGTGTTCGTCGCCCTGGTGGCGCTGATCCGACGACGAAGGGCGACTCGTGGGTCTGTGGCGAAGAGCCACTTGGGCGCCGTGGTGCTGGTGCTGTCCGTGGTCCTGGGTGCGGCAGCCCTCGCGCTCCAGGTCGTGCTCGGGCACTATTCGGGATGGGCGCGGGTGTACTTCGGAACCGACACCCGGGCGTTCGCGATCCTGGCCGGGGCCGCGGTCGCCGGGTTCACCGCCTGGCGGGGGCCGGTACCCGACGGTGCGGCACGCCGGGCACTCGAGGTCGCGTCGCTCGTCGGTGCGGCGTTCCTGGTGGTGGCATGGGTGAGCATGGACGGTACCGGCTCGTTGGTGCGCCATGGCGGCCTGGCGGCCTGTTCGGTGGCCGGCGCCCTCGTGGTCGCCGCCGTCGCGCAACCTCGCGGGGCGATCGTCGCCAGGCTGGTGGCGGTGGCGCCGCTGCGTCGGTTGGGTCTGATCTCCTACGGGGTGTACCTGTACCACTGGCCGATCGACGTGTGGCTGAGCGCGGATCGCACCGGGCTGTCCGGGTGGACGCTGACCATCCTGCAACTCGCGGTCACCCTCGCCGTGTCGGTGTTGTCGTACCGGTTCATCGAGCAGCCCATCCGTCACGGCAGGTCGTGGCCCCGGGTCGCGAACTTCGCGGTGCCGACGGCGGGCGCGCTGGCGCTCGCGGTGGTGATCGTCGCATCGACCGCCACGAACGCCTTCGATCGGATCGGACCGTCGGATCCGCCTCCGCTCGCCGCTCCGGGCCACTGGCAGGGACCCACGACGCTGATCGTCGGCGACTCGGTCGCGTGGTATCTGGGCGACCAGGGCTTTCCCGACCTGGAGTCGGGATCGTCGGAGCGCTTCGTCAACGACGCGTACCCCGGCTGCGCGTTTCCGACGACCGATCGCTTCAGGTATCCCGACGGGTCGGAGTCTGATCGCTTCACCGCCTCCTGCGATCGGGACTGGCTGGATCGCATCGACGAGTACGACGCGACCCGGGTGCTGTTCGTGCTCGGCGCGTCGGTGGCGGATGCGCCGCGCCACGACGGTGCCTACCTGACGCCGTGTTCGACCGACTGGCACGACTTCTACGTCGACGAACTGGGCACCTGGGCACGGCGGTTCGCCGAGGCCGGTGCGCACACCTACCTCGTGACGATGCCGCCTGCTCTCGACATCGGTACGAGGCCCCGCGACGTCATCGCCGCGAATCAACGCTCGGCCGACTGTGGCAACCGGGCGATGAAGGACGTGGCTGCGGCCGATCCTGCGAACGTGACCGTCATCGACCTCGAGGCGAAGCTGTGCCCGGCGGGGGAGACCCGGTGCGCCCGCTCCTGGAAGGGGGTCACGCTGCGCCCCGACACGGTGCACTTCAAAGGGGCGAGTGCCCGCCTGGTGGCCGAGTGGATCCTCGATCAGATGGGCGGCGATGCCACCGGCAGGTGACCCGGTCCCGGGAGCGACCCGGCTCCGCGCCCCGGGCCGCCGGCCCCCTCTGCGGTGGCTGGGTGACTTCAGCCCCGCGTGGACGTCCGGCGTTCGTCGAGTGGTGACGACTCGTCGTCGGTCGCCTGGGCCACCTGGTCGTGCCGCTCGGCGACGCCGTCACCGTTTCGGTGTGCTCCGCCCGTTCGCTCGTCGGCCGCCGACACCGGGGCGTGGGCGGCCGACGGGTCGTCCTTCTTGCGGGCTCGACCCGATTTCGACCCGGCCTTGCCCAGATACCCGTAGCCGTAGCCATAGCCGTACCCGTAGCCGTAGTACTGGTTCATCTCGGAACGGTCGCAGCTGTTGAGCACCACGCCGAGCACGTTGGCCCGGAACTGCGCCAGCAGCTCCGCCACCCGTCGCGCCGCGTTGGCGCGGGTCCGGTCCGCCCGCAGCACCAGCAGCACCGCATCGGCGGATTCGAGCAGGTCGACGGCATCGTTGGTCGTGAGGATCGGCGGGGTGTCGAGAATCACCAGGTCGTAGTCGGTGTGCCAGGTGGCGATGGCCTTGGCGAGCAGGTCGTTCGCGATCTCGGGCGTGGGGGCATCGTGGGGTCCGGCGAGAAACGACACGCCGGCGATGCGGGATGCCGCCGGCTCGTCGGGCGAGACCAGGTTCGGGACGGGCGTCAGGTAGCGGCGCACGGTGGGCCGCCGGAAGTCACCGTCGATCACGAGGACCCGGTACCCCGCGTCCGCGAAGGCCGCGGCGAGGTTGGCCACCGTCGTGGTCTTGCCCTCGGACGGTCCGGGCGAGGTGACCATGAGCACGGGGGCGCCTTCCGTGGCGGCCGTGAGGAGGTCCTCCATGGCGAACGAGATCGCCGTACGCGCCGCCCGGTAGCGCTCGGCGGCGGCTCCGGTGGCCGAGTCCTCGACGGACACCTGGTGGCCACGCGCCTGTTCCCGTGACAGGTGCGGAATCTCGGTGAGGACCCCGAGTCCCGTGAGCTCCTCGACACGGTCGCGACGCCGGACCCGGTCGTCCCACGCCTCGATCACGAAGGCACTGATGAGCCCGAGCACCAGGCCGGCGACACTGCCGAGCGCGATGCGGGTCGAGTTCGCCACGCCAGCTGACCGCGACAGGTCGGTCTCGTTGAACTCGGGCGTGGACGAGTTCGCCGGGTTCGAGCTGGCGAGGTCACTGCGCGAGTTCATGTTCTTCGCACGTCGGAAGTCGTAGCCGCGGGCATTGATCTGAAGGGCCGTTGCCGGCTGCAGCACCTCCAGCCTGAATCCACTGTGCGCATCGGGCAGAGTTCCGAGTTGCTCCGTGGTGGTCTCGATGTCGTTGTCGAGCTCTTCGATCTGTTGTGCCCGAACCATCTGGGCGGCGGGATCGCCGCCGGTCTGGGCCTTGAGCCTGTTCCGTTTCGCGATCGTCGAGTCGAGGTCGTTCTGCAACGTCTGGCGCCGGGCGTCGTTGGTGTCGCCCGCTTCGGCCTGGGCCAGGAACCTGAGCGTCTCGGCCCCGGTGTCGGCCAACCGCACCGCCAGCTCGGGTTGGGTGGCGATCGCGGTCACGTCGATGGCGTTCACGTTCGGCCTGACGGTGGCATCGAGTGAGGCCGCCACGTCGTTCCGGCTCATGTCGAGGGTCTGGCCCACCTTGTCGAGGAGCGCCAGCGATTCGGCCTGCAACGCCGCCTGGCCGAGGGTGTAGCCGCCGTTGGAGCTGCTGTTCGGATCGGAGTTCTTCTGGACGAGGGTGTTGGTGGCCTTGTAGTAGCGGGTCGTGACCGGTGCTTCCTTGATGAACACGGTCGAGGCGATCCCGGCGACGAGACCGACGACCACGCCCAGGGCGATCCACCGCCACCGTCGCACGAGGACGTTCGCATAGTGGCGGAGCAGGTTCTCCGACGAGTCGCCGGGCGCGGAAGGGAACGGGGCCGGTTCCCGGGGCTCTGAGATGGTCTGGTCGGTCATGAGCGGCTGTCTGATCCCTCCAGCGGACAGACCGGCCATTCTAGAACGCGGGCGACGCGATCCAGGGGGTCGCCCGAGGTCAACGGGCCCCTCTGCGTTCCCGCGGCGCGGTGATCCGGGTGTAGAGCGCTTCGAGCGCGTCGACGTGTGCTTCGATCGTGAACGCCTCGGCGTGGCGCAGTCGTCCCCGGGCCGCGAGATCGTCGCGCGCCGCCCGGTCGTCGGCGAATCGTCGCAGGAGGGCTCCAGCGGCCGCGGCGTCGCCGGATGGAAACAGGGTTTCGGGAGTGGCCGATCCGATCGTCTCGCGATGGGCGCCGCCGTCTGCGGCGATCACGGGAAGGCCGGCGGCCATGGCCTCGACCACGCTGAGCCCGAATGGCTCGGCGGGAGCGGTCGCGAGCAGCAGCGATGCTTCGGCCATCCGACGGTCGAGGTCCGCGACCCGACCGAGGAACCGCGTCGATGCGCCGATTCCCAGGGTGGCCGCCTGGCGTTCGAGGTGCTCTCGTTGTGACCCTTCGCCGGCCAGATGAAGTTCCCAACCCCGATCGGTGAGGCCCGATGACGCGAACGCCTGCAGGGCCACGACGGTGGCCTTTTCGGATTCCAGGCGTTGCGCGGCGAGGACGACCTCGGCCCTGGCTGCTCCCGTCGGCGTGTCCGCGGGTACCGGCACACCGTTGAGGATGACCACGGGTCGACCGCCGGCGTTGTCGGCCACGAACCGGCTGATCGCGATCTCGACGGTGACGAGCCGTGGTATCGCCGAGTAGGCCCCACGGGTGAACCGGTCGTGCCCACGGGGCCGTGCGAAGTGCAGTGTGGACACGACGGGGGCCCGGGTCAGTGGGCGGGTCGCGATCGCGACGAGATCGGCGCCGGTCATGTGCGCATGGACGATGTCGGGGCTCGGGGCTCGTCGCGTCGCCCGGAACGCTGCTGACGGGCCGGGAGCCTCGACGAAGGTGACTCCGGTGCCCGCCAACGACGCGGTCATCGCCTCGACTTCGCCGCCGAACACCTCCAGGTCGTGTCCCCGCCTGGCGAGTTCGGTCGACGTGGTGGCGACGTAGCGTTCGACACCGGCGAAGTTGTCGGTACAGACGAGATGACGGATGTGCACCTGGAGACTCTCAGAGGATCGGCCGGCCGAGGCTACCCGGGTCGCCCCGGCGCACCCTGGGTCGGGGATTCTTCGGAGGGTACGCCCACATCGTGACCAGCACTAGCATTGCCCGCTGCACGTCCCGGGAGGAGGCCACCCCAGTCCATGTCGATGTCCACGTCAGGCGGCCGTCACGCGCGGTCGAGCACGCCTTCCGACGCGCGCCCCGCGGTGCTCGTCGGATTCGTCGCCGCGGTCGAGTTCGCGCTGGCCTGGGTGGCGACGTCTTCGATGATGATGGCTGTCGCGGTGATCCTCGGAGTGCTGGCGCTCGTCGCCTGCGTCATCTGGCCGACGCTGATCGTCGTCTCGGCCTTCCCCGCGACCTTTGCGATCCGGCGGGTGGGTCCTGCAGCGATCGACTTGAGCATCGCGGACCTGATGACGTTTCTCGGTATCCTCGCGGCCTTCCCGTCGGTTCCGTGGCGTTCCAATGCGTTTCGGCGGGTGCTGCTGGTCGCGCTCGGCTATTCCGCCGTGGTGAGCATCGCGGTCGTGGCACACCCGACGGTTTCCGGCGCGGTCGAAGTCGCGCATCGCTTCGTGATGACGGTGGGGGCCGTCTGCATCGGGGCCGCCGTGGTGCAGCGGAACAAGGTGACGCCGGCGTTGCGGGCGCTGATCCTGGCAGCGTGTGTCGTGGCGATCGCCGCGATCGTCGACACGCTCTCGAACGACCTCGAGCCTGCGTATGCGCTCGGCATGCAGAAGAACGCGAGTGGTTCGCTGCTCGTGGGCAGCGTGCTGTGCCTGTACTTCGGAAGGAGGTACCTGCGCTGGCCATCGTGGCTCACGCCGGTCATCGCTGCGGTGCTCCTCGGGGGTCTGACCGCGACACAGTCCAGGGGTGCCGCCATCGCCTTCGGTGCGGTCGTGCTGGTTTTCCTGATGCGAAGCACCTGGGCACGCCAGGGGCGCCGGGTGTGGCGGCTGCTCCCGCTGGTGTTGCTCCTCGGGGCGGGCGTGGGCACGGCGATGGTCATCAGCTATCAACACGAGGCGGCAGAACACTCGGGCTCGAAATACAAGTTCGGATCGGTGGGCTCACGGAAGACCACCTATGAAGCGGTCATCGACGACGTGATCATGCCGAACCCGATCGTGGGTGCCGGGCCCAAATGGTTCCGCCAGGCCGATGCGCCCACCGGCGAACCGCACAATCTCGTCCTCGACGAGCTGGCAGGTGACGGGATCATCGGGCTCGTGGCGTTCGCCGTCCTGTTGTGGACCTTCCTGGGCGTGGCCCGCCGGGCGCCACCCCCATTGGGCGAGTTGGCCTTCTATGTCCTCCTCGCCAGGATCATCGCCGACCTGTTCGACATCTTCTGGGTTGCCGGACCGAACACGCTGCCGTTCCTGATTCTGGGGTTGGCGGTCGGCGCCTCGAGCGTCGTCGAGCAACGCGAGACAGCGGCCGCTCGCGTGCGAGTTTCGGTGTGACCGGCAGCGACCTCGAACGACGCCCGTTGCAGGTGCTCCGGGTGTACCACTCCGCGGTCGTCACCGCATGGCGTCGTCGGGAGGAGGCACTGGCCGACGCGGGGGTCGACGCGGCGGTGATCGCTCCCCGACGGTGGAACGAAGGCGGCGCGCTGGTCGACCTCGATGTCAGACCCGGCGAGCGCGTCGAGTGTGTGCCCACGGTCGGGAAGCACCCGTTCCTGTTCTGGTACCGGCCGTTGCCACTGTGGCGGGCACTGCGCCGCAATCGGCGGGTCGACCTGCTCGACCTCCATGAGGAACCCGCGGCACTTGCCGCCGTCGAGACCGTCGCCATGGCCCGACTCGCGGGTCTCCGGGCGCCGATCGTCTGTTACAGCGCCCAGAACATCCTCAAGCGCTACCCGCCGCCGTTTCGTTGGTTCGAGCGTTGGGTACTCGGCCGGCTGGCGGCCGTGCATTCGTGCAACGATGACGTGGCCACCGTCCTCGAGGCGAAGGGCTTCGCAGCGGACGTGGTGAATCTGGGGCTGGGGGTCGATGTCGGCCCGATCGGGCCGACCGACGAGCCTCGTGGGCCGACGCCCGGGTCGTTCCGCATCGGGTATGTGGGCCGGTTCACCGATCAGAAGGGGATCTTCACCCTGGTCAGCGCGCTGGCCATGCTCGACGGGGTCGACGCGACGTTCGTGGGGGCCGGTCCGGACGAGCCACGGCTGCGCGCCGCGATCCGTCGAAGGGGTCTCGACGGCCGAGTGCGGGTCGAGGGCTACCGCGCCCACGACGATCTGCCCGGTCTGTACCGGAGCTTCGACGCGATCGTGGTGCCGTCGCTCGACCGGCCGGAGTGGAAGGAGCAGTTCGGACGGGTCGCGGTCGAGGCGATGGCATGTGGAACACCTGTGATCGTCTCCGACGGTGGTTCGCTGCCCGACGTCGCGGCGGATGCAGCACTGGTCGTCCCCCAGGGCGATGCGATGCAGTTGACCAGGGCGATGAAGCGGATCCGAGACGAACCGACGCTGCGGGCCGAACTCCGCACACGTGGGCTCGCGCGGGCCCGGGATTTCTCCTGGGAGCGCATCGCCGCCCGGCAGGCCGCCCTCTACCGGAGCGTCATCGGGCGCGAAACCGAAGGTCGATTCGGTCGAGTGCGTCCGCAACCCGGCACCACCCGGCGGCACAGTCGGGGCCGGGCCACCTCGGGCCGGAAGAATTCGTCGTCCTGGTGAGCACCCACCATCTACGCTGGTGGGTGCGTGAGTACGTCCCGTATCGAACTGACCGTTCAGGACCCCCACGAGGTCGCCGCCCTCGTGGGGCCGGCCGACGCGTTCCTTCGACAGATCGAGGCCGCCTTCGGCGCGACGGCGGTGTCGGTACGGGGCAACGTGATCACGATCGACGGCGACGAAGCCGAGACGATCGCGCTGCTCTTTCGCTCGCTGCTCGATCTGGTCGAAGCGGGCCAGCATCTCGACGCGGCGACCGTCGACCGCTCGATCGACCTGGTGCGTGAGGGAGAAGAGCCTTTCACCGTGTTCGCAACCGATGTCCTCCACGCGCCGGGCGGGCGGACCGTGCGGCCCAAGTCCGCCGGCCAGAAACGCTATGTCGATGCGATCGCCTCCAACATCATCACCTTCGGGATCGGGCCGGCGGGCACCGGCAAGAGCTGGCTGGCCGTGGCCTCCGCGGTCCACGCGCTCAACGCCAAGATCGTCGATCGCATCGTGTTGTGCCGTCCTGCCGTCGAAGCCGGGGAGCGCCTCGGTTTCCTGCCCGGTGATCTGATGGCCAAGGTCGACCCGTACCTGCGTCCGCTGTACGACGCCTTGACCGACTTCTGTGAACCCGAGGGTCTCGCGCGTCTCATCGAACGCGACGCGGTCGAGGTCGCTCCGCTCGCCTTCATGCGTGGCCGCACGCTGAACCGCAGTTTCATCATCCTCGACGAGGCCCAGAACACCACCAATGAACAGATGAAGATGTTCCTGACCCGCATCGGGTTCTCGTCACGGGCGGTGGTGACCGGAGACATGACCCAGGTCGACGTCGCCGGTGGGCGCAGTGGACTGGTCGGTCTCGAACGGGTGCTCGGCCACATCGAAGGCATCGACTTCGTGCACCTGTCGAGCCGTGACGTGGTCCGCCACCGCATCGTCCAGGACATCGTCGACGCCTACGCCAAAGCCGAGGTGGGGGACTGAGTGCCGCGATGACCTCCCCGACGACTGCTCCGCTCCCGCCCGGACGCGACGTGCGGACCGACGAAAGGCCCCGGGCGATCGTCTCTGACGATCGCCCTCCGGATAGTCGCCCCAGCGTCGACACCGACGCGCTCGGCGCGCTCGTCGAGGCGACCCTCGGAGCGCTCGGGGTCACCGGTCGTGCCGAGTTGTCGGTGACCCTGGTCGACCAGGACACGATCGCCGCACTGAATCGTGAGCACCTGGGTGGTACCGGACCGACCGATGTGCTGTCGTTCCCGCTCGAAGAGCCCGATGCGGCCGATCCGATCGTGCCGGGTGCGCCCCGTCTTCTCGGTGACCTCGTGATCTGTCCCGCGGTCGCCGCGGCGAACGCACCGCAACATGCGGGCACCTTCGCAGACGAAATGGCCCTGCTGTGCGTGCACGGCACCCTCCACGTGCTGGGGTGGGATCACGCGTCGCGCGACGAGGCGCGCGCGATGCGGGCCGAAGAAGCCCGGGTGCTCGCCATCGTGCACCGGCCGGTGGGCGCCGGAACGGAGATCCCCTGATGATCCTCGCTCAGTTCTCGAGCGTCGACGTCCTCATCATCAGCGTGATCGTCGTGCTCCTGGCGATCCAGGGATTTCTCGCGCTCGCCGAGACGTCACTGACCCGCATGAACCGCAACCGCGCGATCGCCCACGACGAATCCGGTCGGCGAGGTTCCAAACGGCTCCGCCAACTCGTCGAGGATCCGGCGTCGTTCCTGAACTCGTTGTTGCTGGTCGTCCTGATCTGTCAGACCGTCCAGACCGCCCTGACCACGATCGTCGCCGAACGGCTCTTCGGCGCGGCCGGCGTGATCATCGCTCTGATCATCAACGTCGGATTGGTGTTCGTCCTGTCCGAGGCCGCTCCCAAGACCTGGGCGCTGCAGCACACCGACGAGGCCGCGCTTCGCAGTGCGGGACCGATCTGGGGTCTCGCCCGGTTCTGGCCACTCCGGGTGGTAGCCCGGGGACTCATCGGTGTCACCAACGTGCTGTTACCGGGCAAAGGACTCGAACAGGGGCCGTTCGTGTCCGAAGAAGAGCTGTTGGCCATGGCCGATGAGGCGGCCGAGCATTCGGTCATCGAGGCCGACGAGCGGGCCTACATCACCCGGGTCATCGAGTTCGGTGACACGCTCACGAAGGAGGTGATGGTGCCGCGGCCCGACATGATCACCATCGAGGCCGGGACCCGGGTCGCGGATGCGATGGAGATCGTCCTGTTGAACGGCTACAGCCGGATTCCCATCCACCGGGTCGATCCCGATGACATCGTCGGGATCCTGTATGCCCGCGACCTCATGCGGGCCGAACGCAACGACCGCTCGGATACCTCGGTCGCGGAGATCGTGCGTCCCGCCAGGTTCGTCCCCGAAGCAAAGCGGGTCGCCGAGCTGTTGCCCGAGATGCAGCACGAGAAGTTCCACATGGCGATCGTCGTCGACGAATACGGCTCGACGTCGGGACTGGTCACCCTCGAGGATCTCATCGAGGAACTGGTCGGCGAGATCGTCGACGAGTTCGACGTGGAGGACCCGCTGGTCGAACCCCTGCCTGGTGGGATCCTGCGCGTCGACGGTCGCCTGTCGATCGACGACGCGAACGACGTCCTCGACGGGGAACTCCCCAGCGGCGACTGGAACTCGGTCGGAGGTCTGATCTTCACCAGCCTCGGACGTGTGCCCGTGGGCGGAGAGATCGTGAAGGTCCCCGGCTATGAACTGCGGGTCGAACGGATGCAGGGTCGTCGCATCCAGCGGGTGCGGATCGTCGCACGTGACGAAGACGACACCGATGATCCCGACGTCACCGAGACCGGCGAGAGGTCCAACGGGGTCGCCAGGGAACCCACGAGGTGAGAAGCGGCTTCGTCACCCTCGTCGGCCGCCCGAACGTGGGCAAGTCCACCTTGTTGAATCGCATCCTGGGTACCAAGGCGTCGATCACCTCCGACAAGGCCCAGACCACGCGTCACGCGGTGCGTGGCGTGTTGCACCTCGATGCCGCCGATGCGGTGACCGGCTTCGACACCCAGATCGTGTTCGTCGACACCCCGGGCATCCACAAGCCCCGCACCCCGTTGGGCGAACACCTGAATGCGACGGCCACCGCCGAGATCGCGGACGTCGACGTCGCGTGTCTGGTCATCGACGCCACCGCACCGCTGGGGAGGGGCGACCGGTTCGTGGCTGACCGGCTCCCGTCCGATGCCATCGTGGTCGTGAACAAGTGCGACATCGCCCGGCGAGCGGAGGTCGTCGCGCAGCTCGGCGCCGCCGGCACCCTGGACGCCGACGCGTACTTTCCGGTCTCCGCGGTCACCGGTGAAGGGGTCGCGGGCCTGGTCGATGCACTCGTCGATCGCATGCCCGAAGGACCGCCGTACTACCCACGTGACCAGGTCACCGACGTACCCGATGCGACCTGGGTCGCCGAGCTGGTGCGCGAACAGTTGTTGGCGGTGCTGCGTGAAGAGGTGCCCCACTCGGTCGCGACCCGGGTCACCGAATGGGAGGGCAAGCGCATCCGTTGCGAGATCCTCGTCGAGCGGGAATCCCAGAAGGGCATCGTGATCGGCCACGGCGGCTCGGTACTCGCCGAGGTCGGCAAGCGGGCCCGCGCCCAGCTCGACCCCGACGTGTATCTGGAACTGTTCGTCAAGGTCGACAGGAACTGGCAACGCCACCCGGAGCGTTTCGACCGGCTGGGCCTCTAGTGCCGCGTCACCCGACGAATGTCGTTCGCGGTGCCGACCCTCCTCGTGCCGTGCGGCGTGCTCGTCTTCGACGCACCCGACGGGTGTGTCGTCGTGCTGCGTCCGTCCCCGCCACCACCATGACCCGCCATGGCGTTGCAGACGTCGTCTGACACGCCGGCGTCCGGCGTGTCGGGCGAGACGTTGGCCGATCTGGCCGCGCGGAGTGGTGGCGACGCGGATGTGATCGTCGAATCGTTCACCGCCTGGGTGCGCGCGCACCGCGGTCATGATCTGTACGAGGCGCAGACCGAGGCGTTGCTGGAGATCGCGCTCGGATCCCACGTGATCGTCGACACGCCGACCGGTTCGGGCAAGTCCCTGGTGGCGACCGCGGCGTTGTTCGACGCGGTCGCCCATGGTGGTCGGGCGTACTACACCGCCCCGATCAAGGCGCTGGTGTCCGAGCGCTTCTTCGAGCTCGTCGGCATGTTCGGGCCGGCACAGGTCGGCATGCTCACCGGTGACGCCGCGGTGAACGCGGACGCCCCGGTGATCTGTTGTACCGCGGAGATCCTCGCGAACCTCGCGCTGCGCGACGGGCGGGACGCGCCGGTGACGTGCGCCGTGATGGACGAGTTCCACTGGTTCGCCGACCCGCAACGCGGCTGGGCGTGGCAGGTGCCGCTGCTCGAATTGTGTGACACCCGGTTCGTACTGATGTCGGCGACCCTGGGTGACGTCACGCCCTTCGTGGAGGACCTCGCCAAGCGGACGGGCCGTGAGGTGGCCGTGGTGACCTCGGCCACCCGGCCGGTCCCGCTCGTGCACGAGTACCGGGTCGAGACCGTCACCGACACCGTCGCCGAACTCCTCGAAGGCGGCGGCACCCCGGCGTACCTGGTGCATTTCACCCAGGCGGGGGCGATCGAACGCGCCCAGGCCCTGGCGTCGATGGCGGTGGCGACCCGCGCGGAAAAAGACGCGATCGCCGACGAGATCGGCGGGTTCCGCTTCGCCGCCGGCTTCGGCCGGGTGCTGTCGCGGTACGTCCGCAACGGCATCGGGGTGCACCACGCCGGCATGCTGCCCAGGTATCGACGCCTCGTCGAACGCCTCGCACAGCGGGGTCTGCTGAAGGTGATCTGTGGCACCGACACGCTCGGCGTCGGCATCAACGTTCCGATCCGCACGGTGGTGTTCACGGCGTTGTCCAAGTACGACGGCGAACGGACGCGCCTGTTGTCGGCGAGGGAGTTCCACCAGATCGGCGGCCGGGCCGGGCGCGCCGGCTACGACACCGTGGGCACCGTGATCGCGCTGGCACCCGAGCACACCGTGGAGAAGGCCAAGGCCGAGGCCAAGGCCGTGGCCCGGGGCAGGAATCCCAAGAACGTCCGCTCTCGCAAACCGCCCCCTGGCACGGTGTCGTGGGGGCGCCCGACCTTCGAGCGTCTGGTGCACGCCCACCCCGAGCCCCTCGATGGGCACCTGCGGGTCACCCATGCGCTGGTGCTGTCGGTGCTGGAACGCCCCGGCGATGCCGACGCGCAGCTCACCCGGTTGCTCGAGAGCCCCTATTCGCGGCGCACCGAGATCGCCGAGAACCTCGCCCGCGCGGCCGACGTCAAGGGCTCGCTGATCGACGCGGAGATCCTCGTGCCCCAGGACCCGCCCGACGCGGACGGCCACCGGTACCACCTCGCCCATGCGGTGCAGGACACCTTCTCGCTCGACCAGCCGCTGTCGTTGTTCGCGGTCGCGGCCCTCGACCTGCTCGACCCCGACGACCCCGACTACGCGCTCGACGTCGTGTCGGTCGCCGAGGCCGTGCTGGAGAATCCGCGGCCGGTCGTCATGTCGCAGCTCAAGCGGGCAAGGTCCGAGGCGATCGCCCAGATGAAGGCCGAGGGCATCGGCTACGACGAACGCCTGGCCGAACTCGACTCGATCACCTGGCCCCAGCCGCTGGGGGAGCTGCTGGAGCCGATGTTCGCGGTGTACTGCCGTTCCGAACCCTGGGCGGCCGATCACGAGCTGCGCCCGAAGTCGGTGGTGCGCGACATGTTCGAGCGGTCGATGGACTTCGCCGACTATGTGCGCTTCCATGCGATCGCGCGGTCCGAAGGTGTCCTGCTGCGGTATCTGTCGGACGCCTACCGGACGCTGTCGCGTACGATCCCCGACGAACGCTGGAACGACGAGCTCGCCGACCTGATCGCCTGGCTGGGGGAGCTGGTCCGTCAGGTCGACTCGAGCCTGATCGACGAGTGGGAGCGTCTCCGGCATCCTGACGCCGTGGTCGAGATCGGCCCGCCGCGTGACACCGCACCGCCGCCGCTGACCGCGAATCACCGGGCGTTCACGGTGCTGGTGCGCAACGCACTGTTCCTGCGGGTCGAGCTGCTGGCACGGCGCGACTTCGCCGCGCTCGGTGAGCTCGACCGCGATGCCGGGTGGTCCGCCACCCGTTGGGAGGCCGCGGCGGCCGGCTACTTCGCCGAGTTCGACCGGGTCGAGATCGGCGGTGACGCGCGCAACCCGGCCCTGTGTGTCATCGAAGAGCGAGGCCGGACCTGGTCGGTGCGCCAGATCATCGACGACCCCGACGCCACCCACGCCTGGGCGATCACCGCCACCGTCGACCTGGACGCCTCCGACGCCGAAGGCCGGGCCATGGTCACGATCACCGGCCTCACCCACGACTGAACCGAACCGCCGAAACTCCCACTCTCTCGAACTTCGGGACATCTCGGGCCTCTGGGGTGGGCAACGTCCCAGAGCTCGAACGGGGCCGAAGCGATCGTGTGAGACCACTCGAACCTCGGGACATTTCGGGCCTCTGTGGCGGGTAACGTCCCGGAGTTCGGGCAGGAGTCGACCGGGTCAGGCGGGGGTTCTGGCGTCGGAGCGGATACCGCTGAGGAACGCCTCGACCTCGGCACGGTCACGGGTCCGTTTCATCGGGGGGAGAGCGTTGATCAGGTCCCAGCGGTAGCTGCGTCGGGTCGCGAGGCGCGAGTCGAGCACGGCGACGACCCCACGATCGTCGGAGTGGCGCACCAGCCGGCCGGCAGCCTGGGCCAGCAGCGTCGCGGCACGTGGCACGTCGACCTCGGCGAAGGCCCGGGCGCCGATCGCCTCACGGCGGGCCGAGAGCAACGGATCGTCCGGGCGGGGAAAAGGGATCCGGTCGATGGTCACCAACTGGCACGCATCACCCGGTACGTCGACTCCTTGGAAGAAGCTCTGCGTCGCGAACAGGCAGGTCGTCCGCTCTGCGGCGAACTCGGCGATGAGCGCCGGTTTGGGCCGGTCCCGTTGGCTGAGGATCTCGACGTCGAGTCGGTCACGCAACTCGTCGACCGCGTCGTCGAGCGCCCGAAAGCTCGTGAACAGCGCCAGGGTCGCACCGTCGGCCGCGGTGATCAGCGCCTCGAGTTCGTCGTACAAGGCGTGCGAATAGCCGGCCGACCCTGGAGCGGGGAGTGTGGGCGGGCAGTACAGGAGCGTGTTGGTCGCATAGTCGAACGGGCTCTCGAGTCGGAGCTCGTCGGTGTTCTGAGCGGGCAACCCGGTCGAGGCGACGAAGTTCGGCGGGATCGTCGCGCTGGTGCAGATGGCGACCGTGTCTCCCCACGCGTGGTTGGCGAGAAACCCGGCCACGTCGATCGGCGCCCGGCACAACGACGCGCGATGCGACGACCCGGCCACCCACACCACGGCTCCCTCGGGTTTGCCGGTGATCAGATGCAGATCGTCGATCAGCGACGACGCGAGGTTCACGGCACGGTCACGCCGGGTGGCCACCTGGGCGTGCCCGCCGGGGTCGATGCCCCGTACCGAGCTGAGAATCGTCTCGGTCCGCGACGTGGCCAATGCGATGAGATCGGCGATCGCTCCGGTGGGTCCGTCGACGAGGCGTTCGCCGACGAGTGGACTCAGCGTGGCCTTCCAGTCGACGGCGACGTTTTCGAGCGCGCCGATCGCGTCGGCGTCTTCGAGCACCGCTCTGGCCGCGCCCGCCACCGCCGTGAGCCGGGCTTCGGTCAACTCGATGCCCGCCGTTGCCGAGATGACGTCGACGAGTTGGTGGGCCTCGTCGATGACCACGACGTCGTGTTCGGGCAGCAGTTGCCGGTCGTTCGCCACGTCGAGTCCCCACAGGTGCTGATTTGTCACCACCACGTCGGCCTCGCTGGCGCGGTCACGGGCCGCCTCTGCGAAACAGGTCGCGCCCATCGGACACTTCGCCGCGCCGGGGCATTCCTGGGCGGTCATCGACACCGCCGCCCAGGTGCGCGGATCGGGCTCGGAGTCGAGTTCGGCACGGTCCCCGGTCGCCGACTGCGACGCCCATTCGGTGATCGCCCCCAGCTCGGCGGGGGAGGGACGACCGCTCAACCCCTCGAGCTGGGTCTGTCCTTTGGTCTTCGGGTCGTTCAGTTCGGACAGCCGTTGGCGGCACACGTAGTTCGAGCGGCCTTTGAGCACCGCGAAGTCGACCGGGTCGTCGCCGTGCGTGGAGAGCCACGGCAGGTCTTTGCCCGAGAGCTGGTCCTGGAGCGCCTTGGTGGCGGTGGCCACGACCACTCGTCGGCCCGATCGGACCGCCGCAACGAGATAAGCGAGCGACTTGCCGGTACCGGTGCCGGCCTCGACCACGAGGTGCCGGTCACGGCCCAGCGCGTCGGCGACCGCGGCGGTCATGACCCGTTGCGCGTCGCGGTGTTCGCCGCCCTCGAGTTTCCCCGTGAGCTCGTCGAGCGCGTCCACCGCATCACGCGCCGTGGCAGAGCGGGACTCGAGGTCGTCGGGTGGCACGAGGGCAAAGGGTACCGGTTGTGGCGGCCGTGCTGGCCGCCGTGGACGTCGGACCGCCGCTTCGCCTGCCGCATCACCAGACCGGTTCCGGTCGGTTCAGATCGAATGGATCGGGGCCACCCGACACGGCACCGGGGTCGAAGGCATCTGGAAGACTGCACCGTATGGAAGGCATCGAACTCGACCCGTCCCACCCGGCGCGCCGGGCCGCGAGCGCCTCGATCACGGCGGTGGAGGCAGGCGATCGAGATGCGTGGCTGGCGCTGTTCGAACCGGGCGCGGTCGTGGCCGATCCGGTCGGCCCGTCGCCGTTCGATCCAGAGGGCAACGGTCACCGCGGCATCGACGCCATCGGCGCGTTCTACGACGCGGTCATCGCCGAACCGCGGATCCGGTTCTCGATCCGGGAATCGTATGTGGCGGGATCGAGCTGCGCGAATGTCGGGACGATCACCTCGACCTTTGCCGACGGCAGCGCCGCGGTCGTCGACGGTGTCTATGTGTACGAGGTCACCGACGACGGTCTCATCGCGTCACTGCGCGCCTACTGGGAACTCGAGGGTCTCCGGATGATCGAGAGCCCACCCGACGCTCGTTCTCGTTCTCGGTCACAGCACTAGATGCCATCGGGATCGCCGGCTTCCGACCACGGCGAGCCCGGGCGCGCCCGCGGGCGCGCCGTGACTCCCACGGGAGTCGGAGCGCATCATCGGGGGTATTCGCACTTGTTCGCACTCGAATCGGTCGATTCCCCTTCGACGCCCGCTTCGGGTGCCTCACTGCTTCGTTGCCGTCCACCCTGGCTCCCTGGGAGCCAGGGTACCAGTCGGTAGTGACATTTCGAGACGATCAGTCCAGCAGAGATGTCTTTCGCAGTCGTTCTGACGCGCCCGCTGGCGCGTCGGAACGACGACCACGTTGGGTTCGGGCCGAAGGCCGCTCACCCGCGAGCACCTGATGGCTCCCATGGGAGTCGACGAGTCCCGATGGTGCCGGGGCGGCGCGCCCGCGGGCGCGCCCCGATGTCCTGGCCGCGCGCCGAGCCGATCCGCCCTCTCACCCGGTCGACCCCGTAACGTCGCGCCCGTGACACTGCAGATCCCGCCCGGCATCGATCCCGAGCGCATTCCGCGCCATGTCGCTTGCGTCATGGACGGCAACGGGCGTTGGGCGCAGCAGCGAGGGCTCAAACGCACCGAGGGTCATGCCGCCGGTGAGGACGCGCTGTTCGACACCGTCGAAGGTGCGCTCGAGCTCGGCCTCGACCACTTCAGCGTGTACGCGTTCAGCACCGAGAACTGGAAACGCCCGCCCGACGAGGTCCGCTACCTCATGGGGTTCAACGAGGGCATCCTGATGCGCCACACCGACGAACTCGACGAAAAAGGCGTGCGGATCCGCTTTCTGGGCCGCTCCAACTGGCGGGTGCCCAAGCGCATCCTGAAGCGCATCGACGAGGCGACCACCCAGACCCGACACAACACCCGGATGTCGTTCAACGTGTGCTTCAACTATGGCGGCCGGGCCGAGATCGTCGACGCCGTTCGGGCGCTGGTCGTCGAAGGCGTGCGGGCCGACAAGATCGACGAACGGGCGATCCGTCGACACCTGTACGCACCGGAGATTCCCGACCCGGACGTGGTCGTGCGGACCTCGGGTGAGTTTCGGATCTCGAACTTCCTGCTGTGGCAGCTCGCCTATTCCGAGCTGGTGTTCACCGACGTGCTCTGGCCGGACTTTCGTCGAGAGAACCTGTTCGACGCGGTCCGCGAGTTCCAGGCGCGGGACCGTCGCTTCGGTGGGGTGGCGTGAGGAGTGCCGCTGTATCGCGAACGCGGCGTCGTGCTTCGCACCCACAAACTCGGCGAGGCCGACCGGATCATCTCGCTGGTCACCGAGTCACGCGGCAAGGTTCGAGCCGTCGCGAAGGGTGTGCGCAAGACGACTTCGAAGTTCGGCGCCCGTCTGGAACCGACCACGCATGTGGCCGTCCAGTGCTACGAGGGGCGCAACCTCGACGTGATCACCCAGGCCGAACGGGTCGAGGTCTTCACCACGATCAGGGGTGACCTGGAGCTGTTGCGGGACGCGGTGACGATGCTCGAGGTGATCGACCAGGTCGCCCAGGAGGGTCGCAACGATCCCGGCCACTACCGCATGCTCGCCGGTGCGCTGCGGACCCTGGATGACAGCCGGAGTCGTGTGGTCGCGCCCGCGTTCTTCGCGAAGTTGCTCGCCCACGACGGGGTCCGACCGGTCACCGACCGCTGTGCGGTGTGCGGCGAGACGGGCGATCTCGTGGCCTTCGATCTCGTTTCGGGCGGCGCATTGTGCCGGACGCATCGCTCGGGTGGCCCGATCTCGTCAGAGGCGCTCGGCATCCTCGACGATGTGCTGTCGGGAAGGTTGAACCAGGTGTTGGCCCGGCCCGCGACCAAGGCCGTCACCGAGTTCGCCGGTGTGGCGACCCGGGCCGTCGAAGAACACCTGGAACGCCGACTCCGCTCGGTCGCCGTGTTCTGACCCGGCGTCGCCGACCAGAAGGGGCTCTCTCGCGAGACCGGGGTCCGTCGCGGCCGAATGGGGCGCGTACCGCTGCCGTCGCCGGCGGACTGCGCCAGGTTTCGAGCGCCGTCCGACGAACCGCACCGGACTCCGGTTCGGACCAGGCCTCCACCGGCCCAGGACGAGGTGACCGTGGGCGTGGGGACGCGCCTCAGACGCGGATCGGTTTCCACGCTTGCGCGGCATCGTCGTATTCCAACCACGCGGCCGTGGTCGGATACCAGACGACGTAGGTGCCCCGGTGCGGGTCCCACACCGGTTGCGGCACCGGTGCCGTCGCCCCGGCCGGCGCGGTTCGGTCTGGGGTGATCCACGGGGGCGGTGGCTCCCCGGCCGCCGCGCGGTCGACCACCAGGGTGCCAGCGGCGCGGTCGCCCAGTCGACGGTGTCCCGGTGAACCGCTCGCGGTGACGATGGCCACCACGCCGAAGCAGAACCCGTCGACGATCCACATCAGGTTCCGGATCACCGATTTCCCGAACCCACACGGCTCACCGGTGGTGTCCCGCACGACCCGGATCCCGAAGGCGGCCTTGCCGGGGGTCCATCCGTACCGGCCCTCCATCCACGTCATGAGCAACCACCAACCGAGGACCACCAGGTACCAGGCCCACGAGATCTGGTCGAGTTCCCACACCGTGTTCGACCCGGCCGGCACACAGAGGTGCCTGATCGACTGCTGGAGGCCGCAGTAGGTCGAGGGGTCCGCGACCGTCCGGCTCTCGAAGCTCGCGATCATGGCGATCAGCGGGATCAGACCGAGCGCGGAGCTGATCAACGTGTCGATGACCTTCGCCCCGGCCCGTCGGCCGATCACCGCGGTCGGGTCCGCGCCGGGCGACCAGGGGCCATCGTTCGGCGATGCCGCGAGGTGCGATGGTGGGTGGTCGGTCACCGCAGCGTCGGTTCGGTCACGAGCCTCGCGCCGCCACTCGGTCGCAGCGGTCGAGCTCCGCGCTCAGGTGCTGATCGGTTTCCACTCTTTTGCGACGTCGTCGTACTCGAGCCAGGCGGACCGTTCGGAGTCGTACTGGATGTAGGCATTGCGGGCATCGTCCCAGATCGGCTTGTCGGCTTCATAGCCCCCACCGGGTGCGTCGGCCGCGGCGGGCCCCGGGAATTCGGTCGACCCGGGCGCCTCGCCGGGCATCGGCGTCGTGGGAGCCCACGGTGCCGGCGGCGTCGCTGACGGACCCACTGCCGGGGCACCGGGCTGGCCGAACCCGCTCGGTTGACCGAAGCCGCCGGGTCCTCCGGGCGCACCGGGTTGCGGCGTCGGCTGGTACGGCCCCGGTTGGTAGGTGCCCCAACCGGGTTGACCGGGGAGGATCACCGGATGACCGACCTGGGTGTGGGGCACCACGAATGTGCCCGCGGCCATGTCTCCGACGCGGCGGTGACCCTTGGTGGTCAGGATCAGGATGCCGCCGACGATCGGAGCAGCGCAGGTGATCGCGTCGACGACCCAGAGCACCGTGCGGAGCGCCGATGCGCCGACACCGGCGAGGCTGCCGTCGGCCTTGACGATCCGCAACCCGAGGGCGAGCTTGCCGAGGCTGGCTCCGAGCAGGCCCTGGTACACGATGAACACGACGACCAGCGCCACGAACAGCCAGATCGCCGGCGCGATGTTGGTGATCGTCGTGGCCGTGCCTTCCGCATGCGAGCAGACCCCGTTGTTTGCGCTCCGCCACGTCTCGCAGAACCTCTCGGCAGCAGCCGAGCTGTCGAAGTCCTGCGAGTTGATCTTGGGCCCGACCCCCAGCAGCACGGCCAGCAGGTTCGAGACCACCACGTAGATCACGGCGTCGATGAACCAGGCACCGATGCGCTTGCCGGCGACGTCGGTGGGGTCCACGGGCAGGGGTGGCGGCATGTTGTAGGCGTGATAGCTCACGCCCTGCACGCTACCCGCGCCGCCTGGATCGATCGGGAGATCGACGTGGTCGGCACGCTTCGGGCCTGGGGTCCGCAAGGGGCGACCACTACCGTGTGGCCCCATGAGCGCCCCGGAGGCCACCGAGCCCGACGACAAGATGGAAGCCGTTCTGAACCTCTCGAAGCGACGCGGCTTCGTGTTCCCGTCCGCGGAGATCTACGGCGGGTTCCGCTCCACCTACGACTACGGACCGATCGGGGTGCTGTTGTTGCGCAACGTGAAGGACGCCTGGTGGCGTTCGATGGTGCAGCTCCGTCACGACGTCGTCGGTCTCGACGCGGCGATCCTGAGCCCACCCCAGATCTGGGAGGCGTCCGGACACTTCACCAACTTCACCGACCCGCTGGTGGACTGTCGCAACTGCAAGGAACGGTTCCGGCTCGACAAGCTCGACGATCCCGATCTGTGCCCCAACTGTGGCCAGCGCGGCACGTTCACCGAGGCCCGGCAGTTCAACCTGATGTTCAAGACCCATGCCGGTCCGGTGGAGTCCGCGGCGACCGAGGCGTACCTGCGTCCGGAGACCGCACAGGGGATGTTCACCAATTTCACCAACGTGTTGAACACGTCGCGCAAGAAGCCGCCGTTCGGCATCGCCCAGGTGGGCAAGTCGTTCCGCAACGAGATCACCCCGGGCAACTTCGTGTTCCGCACCCGGGAGTTCGAACAGATGGAGATGGAGTTCTTCGTGCCGCCGGACGAGGCCGACGAGTGGTACCACTACTGGTGCGACGAGCGGTTCCGCTGGTACACCGAGCTCGGGATTCCCGCGTCACAGTTGCGTCTGCGCCCGCACGGCGAAGACGAGTTGAGCCACTATTCGGTCGCCACGTCCGATGTGGAGTTCACGTTCCCCTGGGGTTGGGACGAACTCGAGGGGATCGCCAATCGGGGCGACTTCGACCTGACCGCGCATGCGAACGCATCGGGAGAGAAGCTCGACTACTTCGACCAGGCGACCGGCGAGCGCTACCGGCCCCATGTGATCGAACCGGCCGCGGGCGCGACGCGGACGATGATGGCGTTTCTGCTCTCGGCGTTCCACACCGAGGAGGTGCGTGGCGAGACGCGTACCGTACTGCGGCTGCACCCGCGGCTGGCTCCCTACAAGGTGGCGGTGCTGCCATTGTCGAAGAAGCTGGAGCTGTCGGGCGTGGCGAACGAGGTACTCGGCCTCGTGCAGCCCGAATGGATGTGCGACTACGACGAGACCCAGGCGATCGGGCGTCGCTACCGCCGCCAGGACGAACTCGGTACGCCGTTGTGTGTGACCGTCGATTTCGACACCCTCGACGACCGGGCCGTCACGGTGCGCGACCGCGACACCATGGCCCAGGAGCGCGTGCTGATCGACGACCTGGTCGCCCACCTCGACGGACGCCTCGGCCTGTAGCGACCCGGGTCGACACCGGGCGACCGTCCAACCGCCCCTCCGGCCCACCCCCTGAACTTGTCGCAGTTGGTCCCGCTTTCCGGGCACGACTGCGACAACTACGGGTGGAGTCGAGCATGACTGCGACAACTTCGCGGTACCGGTCAGGACGTGTGGTCGCCGAACGCCCGGCGGATGGTCGCGGCAGCCCGGGAACGGGCGACCGCAGAGTCGGGCAGGAAGTCGAAGTCGAAGAAGCCGTGGATCTCGCCGTCGAAGTGCAGCCGTTCGACGGGGATCCCGGCGGCCTGCAGCGCGTCCGCGTACGCGAGCCCTTCGTCCCGGAGCGGATCGAATTCGGCGGTGATCACCATCGCCGGCGGAAGCCTCGACAGGTCCGATGCGAGCTTCGGTGACACGCGCGGGGTGGCCGCGTCGCGGCCACCCAGGTACTGGCGTGCGAACCAGACCATGGTCTCCTGGGTGAGGAAGTAGCCCTCGCCGTTCTCGTGGCGCGACGGATGGTCGCCGGCCAGATCCGTGACCGGGTAGACGAGGAGCTGGAACGCGATCTGGGGGCCACCGGCGGCCCGCGCGAGCTGACACGCGACCGCCGTGAGGTTGCCACCGGCCGAATCGCCACCGACCGCGAGGCGCGCCGGGTCGATCCCGAGCCGTTCGGCCTCGGCCACGACCCAGTCCAGCGCCGTCATCACGTCGTCGATCGCGGCGGGGTAGGGGTGCTCGGGGGCCAGGTGGTAGTCGACGCTCACGACCGCGACGCCGGCTTCGTTCGCCAACACCCGACAGGTCGAATCCCCCGTCTCCAGGTCACCGATGACGAAGCCGCCGCCGTGGATCCACACGAGGCAGCCCAGCGTGTCTGTCGGGTCGGCGCCGGCCGGACGGTAGCAACGCACGGCGAAGTCGCCGTGTTGGCCGTCGGTGACGGTGACGTCCTCGACCGAGGCCACCGCCGGACCTTCGGCCACGGCGAGTTGCGCATACCCGGCACGCGCGACCTCGGGTCCCTGATCGGCCAGCGGGGGCATGTCGAGTCCGTTGATCAGGTCGAGGAAGTCCTGGACGTGCTTGGTCGGGGCCATCGGGGAGTCCTTCGGTCGGCGGGTCGATGTCGGGGGCAACGTAGCGCGGCGACCGGGATGCCGCGCCACGATCGGCCGGGCTGCACGGTTCCGCATCGGGTTCCCACTACCATCTCGTCCGCACTCGTTCGCGACCAGGCGGCGGTCACCGGCGATCCCGGTTCGACCGCCACCGGGCCGCACTTGCTCGGCGTCACCGGCGACCCCGGTTTCTCCGATCCGATCCGTCCCCCGACACCCCTGAGGAGAGGTCCGTGCCCTACGTCTACGCCTTCGGTCACAACCACCGCCGCCCGCCCATGCAGCTCAAGAAGCTGCTCGGAGGAAAAGGGGCGAACCTGGCGGAGATGACGTCGGTGCTCGAGCTGCCGGTGCCGCCGGGGTTCACGATCTCGACCGACGCGTGTCGCGCGTATCTCGCTGGCGGCTGGCCCGAAGAGCTCGACGCCGAGATCGACCGTCACGTCGCCAGACTGGAGAAGGCGATGGGTCGTCGCATCGGCGACCCCGACGATCCCCAACTGGTCAGTGTCCGTTCCGGTGCCGCGGTGTCGATGCCCGGGATGATGGACACGGTGCTCAACCTCGGCCTGAACGACGCTTCGGTCGAAGGCCTGGCGAAGGTGACCGGTCAGGAGCGGTTCGCGTACGACTCGTACCGGCGTTTCATCGCGATGTACGGACGGATCGTGCTGGGCATCGACGCCGACAGCTTCGACACGCCACTCGAGAAGGCCAAGCACAACGCCGGTGTCGACAGCGATGCGGAGCTGTCGGCTGCGGCGCTGCGCAAGCTGTGCACCGCCTACAAGGCGCTGGTCGAGCGCAAGACCAAGGCCGCGTTCCCGCAAGATCCCCGGGCCCAGCTCCGCGGCGCGATCGAAGCCGTGTTCGCATCGTGGAACACCCCGCGAGCGGTCGCGTATCGCACCCGTGACAAGATCAGCCACGATCTCGGCACGGCGGTGAACGTCCAGGCGATGGTGTTCGGCAACCGCGACGACAACTCGGGAACGGGGGTGGGCTTCACCCGCAACGCCGCGACCGGTGAGAACCGTCCCTACGGCGATTTCCTGGTCAACGCCCAGGGCGAGGACGTGGTCGCCGGGATCAGGAACACCGCGGACCTCGACGAGCTCGGCAAGTCGTTCCCGAAGATCCACGATGAGCTCCTGGTCATCTTCGACCGCCTCGAGCGCCACTACCGCGACATGTGCGACACGGAGTTCACGATCGAACAGGGCAAGCTGTGGATGCTGCAGACCCGCGTGGGCAAGCGCACCGGACGGGCGGCGCTCAAGATGGCCGTGGACATGACCCGCGACAAACGGATCGGCCTCACCCGGGAGGAAGCGGTCCAGCGGATCACGGCTGATCACCTCGACCAGGTGCTCCACCCGCAGTTCGGCGGGGCGAAGGTCGACGTGCTCACCAAGGGCCTGGCGGCATCGCCGGGCGCGGCCGTCGGCAAGGCGATCTTCGACTCGGACCGGGCGGTCGCTGCGGCCGCGAAGGGCGACCGGATCGTGTTGGTGCGTAACGAGACCTCGCCCGACGACGTGCACGGCATGCAGGTCTCACAGGGCATCCTGACCGCAAGGGGCGGTCTGGTCTCGCACGCAGCGGTCGTGGCCCGCGGTTGGGGCATTCCTGCGGTGGTCGGCGCGGATGCCGTCCACATCGACGGAAAGAAGGCGACGGTCGGCGATGTCACGATCACCGAGGGAGACATGGTGTCGATCAACGGCTCCACCGGTGAAGTCGTCGTCGGTGAGGTCGAACTCGTCGCGGCCCAACCGCCCGCCGAATTCGACACGATCCTGAAGTGGGCCGACGCGATCCGCAAGGGCAAGCTCGCCGTGCGGGCCAATGCCGACAACGGCGAGGACGCCGCGGTCGCCCGCTCTTACGGCGCCCAGGGCATCGGGTTGTGCCGTACCGAGCACATGTTCCTCGCCGAAGACCGCCTGCCCGTGGTCCGCAGGATGATCCTGGCCGACACGCCGGCGGCCGAGGCCGAAGCCCTCGAAGAACTGCACGAGGTGCAGAAGAAGGACTTCGCCGCGATCCTCGAGGCGATGGACGGGCTTCCGGTCACGGTCCGGCTGCTCGACCCGCCGTTGCACGAGTTCCTCCCCGATCTGGGTGCGCTCGAGGTGAAGGCCGCGACCAAGGGCCTGTCGAAGCGCGAGACCAGATTGTTGGAGGCGGCCCGCTCCTGGCACGAGTTCAACCCGATGTTGGGCGTACGCGGGGTCCGCCTCGGCATGCTCAAGCCGGGCCTGTACGCGATGCAGGTGCGGGCGCTGGTCGAAGCTGCGCTCGACCGACTCGACGCAGGGGGCAAGCCGATCGTCGAGGTGATGATTCCCCTCACCGTCGCGCGGGCGGAGCTCGCCGAGGCACGCGGCTGGGTCGCCGACGCGATCCGCCTGGCCACCGAGGGACGTCGCAAGAAGCCGAAGATCCTGATCGGCACGATGATCGAGACGCCGCGCGCGGCGCTGTGTGCCGATGAGATCGCCCAAGAGGCCGACTTCTTCAGTTTCGGCACGAACGACCTGACCCAGATGACCTTCGGATTCAGCCGCGACGACATCGAGGGTCGTCTCATGAAGACCTACCTCGAAAAAGGGCTGTTGAAGCGGAACCCGTTCGAGACCGTCGACGCCGATGGCGTCGGTGAACTCGTCAGGATCGGCGCCAAGCGCGGTCGCAAGGCCAAGGAGACGCTCAAGCTGGGCGTGTGCGGTGAACACGGCGGTGACCCCGAATCGATCCGTGTGTTCCACGACGCCGGCCTCGACTACGTGTCGTGCTCGCCCTACCGGGTACCGATCGCCCGGCTGTCCGCGGCGCAGGCCGTGCTGGGGGCGTGACGGGCGCCGGACGACGCGGTCGGATACGGTCGGTCCGATCGGGGTTGACGGGGTTCCCTCCGCTGCTCGCGGTTCGCCGAACGACGCTTCCGGGTCCGATTTCCCCATCGGCACGTCCGCTCCGCGGCAACCTGTCATGATCTGATCCGTGGGGATCGTCGCCGAGGACATCGCGAGGGTCAGGGAAGCGACCGACCTGGTCGCACTGGTGAGCCGTCATCTCGCGCTCAAGCGCGTGGGTTCGTCGTGGATGGGTCTGTGCCCGTTCCACGGCGAGAAGTCCCCGAGCTTTTCGGTGTCGGCCGAAAAGGGGTTCTTCCACTGCTTCGGGTGCGGCAAGAGCGGTGATGCCATCACCTTCGCGATGGAGATCGATCACCTCGATTTCGCCACCGCGGTCGAGACGCTCGCCGTCGCGGCCGGCGTCACCTTGCGCTACGACGAACGGTCGCAGTCCGAAGGCCGCCGTGAGCGGACCCGGCTGGTCGAGGCGATGGAGGATGCCGTCGAGTGGTACCACCAGCGGTTGCTCACCGCGCCCGACGCGGGCCCGGCTCGCTCGTACCTCCGCAACCGGGGTTTCGACGGCGACACGGTCCGGCGGTACCGGATCGGGTGGGCGCCCGACACCTGGGATGCCCTGGCCCGGGCGCTGGGCTCCCGCGGTGACGCCCTGGCGAAGGCCGGGCTGGTCTTCGTCAACCGGCGGGGGCGCACGCAGGACTTCTTCCGGGCCCGTGTGCTGTTCCCGATCTTCGACGCGCAGGGCGACCCGGTCTCCTTCGGCGGGCGGATCCTGCCCGGCGCCGAAGGGCCCAAGTACCGGAACACCGCGGAAACCCCCCTGTACCACAAGTCCCGGGTGCTCTACGGGCTGAACTGGGCAAAGTCGTCGATCGTGACCGCCGACCAGGTGATCGTGTGCGAGGGCTACACCGACGTCATCGGCTTCGCCACGAGCGGACTGGACCGTGCCGTGGCCACCTGCGGCACCGCACTCACCGAAGACCACGTGAAGATGCTGCGGAAGTTCGCCCGCGGGGTCGTGCTCGCGTTCGATCCCGATCAGGCGGGCAAGGCCGCGGCCGATCGCGTGTACGCATGGGAGCGTACCCACGACATCGACGTGTCGGTCGTGGAGCTTCCCGGCGGGGCGGATCCGGCGGATCTGGCCAGCACCGAACCCGGGGCATTACGTGGCGCGGTCGAGCGGGCGCGACCGTTTCTCGCGTATCGCGTGGAGCGGGTCCTCGCCACCGGAGACTTCGCGACCGCCGAAGGTCGGGCGCGGGTGGCCGAAGGTGCGCTCGCGGTCATCGCCGAGCACCCGAACGAACTGGTCCGTGATCCCTACATCATGGAGGTCGCCGACCGCTGTCGACTGGACCCCGACCACCTGCGGGCACGGCTGACCCGCGGCGGCGTCGGCACCCGACGGGGGTCGACCCGGGCGGGCGACGCCGGCCCCGTCGGAGGCGACCCGTTCGACGCCGATCCCTTCGCGGGCGACGACGTGCGTCCGGCCCGACGTGCCCGAAGGCCGGGAGGTGTCGAGACCGAAGCGTTGCGTCTGGCGGTCCATCGTGGTTCGGAGATGATCGCCCTGGTCGACGCGGCATTGTTCGTCGACCAGGTCCACCGGGATGTCTTCGGTGCGGTCGAAGCCGCCGCTGGCGACGTGCACGCGGCCGCGGCACTGCTCGATCCCGACGGGGCCGAGCTGTTGGCGGCGGTCGCCGTCGATCCCGGTGATGCGGAACCCCTCGACGTCGCGACCCGACTGGTGGTCGAAGCCGGGCGCCGGACCCTGCTGGAGTTCGAACGCCGTGCCCGTCGGTCGGAGAATCCGCTCGCGTACGCGCCGTCGGTCACATGGCTCAAGTTGCAGCTCGAACACCTGCGGGCCGAGCCGGAATCGGTCCTGGTCGAAAGCGACGAATTGGTACGATGGTTGAGTGAACAGGATCCAGATCGGGCTTGACCGTTCGGATTCCGCCACGCTCGGGACGGGACACGCACCAGACCGCCGCCAGCGGAATCGTCGGCAGCAGCGGTGTTCCGGTCGCGACCGGCTGAGCGCACCGACATGACGATTCCCTCCGAGCCGGACGTGTCGGACCCAG
>JBDZUV010000152.1:0-7026 GCA_040255345.1 Actinomycetota bacterium | reverse complement strand
GCGTTCGGGCAGCACACCGAGCGGATGCAGGTCATGGTCTCCTTCACCGAGCGAGCGCGCGCGGGTCTCGCCGTCGCCCTCGCGAGCGGCTGAGCCGGGCCGTGCATCGTCTCGCCGACTCCCCTGTGAGAGAACCGCTCCGCTCGCCGAGCGCGAAGATGGGTCCGCTGCGCAGTGGCGCCCATTTGTTGCTCGGCTCGGGTCGGTTCGGGACCCTCAGCGACTGGCGGGCCCGCTCCCGGCGCGGCTCGGGACCCCATGCCCGTGGGGTGCGGGTGTTCGCGGTCGAACCGACGAGCGTGCAGATCGACTGGGCCGCGCTCGGTCCGGGCCCGGTCACCGTGCGCGCCGCAGACAGCTCCGTCGAAGTGACCACCGACGGTGGCCCCGGGGTGGTGGCTCTCGACGGGTTACCCACCGGGCGTTCACTCACGGTCACGATCACGGGCGCCGGCGTGCCGGGCGGCGCCGGGAGCGGTGGGGTGCTCACGCTGCCCGTCACGACCCCGGCGCCGCCGCCGGGCGAGGAGATCGCCCGCATCGCCACGATCAGCGACGCCCACGTCGGAGAGACGACGTTCGGATACCTGCACACCATCGGCGAACCGCGTAGCACCGCCCCCGGCGATGCCCATTCGTTGCGAGCGGTGCGCGCCGCGATCGCCGAGTCGCTGGACTGGGGCGCCCGGCGACTGGTGTGCAAGGGCGACATCGTGGACCAGTCGCATCCGGGCCACTGGGCCGACACGCTCGCGTTGCTCGAAACGGTGCCGGTGCCGGTGCATCTGGTCGCGGGGAATCACGAGGTCAAGAAGCGTCGCTCGGTCGACCCGGGCGATGCGCTGGCCGGGTCGACGGTCCGCTACACGTCGAGTGTCGATGCGGTGGAACTCGGGGGCGCGTCACTCGTGCTGGTGAACTCGTCCGTGCCCGACCACGAACGTGGCCAGTTGGCGGCGGCGAGCGATGACCTCGAAGCCGCTCTCGCCGACGCCGAGGGCGGCGCGCTGGTCGCGATGCACCACCACCTGCGCACCGGGAACGCGGTGAGCGCCTGGCCGGTCGGCGTGCCGCGTCGAGAGGCGACCGACCTGCTCGACCGCATCGCCCGGATCCACCCCGACACGATGATCACGAGCGGCCACGTCCACCGGAACCGTCTGCGTCGCCACGGCCCGCTGGTGTTGAGTTGTGTCGGGTCGGTGAAGGACTACCCGGGCGTGTGGGCCGGCTACGTGTTCCATGAGGGTGGGATGCGACAGGTGATCCGTCGGGTCGCCGAGCCGTCGGTCGTGGCCTGGACGGACCGGACCGGCGACGCGCTCGTCGGCTTCTACCGCTTCTGGACCCCGTCGTCGCTCGCCAAGCGGTGCCCCGTCGTCGTCTGGCGCTGAGCACTCGTCGCCCGGCTCGCACCACGAGCGGCCCTGCGGCGCCCACCGGGTCGATCGTCGAGACTCGACCGGCTCAGTCCTCGATGAGCGTGAGGGCCTGTTTGGGGCAGCGGCGGACGGCTTCTTCGACCTGGGCCCGCCGGGACTCGTCGGGATGCTCGTCGATGATGTACATGACGTCGTCGTCACGGATCTCGAACGTCTGGGGGTCGAGCCCCACACAGATCGCGTTGGACTCGCACAGGTCGTAGTCGACGGTCACCTTCACGGGTACTCCTCTCGCGGTCGCACCGCGGCCCACGGAGCGAACCGAAACGTGTTCCTGTCCGATGCGAACCCTACCGCGCCGAACCGCGGCGACGGGACCGGACCGTCTTCAGGTGAACGCCGACAGGCCGGTGATCGCCTGACCGAGCACGAGGGTGTGGATCTCGTTGGTGCCCTCGTAGGTGTACACCGACTCGAGGTTGTTCGCGTGGCGCAGAACCGGGTAGTCGAGCGTGATGCCGTTCGCCCCCAGGATCGAGCGGGCTTCGCGGGCGACGGCCAACGCGGTGCGGACGTTGTCCATCTTGCCGAAGCTGATCTGCGCGGCCGAGATCTTGCCGGCGTCCTTGCGCCGCCCCAGATGCAACGCCACCAACTGCGCCTTGTTCACCGCGACCACCAGCTCCACCAGCTTGCGTTGGGTGAGCTGGAATCCCGCGATCGGACGGTCGAACTGCACCCGCTCCGACGCGTAGGTGCGCGCGGCCTCGTAGCACGCCCGGGCCGCGCCGGTCGCGCCCCACAGGATCCCGTAGCGGGCCTCGTTCAGGCACGACAGCGGGCCGCGCATCGAGTGCACCTCGGGCAATCGGTTGGCCTCGGGCAGGCGCACGTCGGTGAGGACCAGCTCGCTGGTCACCGATGCCCGCAGCGACAGTTTCGCCGGTACGTCGTGCGCCTCGAACCCCGGAGTGTCGGTCGGGACGATGAAGCCGTGGATCGGACCGGGCCGGTCACCGTCGCCATCGGCGCGGGCCCAGATGATCGCGACGTCGGCGATGCCACCGTTGGTGATCCACATCTTGGAACCGTTCAGGATCCAGTCGTCACCGTCGCGTCGGGCCCGGGTACGCATCGAGCCCGGATCCGATCCCGAGTCGGGTTCGGTCAGCCCGAAGCACCCGATCACCTCACCAGCCGCCATGGGCGGCAACCACTGGTTCTTCTGGTCCTCTGATCCGAACATCCAGATCGGGAACATCGAGAGCGAGCCCTGGACCGACACGAAGCTGCGGATGCCCGAATCGCCGGCCTCGAGTTCCGCGCAGGCCAGGCCGTACTGGACCGCCGAAGCGCCCGAGCACCCGTAGCCGTGCAGGTTCATGCCCAGCAGGCCGAGCGCGCCCAACTCCGGACCCAACTCCTTGGGGATCGTGCCCGTCTCGAACCAGCCGGCGATGTCGGGAAGGATCCGGTCGCCGACGAAGGAACGCACCGTGTCGCGCAGCAGCACCTCGGTGTCGTCCAGCAGGTCGTCGATGCCGAGAAGGTCCAAGGGGTCGTCGCCACCTTGGCGGGTCTGATGGGCGGGATCGGTACGGGGGTCGACGGATTCCATCGAAGATGACTACCACTCCGATCGGCCCGGTGCGAGATCCCGTCGGCACCGGTCCATGCCGACCGGCACGAGTGCACACCGACCCGTGGCCCTGAACAGGGGTGACCTTGGCCCCTGGAACGGTCGGCCTGCACGAACGCACCCTGCAATGAGAGCTCGGGCACGCACGGCGATCGGCGCCGAGCGGCCCGCACTCGCATCGAGCATCTTCCGGGTCTGATCGGCCGACCTGCACCGGTGACCCGCCGGTGGCCCGAGCTTGGCCGGGCGTGCCGTAGACGGGGACGAAAGTCCTGCGAGAGCGGTGACCCGGGACCCTTCCGATCAACTCCCGCGTGCCGTCTACTCGACCCACGGTCGACGGGAAGACCGACACGGAGGAGCATCCGCGCGCGGGGTCCGCACCGACACCCGGGTCGGTCGGAACACGCGAGACCGTGGGCCGGCTTCGTGTCGTTTCGGCCCTGCCCGGCCGGCGATCGTCCGGGGTGTGCTCGGCGGAGCCTGCACCCCGGATGCGATGATGGGGGCCGACCGGTGACGAACCCGCCGAGGAAAGGGACCCTGCCATGAGTCGCACCATCGTCGGAATCGACGGCTCCGAGAACAGTTTGTTCGCGCTGCAGTGGGCGGTCGAGCGTGCACAGCGAACGGGCGACGAGGTCGTGGCGGTCCTCGCCTGGTCGTTCTTCGATCAGGGCTATCTGCCTCCCGGTGAGGTCATGCAGCCCGAGTTCACCGATGAGGATGCGCAGCGCGTGCTGGCCGAGGCCGTCGAGGCTGCGGGTCTGACCGCGAAGGTGACCCGGCAGACGATCCAGGACCCGGCTCCCGAGGCGATCACGGGGTTCGCCACCGCGGACGACCTGATCGTCGTCGGCGCTCGGGGCCTCGGAGGGTTCGAGGGGCTGCTCCTCGGGTCGGTCAGTCAACGCATACTCGAGCTCGCCCCCTGCCCGGTCGCGGTGATCCACCTGCACCGGGACCGACCCGGCGGCGGTCGCATCGTGGTCGGGGTCGACGGCTCCGAGTTGTCGATGCGGGCATTGCGGTGGGCCGCCGTCGAGGCGTCGACGATCGGGGCACCGATCCGGATCGTGCACGCCTGGCAGTGGCCTCTGTTCGCCGAGATCGCCGTGCCCGAGGTGTACGACGCTCTGGCGAAGAACGCCGACGAACTGCTGGCCGAAGCGGCAGCCGATCCGTCACTCGAAGGACTCGACGTCGAGGTCACCGCGGCCAACGGCGGCGCGGCACGGTCGCTGCTCGCCCACGACGACGACGCAGTGATGTTCGTCGTGGCCGACCGTGGTCGGGGGCCGGTCAAGCGGATGGTCCTCGGCTCGACGAGTCGCCAGCTCGCCCAGCACGCCACCGCCCCGGTCGTCGTGGTGCGCGGCGCGGAGCCGGCAGACTGAGCCGCCGTTCCTCGTGGGCCCGATCCGGCCCCACGGGGTTTCTCTGGTGGAGGTGATGGGAGTCGAACCCACGACCTCTTCGATGCGACCGAAGCGCTCTAGCCAGCTGAGCTACACCCCCAGAGGTGAGACTCGCGATTCTAGTCGGGATGCTCCCGAGTTGCGGGATCAGCGATGTCTGTGACGGATTTGGCATGGCAAGGGGAACGATCGATTCAAGTTCCCCCCGGGTGCGTGCCGATGGGGAGTCATGAAGCCCGAGACACCAACTTCTGCACCGTCCTCCCGTCCGCGTGCGCGCCGCCTCGTGGGTGCCGTCGTCGCCGGGGTGCTGGCGGTCTCGGTCCTGGCCGGTTGTCTGAGCGAAGACCAGACGACGGTCCAGGCCCAGATCAACTATTCGCGGGCCGTCTACGGGGCCCACGCCCTCGCCGACTACGGCCCTGCCGACACCAAGGCACAGAACTGGGCGAACTATCTCGCCAGCATCGGCACCATCAAGCACAGCACGCTGACCGACGGTTACGCGGCCGGCACGTGGTGCCGCCTGGGTGAGAACGTCGGCATGGGTCCGAGTCTGTTGGCGATCAACACCGCGTTCCTGAACTCGCCGAGTCACCGGGCGAACATGCTGTCGCCCTACTACGACCATTTCGGGACCGGCGTCGCCAAGCGGGGGAACACCTACTTCGTGGTGCAAGAGTTCGTCGACCTCTGCTGAGATCCGAGCGTCCGGGGGCCCAGGCCGTCGCGGATCGGGCGGCCGGGTCGGGTGGGGTCGATGCTCACTGTGCCCACCGGATACATGGGTGAGCACGCTCGGCGGCGCGGTGACGGGCGAGGGATCGACCGCTTCGGGTCGCCGTGCCCGACCGGACGGACCTCGCGCGTGATCGCGGGAACGACGGCCGGCGCGGCGGCGGCAGTCACGTCGACCGGCGTCTGAACGAGGGTGGACCACCGCCACCTCTCGCACCACACGCGACCGACGGCCCGTACCCCTCGTCGGTGGACGGGCCGAGCGACCCGGTGGAACCCGTGCCGTCCCCCGCAGCGGCACGGGCCCCACAGCCCTCCATCCCTCAGGGCTCTCCACCTTCTACGGCAGGTCTGACGGGAAGGTCAAGGGTTCCTGAGCGCCCGAACAGGGGAAAAAGCCGGGGAATCGGGAGATTCGGATGTATCTGCTTTCCCGGTGCCCGGAACCGGCGGGCAGTGAACCACACGGAAAGCAGCGAGGGACCGACCCCGCCGGGTCGTCACGTCCGACCGTCTGCAACGCGTGAGTGGTCCCGGGAGGGGACCTAAGCTCCAGAATCGTGTCCGAGGACGAGCAGGACCGCACCCACGCCGAGACCACCCCCACGACCACCGATCAACCCGTGGCCGTCGACGACTCCGACCGGTCGTCGCTCGACCGACTCGTCGACGACCTGCGACGGGTCGCGGGCATGCGGAGCCCCAAGGCGCTCCGTGACGCCCACCTCCCGGCGCTCACGACCTACCTCGACGAGCCGGACGACCCGGACCGACGCCTCGACGGAGTCCGTCGCGTGATCACCCACGGGCTCGAAGACATCGACGACCCTCAGTTCCGTGCCGCGGCCGAGGCCCTCTTCGCCTTCGGCGACAACCGCTGGACGCCGCTGCGTCAGCGTGGCGAACGGGCCTCGGCGCCGTTCAACTGCTCATTCGACGCCTACCGCAGAGCGCGCCGTTCGACCGGGGTGAGCCTGCTGGACGAAACGGTGCATCAACTCGCCCGTGCCGTCGAGGCGCGCTCGCCGTCAGGGCCGGGCGCTGCCGCCGGCGGGCCGACCCGCACCACGCACGACGACCCCGAGGCTCCGGATGGCGCCGCCGGGCGCACTCGGCCACCCCTCGGCGGTCGACGGGCGGGTCTGTTCGCCGCGCTGGTCGTGCTGGTCGTCGTGATCGTGGTGGCCGCGGTGGCAGTCGTCACACGGCACGACTCCAACGCCGGTGACGCGGCCCCGGACACCGTCGATGCCGCCGCGAGCGGAACGACGACCCCCGGATCGGCGACGACCGCATCGGCGACGAACCGGTGCCACCCGATCGGGGACACGTCGGATCCGGCCCTGGCGGCCTACCGGGTACCCTTCGACACCCAGGTCGATCAACTCACCCCTCCCGGTGAAGCAGAGCCGTGCGGCGGGTCACCGGTGCGGCGGTGGGACCAGCTCGTCATTCAACCGCTCGTCACCGACGGCACTGCAGCTGGGGTGCTCGTCGCGACCGACCCGGACCACGTGCTGTTGATGACCCAGGCCGAGTTCGACTCGTATCACCAGATCGGTGGCAAGGACGGAACCCGGGCCCAGGCCGTCGCCGGTCTTCCGCGACGGCGTGCCACCTCGGCGTCGGGCAAGGTCTGGTTGATCATCACCGATCACGGGGCGATGGCCAGCGCCGGGGTCGACCAGCCGGGCTACTACCTGGGTGACGTGGTGTGGACGAGGTGGCACGCCAACGGCGAGGACGCCGGCGCATGGGGCATGCCGGCGTCGAACCCACTGAACAACGCGGTGGGCTACTACCAGGACTTCTCCAAGGGCCGGCTCACGCTCAGCTACAGCGGCACACT
>JBDZUV010000151.1:0-7183 GCA_040255345.1 Actinomycetota bacterium | reverse complement strand
CCGGGCGTCCAGCTCATCGGCCTGGCTCTTGAGGGCCGACAACTTCGAGGTGGTCGTCGGTGCCTGCGGGAACGTCGTCGTCGACTTGGTGCTGTCACTCGACGAGCAACCCGCGAGCAGTGTCGCGACCACGACGAGTATGGCCGAACCGCGTTTCCATGAGGTCCTGGTGGTTGGCATTCAGCGCCTCCTCACAAGGTCGAAATGCCGGTACTCCCGCTTCGAATGGACCGTTGGTCACCCGGGAGCATAGCGACTCGATGGGGCGCGCATACGGCGAAATCCACTCAGCCCGGCGAGCGCCCGATTGCGACCCGCGACCACGGAAGTCGGTCGAGAGTGGCACGCAACCGGGCCGGGTCGATCTTGGCGCGGCGATCGGCGGTCGACAGACCGTTGATCTCCTGTTCGACGTCGGCGAGTTCGGTCCAGCACCAGCCGACGACGCCGGGGATCCGTTCGACCGCGTCGACCAGCGCGGTGAAGCGGGCGAGCAGGTCGTCGGCGTCCCGGGCGCTGGCATACTCGAACACGTCGTCGGGGTTGGCGTCGACGGCGAGGCCGATGCCTCCGATCTCTGACAAGACGAGTGGACCGGCGGTCCGCGGAGCCGGTTCGCAGCCTGGTGCCCACACGGCGGTGTCGGGCAGCGCTTCGATCATCCAACGGTCGTCGACGAGCGCCGCTTCGGGTGGGTCGACGAAGGCCCGCCAGCGTCGCAGTGCCGCGTCGATGTCGTCGGCGTCACTCGAGCCGGTCCCGTCGATCGCCGGTCCGCGGTCCCATCCCCGGGCTTCGATGTCGGTCCAGCGCGCTGCGAGCCGCTCGGCGTCCTGGTCGTAGTCGTGCACGTCGACGACGTCGGTGTCGACGTGGCCCCAGCCGGAATTGTCGATGACCGGTCGGGTCGGGTCCAGCGCGCGGGTGACGGCGACCAGCCGGCGCACGGTGTCGACCCGAGCCGGCACCCGGTGCAGGTCCTGCACCCCCCATGATTCGTTCAAGGGCACCCAGGCGATGACGCTCGGATGGTTGCGGTCGCGGCGAATCGCCTCGGTCCATTCGGCGGTCGCATCATGTTCGAGGTCGCCTTCGAGGTGGGCGAGCCAGAACGGTGAGGGCAGCTCTTCCCACACGACCAGGCCGAGGCGGTCGGCGTGCCACAGAAACCGCGGGTCCTCGATCTTCTGGTGTTTGCGGACGCCGTCGAACCCGGCGTCGCGCACGAAGGTGAGGTCGGCGATCAGCGCGTCGGTCGACGGCGGCGTGAGCAGCGAGTCGGGCCAGTAGCCCTGGTCGAGCAGGAGCCGCTGGTGGAACGGTTCGCCGTTGAGCAGCCAACGGGCGCCTTCGATGGCGACGGTCCGGAAGCCGACGTGGCCGTACACGGTGTCGAGCGCGGTGCCGTGGGCGTCGAGCAGGTCGACGCGCAGGTCGTAGAGCGCCGGGTCGGCGGGTGACCAGGTCCGGGCACCGACGAGGCGACCGCGCAACCCGCTGCCCGCTGCGCCTTCGAGCACGAGGTCGCTCTCTCCGATGACCATCCGTACCGTCGCGAACTGCTCGCCGACCACGTCGACGTCGAGGCTCACGGTGCCGTCCGCGTCCGCGGTCAGCCGGTAGGTGTCGATCCGACTCGGCCCGGTCACCTCGCACCAGACCGACTGCCAGATCCCGCTCGAGGCGGTGTAGTGGACGAAGAACGGGAAGGTCATGGTCTGTTTGCCACGGAGCTGATCGGGCCGGTACTCGTCGAGCACCTGCACCCGCAGCTCGTGGTCGTCGGCGCCGGGGTCGAGCGCGTCGGTCACGTCACAGGTGAACGACGTGTGCCCACCGCGGTGCCGCCCCACCTCGGTACCGTCCACCCACACGGTGGCGGTGAAGTCGACCGCGCCGAAGTGCACGAGCACCCGCTCGCCGGGGCCGTGACCGGGCGGGCTGAAGCGCCGGCGGTACCAGAGCACGTCGTGTCTGGCGGTCTCGGCGACGGTGCTGCGCACACACTGGGGGACGAACGGCACCACGATCGTCGTGTCGAAGGTCGGCTCGTCGAACGAGAACTCCCAGGTGCCGTCCAGGCCGACCCAGCGCTCCCGGCGCCGGTCGGGGCGGGGATGATCCGTCGTTGCGGCCGCGGTCGGTGACGTGGACATGGGCAAATGCTTACTCGGCGCGCCCGGGCGTCGCGGCCCGGGCCCGGCGGCCCGCACCGGCTCAGTCGGTGACCACGTGATGGCCGGGGTCGAGAGTCGACGCCGCGCCGCCCGGCAGTCGGAGCTCCGCGGTCGTGCCCGCGGGCACGTCGACGGTGCAGGTCATCTCGCCGTCGTCGAGGGTCCAGCGCACCGCGATACGCCCGTGGGGCGAGTCGTGATGGGCTTCGGCCCAGGCGATGCCGCCGCCGGGTCGGGGCGCCACCCGGAAGCGTCGGTAGCCGGGCTCGAGTGGTTGCAGACCGGCGACGTAGCGGTGCAGGAACCCGATCACCGCGCCCTTGCCGTAGTGGTTCAGTGAGGCGTGCGGTGCGCCGTGGGCGTCGACGCCGCCCCATTCCTCCCAGATGGTGGTGGCGCCCCGTTCGACCATCACCAGCCACGAAGGTTCGGTGTCTTGGAACAGCACCTCGTACGCGAGGTCGAGGTGGCCGTGCTCCGCGAGGACGGGGAGCAGAAACGGCGTGGCGAGAAAGCCGGTGCTCAGGTGCCCGTCGGCGTCGTGGATACGTTCGACCAGCCGGTCGGCCACGGCGGCCTGCTGCCCGGCTGGTATCAGACCGAAGGCGAGCGCCCGCACGTAGGTGGCCTGGGAGTCGGGGGTGATGGTGCCGTCGGCGGTGAGGAACTCGCTGCGCCACGCGTCGGCGACTGCGGCGGCCAACTCGGCGTAGCGCGTCGCATCATCGGGCCTGTCGAGCAACGTGGCCAACTCGGCGAGTTCGCGTGCCGAGCGGTGCAGGTACGCGGTGGCGACCACTCCGGGGTCGGTCGTGAGCACCTTGGTGATGGCCTCGTCGATGGTCTCGCCGCCTTCGAGCCATTCACCGAAATGCCAGCCGGTGTCCCACAGGAACCGTTCGTGCGGGAGCGGTTCGGGCGCACGTTCGACCCGGGTGTGGTGGCGTGCCCCGGCGGCGGCGCGGGCCGCGTGGTCGACCCACCGCTGCGCGGCCGGGTATGCCTCGGCCACGATGTCGCGGTCACCGGTGAGCTGGTGCTGGACCCAGGGCACGTGCACGGCGGCGTCGCCCCAACCCGACGACCCTTCGGTACCGGGCCAGTAGAACGGCGGCCGGTCGTCGCCGGGGTGCGATTCGGGCACGAGATTGGTGACCTTGCCGTCTTGGCGCTGTTCGGCGGCGAGGTCACGCAGCCACTTGCGGTTGAAGCCCTCGGTGTCGTACAGGAACCCGGCGGTCGACACGAACAGTTGCCAGTCGCCGGTCCACCCGGCGCGTTCCCGGGTCGGACAGTCGGTCGGGATGTCACATGCATTGCCCCGGAAGCTCCAGTCGGCCATGGTGTGCAACGTGTTCAACCGTTCGTCGGAGCAGGCGAACCCGCCGACGCGCCGCAGGTCGGTGTGGACGACGACGGCGACGAGATCGTCGGTGGTCAGATCCTCGAGGTCGCCCTCGACGCGGACGTACTGGAACCCCTTGGTGGAGTGGCGTGGTTCGAATGCGTCGCCGCTCCCGTCGGAGATGACCGTGTCGGTCTGGAACGGCAGGTCGAGGAAGGTCGAGATGTTCTCGACGCGCAGGTGCTCCTGGGTGACGTCACCGGCAGCGTCGAGCCATTCGCCGTGGGTGAGACGGGTTTCGGTGCCGGCCGGTCCGAGCCGTTCCAGGCGTACCCACCCGTTCACGTTCTGGCCGAAATCGACGATCCACCGGCCCGGTCCGAGCGCGGTGACCGCGACGGGGCGGAGCTCTTCGATCCGGCGCACCGGCGGCGCGGCGGGCGTGACGAGCCGGTCGGTGCCGTGGTGTTCGACCCGCACCGGTGCCCAGTCGTCGGAGGCGTCCCAGCCGCGACGACGGCGCTGGTCGTGGATCTCACCGGCGATCAGGTCGGCGGCGAGAACGTGGCTGGGCGTCGACCGCCACGAGGCGTCGGTGCCGACGACGGCGCGGGTCCCGTCGGCGAAGGTGATCTCGAGTTGCGCGAGCAGCGCGGTGGTGGTGCCGTAGTCGTCGACCCGCCGGGCGACGCTGTTCTGGCCCCGCCACCAGCCGTCGCTGAGCAGCGCCCCGAGGTGGTGGGTGCCTTCGGCGACCAGGTCGGTCACGTCGAAGCTCTGCACCTGCAGGCGTGACCGGTAGGCCGTCCAGCCGGGAGTCAGTTCCTCGTCGCCCACGCGGACGCCGTCGAGGTACGCCTCGTACAGCCCGTGTGCGGTGACGTGCAGTACCGCCGAGGCGACCGGTTCGGGCACGGTGAAGGTGCCGGCGAGCTGATATGCCGGTCGGTGGCGTTCGGGCAGGTCCTCGGCCTCGACCGGTGCGATCCACTCGGCCTGCCATTCGATGGGGGATGCGTCGACGGGTCGTTCCATCGGGTCATCTTCGCGTCCGTGCCCAGCGGCCTCGTCACAGACGCCCCGGTGAGTGACGGCCCGGCCGCCGCTGGCCCGGTCACCGACGACGGTTCACTCGCGCACGACGTCCCCGGCGGGCTTGTCGTTGCGCAGACCCCGGTAGACCGGGTGGCGAAGGTGCCCGGTCGTCGTCCACTCGCCGAAGGAGACGTCGACGACGATCTCGGGGTCGACCCAGTGCACGTCGTCGTGGTCGGGCACGTCGTCGACGAAGGGCGACGTCGCCCGCGCCCGTTCGACGAACAGCGCCACGAGCCGGGCGCGCCCCCGGCGGTCGAAGCCGGTGCCCACCTTGCCCGCGTAGCGCAGGCCGTCGGCGTCGTGATGGCCGACGAGCAGCGCGCCGAGTTCGCCGTGGCGGGCGCCATGGCCGGCGGTCCAGCCGCCGACGACGAATTCCTGGGCCGAGCCGTGCTTGAACTTGCGCCAGGCGTCTGAGCGCACGCCGGGCCGGTAGGGCGAGTTGCGCCGCTTCGCGATGACCCCTTCCAGGCCGCTGGCCCGGGTGGCGTCCAACATGGCGTCGAGGGTGGTGTCGGTCCACGCGGGCGGGGTCCGCCAGGCCGGGCCTTCGAGCTCGAGCGCCTCGAGCACCCGGCGGCGTTCGTCATAGGGCAACGTGAGCAACGATCGGTCGTCCAGAACCAACAGGTCGAAGAGCACATAGGTCACGGGCACCTCGCGGGCGAGCCGGGCGATGAGGGTGGGGTCGCGTTGGTGCATCCGTGGTTGCAGCGCCGAGAAACTCGGCCGCCCGGCCTCGGTGGCGATGAGTTCACCGTCGACGATGGCCTGGGCCACGCCGACCGCGGCGGCGAGCGGACCGATCTCGGGGTAGGCGACGGTGATGTCGTTGCCGTTGCGGCTCATCAGGCGGATCCCCTCCGCGTCGATGTGGCCGATCGCACGGACCCCGTCCCATTTGCCCTCATAGGCCCAGGCGTCGCCGTGCACCGGTTCACGGCCGGGAACGGCCAGCATCGGCGCGAGCACCCGTGGCACCCCGCGCCCGCGGGTGGGGGGCGCGGCGCGCGGAGTCGGGGCCATGGTGCTGAGACTTCTCACGATGCGGGGGCGGCAAACGACGCCCCTGGTCACGGGCGGGGTTTACCACGACACCTGGTGGGAAGTCTCCCGGTTCAACGGCTGAAAGGACCGCTGTCATGCCGAGCGCCGCGTGGTCGGGGGCGATCAGCTTCGGGCTGGTCACCATCCCGGTGAAGCTGTACTCCGCGACCGTCGACAACCGGGTGCACTACCACCGCATCGACACACGCACCGGCGCCCGGATCAGGATGCGGAAGGTCTCCGAGGCCGACGAGGAACCGGTGCCCAACGAGGCGATCGGCTCGGCGTACCAGGCGCGCTCGGGAGAACTCGTGGTGTTGGAAGCCGACGAGTTGGCGACGTTGAGTCCGAAACGGTCCAAGACGATCGAGATCGAGCAGTTCGTGGCGTTGTCCGACATCGACCCGCTCGCCTACGACGCCGCCTACCAGGTCGTGCCCGACGCATCGGTGGTCAAGCCGTATGCGTTGTTGTGTCGGGCGCTGGCCGACAGCGACCGGGTGGCGATCGCCCAGTTCGTGATGCGCACCGTGCAGCACCTCGCCGCCATCCGACCGGTCGGCGGGTTCCTCACCCTGTCGACGATGCACTACGCGGATGAGCTGCGTGACGCGGGCGCGTTCCGTGAACTCGACGAGGTCGCCGAAGCCCAGGTCGACGAGCGTGAACTGAAGGTCGCCGAACAGCTCATCGATTCGATGTCGGCGAGCTTCGACCACGCGGCGTTCCGTGACACCTACCAGGACGAGGTCCGCGAGCTGATCGAGACCAAGGCGTCGGGCGCGGTCGATGTGTACCCGTCCGAGGCGCAGACCGAGTCGGGCGACGCCGAGGTGGTCGACCTGATGGCGGCGCTGGAGGCCAGCGTCGAACGGGCCAAGAGCGGTGGGAGCCGCACCGACAAGCGCGGGGCGACCAAGAAGCGGACGGCGGCGAAGAAGAAGTCGTCGCGGACCGCGAAGAAGAAGGCCGCGGCCGGCGGATCGTCGGAGGGCCGCGCCCGGAAGTCGTCGTGAGCCCACGCGCGGGCGGCGACCGGCTTGCGTTGTACCGCTCCAAACGCGATTTCGACGCGACCCGTGAACCACGCGGCGCGTCGGGCACACCCGAGGGGGGCGCCGGCCGGCGGTTCGTGGTGCAACGACACCGGGCGTCGCGGCTGCATTACGACCTGCGACTGGAGATGGGCGGCGTGCTGGCCAGCTGGGCGGTGCCCAAGGGTCCGACGCTCGACCCGGACGCGCGGCGCCTCGCCGTGCACGTCGAGGATCATCCCCTCGAGTACTTCGACTTCGAAGGGGTCATCGACCCTGGCCTGTACGGCGCCGGCGACGTGATCGTGTGGGACTGGGGGACCTGGCGGCCGCATCCGCCCGACACCGATCCGGTCGTCGCGGTCGACAACGGCGAGCTGCACTTCGACCTCGACGGCGTCAAGTTGCAGGGGCGCTTCGTGCTGCACCGCCGTGGCGAGGGCGACCAGTGGATCCTCGTCCACAAGCATGACGAGGCGGCC
>JBDZUV010000150.1:0-7213 GCA_040255345.1 Actinomycetota bacterium | reverse complement strand
TCATCTTCCCCGACCTGAACACCGGCAACAACACCTACAAGGCGGTGCAACGCTCGGCAGGAGCGGTCGCGATCGGCCCGGTGCTCCAGGGGCTGCGCAAACCGGTGAACGACCTGTCGCGGGGTGCGACGGTGCGCGACATCATCAACACCGTGGCCATCACCGCCGCCCAGGCGTAGACCGGGCCCTGGCATCCTCCCAGCCGACGACCGTCGCCCGCAACGCCGCCGCGTGGTCCGGCGAAGACCTCGGTGCATTCCCGACGTTCACCACGGGTCTGGCCCGGTGGCCCGTCATCTAGTGTCGGCACGTGATCCCGACGACGGGCCTGCTGCGGGTGAGAGACGAGCGATGAGCGGTTCGGCGCTGGTGTTCAATGCCGGGTCGTCGTCGATCAAGTACGAGTTGATCGACACGACGTCACACGGGGTGCTCGCCTCGGGGTTGTGCGAGCGGGTCGGGCGGCCCGACACCGTGCTGCACCACCACGTCGGCGATGAACGCTTCGACCGACCGGTCGCCGCCGATGGGCACACGGCCGCGGTGCAGGCCGTGCTCGATGCGTTCGCCGAACACGGCCCCGACCTCGCCTCGGCCGGCATCGTCGGTGTCGGCCACCGGGTCGTCATGGGCGGGCCCGACCTGTACGCGCCGGTGGTCGTCACCGACGACGTCCTGGCTGCGATCGACGCGCTGGCACCGTTGGCGCCGCTGCACAACCCGGCGAATGCGGCGGCGATCCGGGTCGCCCGCAAACTACTCATCGACGTGCCCCATGTCGCGGTGTTCGACACGGCGTTCTTCCACGACCTGCCCACCGCGGCCGCGCGCTACGCGATCTCACCGGCGTTCGCCGCCGAGCATGCGATCCGCCGGTACGGGTTCCACGGCATCTCGCACGAGTACGTGTCTCGGACGGTGACCCGTCACCTGACCGGGGACGACGCCGTCGCGGCCCGCGGGCTCCGCCAGATCGTGCTGCATCTGGGTAACGGCGCCTCGGCTTCGGCGGTCGTCGGCGGGCGCCCGTTGGAAACGTCGATGGGACTGACGCCGTTGGAGGGCCTGGTGATGGGCACCCGCTCGGGTGACATCGATCCGGCCGTGGCGTTCTACCTGCACCGCGAGGTGGGCATGGAGATCGACGCCATCGACCACCTGCTCAACTACGACTCCGGCCTGGTCGGTCTGGCGGGCACCAACGACGTGCGCGACATCCAGGCGCGGATCACCGACGGTGACCCGGTGGCCCGGGCCGCGATGGACATCTACGTCCACCGGCTCGTCAAGTACATCGGCGCCTACGCCGCGGTCATGGGCGGGGTCGACGCGCTCAGCTTCACGGCCGGGGTCGGCGAGAACGACGCCGACCTGCGGGCCGAGGTGTGCGCCCCACTCGGCTTCCTCGGCATCGAGATCGACCCGGCACGCAACGCCGCGCCCGCGGGCGCGGGCCGCGGCCTGCCCGCCGGTAGCCCGCAGGTGATCTCCCCGCCGGCTGCCGAGGTCACGGTGCTGGTCGTCGCCACCAGAGAAGAACAGTCCATCGCCCGCCAGGTCGTCGCGGTGCTGTCGTGACACACAGGTGGAACGAACCCGACCAGCAGCTGACCTCGGCTGCCCTCCGTGACCGGCGCATCGATCGAGGGCCGTTGTGGGGCCGTGCCCTGACCGACGCCGGCCGGTCACGATCCGGCCGATGAGAATCAGGGACGGGACCCGTCCACTCATCCGACACCTTCCCACGACTCCAGGTGACCGACCATGACGGCATCCTCGTATTTTCCCGACCAGCCATATGGCGGCGTGTCGACGTTCGACGGGCCCGAGCTGCACCTCGCCGCGGTGCCGCAGCAGGACTTCCCCCTGGCCGACATGCCTCGCCTGATGGACGGGATCTTCCCGGAGATCTTCGGTGCTCTCGACCGGCTCGGCGCGGTGGTGTGCGGACCACCGCTGGCGTTGCACACCCGCATCCCCAGCGACACCGCGGACCTGGCGGTCGGCGTGCCCGTGACCGCCGCCTTGTCATCGCAGATCGAGTTGAGCTCGGGCTTTCGGGTCGAGGCCACACGCTGCCCCGCCGGGCCGGTCGCAGCGACCAGCTACCTCGGCCCGTACGACGGGCTCGGCGATGCGTGGGGACGCTTCATGGGAGCGGTCGCCGCAGCCGGACACGAGCCCGGGACGACGTTCTTCGAGGCGTACCTGTCGAACCCGGCCGAGGTCACCGACGCATCGACGCTGCGCACCGATCTGATCGTGTTCCTCGTCTGAGCACGACGCCATCGCGGCCAACTCGAGCCGCGTCGGGTCTCGTGCAGAGAGGGCCGGGAGCCGGCCGTCACGGCGGGATCGTCAGTTCCAGCGTTCGTGTCGGAACAGGCCGACACCCACGACTGCGGCAACCGCGGCGCCGGCCGCGAAGAACACCAGCGTCGACGAAAACCCCGAGACAAGGATCATCTGGAAGAGGAGGCTCCCGAGACCGAATCCGACGAACAGCACGAACGCCATCAGCCCGGTCGACTGGCCGCGATTGCCCGGCAGATCCGTCACGATCCCGGCGAGCAACGGCTGGGTCAGGTCATAGCCCAACGACAATGCCGCCACGAACACCACGACCGCACCGAGGGGCACCGGCAAGGCCAGGCCCAGTGACATCGCGGCACTGACCGCGAGCCCCAGCGGAATCATCGCCGAACGACCGTGACGGTCGGCGAGTCTGCCGATGAGCGGGCCGAGCACGAAGCCGGGCAGGCCGTAGCCGAGCAGCACCAGACCGATGCCGGTGGGACCGAGCGCGAAGCGGCGTTGCAGGTACACGCCCATCCAGGTGTAGACGCCCGACTGCACGATCGCGTTGATGCCCACGTACGTGTAGGTGCGTCGACCGCGGGCAGTGGCGAGCAGGTCGAGATAGCGCCGCAGCACCGACGAACCCGGCGACGGAGCCACGGCCCGCGACGATGCGGGGATGACCCGGTACGCGGCGATCGCCACCACGGCCGCGAGTGCTGCGCCGCCGATGAACAGCCCCCGCCAGCCCACCAACGATTCCAGAAGCGCTCCGATCGTGGAGCCCACCGCGATGCCCCCGGCGAGCGCACCGAACAGCCAGCCCAACGCCCGGCCCCGTTCCCGGAACGGCACCAGGTCGCCGATCAGGCTGACACTGATCGGCACGACGGCGCTCGCGCCCACCCCGGCTGCGACGCGCCACGACACGAAGGGCACCACGCCATCGGCCGTCGCGGTGCACGCCGTCACGACGACGAACGCGCCGAGCGAGGAGAGGATGAGGACCCGGCGTCCGATCCTGTCCGAGAGCGGGCCCCAGACCAACGTGGCCAAGCCGTAGGGGATCAGATAGGACGGAACCGCCAGAGCCACGGTGCCTTCGGTCGTGCCGAAGAGCATGGCGAGTCGTGGAATGAGCGGCGCCACCATGAACGCCTGGACGAACAACAGGAACGCTGCCGCGCAGAGCACCGGCAGCATCCACGGCGAGAACGCCTCGTCGGTTGCGGAGAGATCCCGCGGCGTGGCGGCGGCCCGGTTGCCCCTCGCGACGTGCCCGACCGTGTCGGCCGACCCCGGGACCAGATCGGGGTTCAACGCAACGTCACGCTCTGCAATATAGGGAAGCGTGCCGGGACTCCGCCGACCCGGCGACAGCGACGGTGGGGCTCACCCTCGTCCGTGCCCGGTCGGTCGAAGAATTGGCGATGTCCGCCGGGATCGTTTCGACCGCCTCGCGGGGTCGCGGTCGTCTGGCGGGGACTCCACCCCGCCTACCGCACACGAGCGACGCCCGGCGTCACCGATGGCGACGCTCGACGCCCGCACCTGATCGACACCGGCCGTCGGGTTCTGTTGCCGTGCGCCCGATCGGGCGCGTTCGGGGTGGAGTGCCGGGCCGGCGCCCACCGGCCGGGTCGCTGCGGGAAGGTCGCAGCGGTCCGGGCGCTGCTTCGCTGTCACCGGTCGTGTCTACGGTTACGGGATGCCTGCACCCGGACCAGCCGCGCTCGGACGTGGGGTCGTCATCGTGGCCGGCAGGCCCGTCCCCGAACCGTGGGCGACCGCGCCGGTGGTCACCGTGGATGAGGCGGTGCTGGGTGATCCCCGCGACGTCGTGGACCGGTTGCATCGACACTGGGCAGCCCGTGACCCCTACGTGGTCGCGCTCGCGGTCGACCCGGCACGGTTCCGTGCACCCGAGTCGATCAGCGACGAGGTGTGGCGGCTCACCCCCGACACCGAACCGTTCTTCGATCGGCTCCACTTTCTCGTCTGGGCCAACACCTACGACGCCAGAGGCGAAGACGGCCCGATCTGGTGGTGGGCCCGCAAGGCGGCCCGGCTCGGTGCGACCGAAACCGCCGAGGGCGCGGCAGACATCGAGCTGGCGGACGGCACTCCGGCCTGGGTCGACGGCGGGCCGCGTGGTCCCTTGGCGTCCGAGGTGCCTCAGGGCCATGTGGTGATCGCGAGTGAGACGGTCGATGCGGGCGGACTCGGGCCCGACCGTGCCACGTGGGCGCCCGACGCCGACCTGGCGCCCGATCAGCTCGCCGCGGTCGCCCACGGGAGCGGCCCGGTCCGGGTCATCGCGCCGGCCGGGTCCGGCAAGACCCGGGTGCTCACCGAACGGCTCCGCCATCTGGTCGTCGACCGTGGCTGGTCCACCGACACGGTGCTCGCCGTCGCCTACAACAAGCAAGCGCAGCTCGAACTCGAAGCGCGCACCGCCGCCTTCGCGCCCCGCATCCGGACGCTCAACTCGTTGGGCCTGTGGGTGTTGCGTCAGCACCGCGGCACGATGCCGAACCTGCTCGAAGAACGCGACGCTCGCCGCATCATCGACGCGCTGCTTCCCGGCAAGCGACGCCACCGGGCGAACACCGATCCGATCGGTCCGTACCTCGAGGCACTCGGCATGGTGCGACTGGGGCTGCGCGACCCGGCCGAGGTCGAGGCGATGCGCGACGACACCGACGGGTTGACCGAGTTGTTCGGCGCCTACCGCGGCCACCTCGCCGAGCGGGGTGTCGTCGACTTCGACGAACAGATCTACGCCGCGGTCGAGGTGCTCCTGCGCGACGGTCCGTTCCGGCGGCGCATGCAGACCGCCTGTCGGCATCTGCTCGTCGATGAGTTCCAGGACCTCACTCCGGCACACGTGCTGCTCGTCCGGCTCCTGGCCCTGCCGAGCCTCGACGTGTTCGGCGTCGGCGACGACGACCAGGTCATCTATGGGCACAACTCGGCCGATCCGAGCTTTCTGATCGACTACGACGCACTCTTTCCGGCCGCGGCGTCTCACCCGTTGACCGTCAACTACCGCTGCCCGGGACGGGTGGTCGACGCCGCCCGCAACCTGGTCGCCTACAACGTGCGCCGCGTCGACAAGACCATTTCCGCGGGGCCAGACGCGGACGCCTCCCCCGACGGGTTGCGGACCGTCGAGCACGGTCCCGAAGACGCCGCCGGCGCGCTCGTCGACCAGATCCAGGGGTGGCTCGACGAGGCGGGGGTGGCCGCGCCCTCGATCGCCGTGCTCTGCCGGGTGAACTCGCTGCTGTTGATGCCGCAGGTCGCGCTCCTCGACGCGGGCCTGCCGGTGAACTCGGTGCTCAGCGTGCGCATTCTGGAGCGCACCGGCCTGCGCGCCGCGCTCGCGTACCTGCGTTTGGCCGTCGCCGGTGACCGGATGGCCGCCGCCGACATCGTCGAGATCCTCAAGCGGCCGACGCGGGCGCTCCCCCGCTGGTTCCCCGACCGGTTGGAGCGTCGGGCCACCTGGTCGGTCACCCAGGTGCGCGCCATCGCCGACCAGGTGCCCGACAAGGAAGCCAAGAAGGTGCTACGACTCGCCGACGACCTCGCCGCGGTGACCGCAGCAGCAAAGGGAGGCACCACCAGAGGCATCCTCGAAGTGGTCCGCGACGAGGTCGGTCTCGGCTCGGCGATGGGTCTGCTCGACCACACCGGACAACGTGCCGCGCAGGGCTCCAGCCACCTCGACGATCTCGAAGGGTTGCTCGGGGTCGCCGATCTGCACCCGGACCCGAACGGGTTCGAGGGATGGCTCCGCGACCTGCTCGGCCGCGTGGACGACCCCGACGGGATCACCCTGTCGACCGTCCACCGGGTCAAGGGGCGTGAGTGGGACCGAGTGGCGGTCGTCGGGGTGATGGACGGCATCATGCCGCACCGACTCAGCGACGACGTCGAGGAGGAGCGGCGGGTCCTGCACGTGGCGATCACCCGTGGGCGGCGCCGGGTGGCGGTACTGGCCGACCGTACGCGCCCGAGTCGGTTCGTGGCCGAGTTGGCCGGCACCGCGCCCAAGAGCCGTCCCGCGGCCTCGACGGCGGCCGCCGCCGCCCGGTCAGGACCCGCTCGGGCCGTGGCTTCGGCGGCGCGACCCGCCGCGTCCAGAACCGAGCAGGAGCACCTGGTGACCCGGGGGTTGCGGCTGATCGCCTCGGGCGGCCACGAGGGCACCGTGGAGGACGCGGACGGGATCGGTGTGCTGGTGCGGCTCGACGCCGGAAGCACCCTGCGGGTGCGCTACGGCGAACGGGTCGAGGTGGACGGCACCCGCCGCCCACTCGCCGTGCCGGTCGAGTTGTGGGGGTCGGCCGCCGTCGCGGAGACCGCACTGCGCGCCTGGCGGACCGACGAGGCCCGGGCCGGGGGCAAACCGGCATACACGGTGCTCTCCGACGCGCATCTGCGTGGCATCGCCCTGACCCGCCCCACCACGGCGGCCGAGTTGGCAGCTTGCGACGGGATCGGTCCGGTCAAGCTGGAGCGCTGGGCCGACGACATTCTGGCGGTGCTCGATGCGGCGAGCTGACACCCGGCCCACCGTGCCCGCGGGCACGCGTCCAAGCTCGAGCCCACCCTGCCCGGACCCAAGTTCGAACTCACCGTGCCCGCGGGCACGAACCCAAGCTCGAGCCCACCCTGCCCGCGGGCACGAACCCGAACCCACCGTGCCCGCGGGCACGGACCCAAGCTCGAACCCACCGTGCCCGCGGGCACGAACCCGAACCCAGCGTGCCCGCGGGCACGAAACCCCGAACCCACCCTGCCCGCGGGCACGAACCCCCGAACCCACCCTGCCCGCGGGCACGAACCCAAGCTCGAACCCACCGTGCCCGCGGGCACGAACTCCCGAACCCACCGTGCCCGCGGGCAC
>JBDZUV010000245.1:0-1637 GCA_040255345.1 Actinomycetota bacterium | reverse complement strand
CCGTGGCCAGCGGGTGGCGCAACGCGGCCACGTACACGTGGCTGAGCAGGCGCACCCGGCCGGTGACGCCGGCCAACCACCCCAGCGTGGCCACCGGGTCGTACCAAACGGTGCCCATCGCGTCGGCCTTCGCCGCGGGGATCGCGGTGTGGTCACAGACCCCGACGTAGTCGAACCCGGCCCGGTCACAGGCCTGCGCGATCGCCGCGAGCTCGGCGCGGCCGGCGTCGGCCTCCCACTCCTCGGCGAAGATCCTCGACTGGGCCTGCACCGGCAACTGCATTCCGAACCGCACGCGGGCAACCCCTTCGTCGATGTGACGGACCGTCAGATCACGATCGTAGATCGCCGGCGTCGGCCGGGAGGCCGCCGCGTCGTGCCGCTCGACGGACCTCAGGGGAAGCGTCGTCGCTCGGCGACACCGTCGTCGCGCGCGGCGACCCGGCCGACGATAACGAGAACGTCGGCGCCGCGCGGCTACCGCGGGTTCCGACGGGACCGCCGGCAGGTTCCGCTCGGCAGGCCCCTAGCGCGCGGCGGTGGCCGCGGCGGTCGTCACCCTGGTGCGCGCCGGGGCGATCGGCGGCAGCTCCTGGGCCAGGCCGATCAAGGAGCGAAGCGGGTCGCCGACCCGGGCGAGGCGGTCGGCGACCGTGCGGATCGTCCAGGTGTCGGGGCGCAGACCCGGGTCGTCGAGTTCGTCCCACTCCAGGGGAACCGACACCGGCGCGCCCGGCGCCGGACGGGCACTGAAGGGTGCGACCAGCGTGTGGCTCGACGAGTTCTGCGTGTAGTCGAGCCGGGCGAGTCCGCCACGTTCGTCGACCCGCCACGCCCAACTCACCAGTTCGGGCACGACCGCGCCCACCGCGCGCGACAACGCCTGCACCCACGCCCGGGTCTCGTCGAAGTCGTAACGCGGCGCGATCGGGATCCAGATCTGGACGCCCCGTTTGCCCGTCACCTTCGGACGGGCCTCGAGCCCGAGCCGCTCCAGGGCCACCCGGTGCAGACGGGCGAGCACCAGCACGTCGTCGAAGCTGCTCGACTCGCCCGGATCGATGTCGCACAACGCCCAGGTGGGTCGGGTCACGTCCTCGATCCGCGCCGTCCAGGGGTGCAACTCGACGGCCGCTTCGTTCGCGAGATAGGCGAGCGTGGCGATCCGGTCGGCGACGAGGTAGTCCGAGGTGCGACCGGCCTTCGCGTCCGGGTCGTGCCAGCGGGTCAGCCACGCCGGCGCGCTCGCGGGCACGGCCTTGGCCCAGAACCCGGCTTCGGCGACGCCGTCGGGAAACCGGTGCCGGTTCACGGGGCGACCACTGAGATAGGGCAACAGGTGCGGCCCGACCGTGGTCAGATACCGCACGAAGGCGCGTTTGGTGATCGGTTCGTCGTCGCCACGGCCCGGGAACAGGACCTTGTCGAGGTTGCTCAGGCGGACCGCGTCGCCCCCGACCCGCCAGGTGCCCGCGTTGCCCAACTCGTCGAGCGCTGCGAGTTCGGCCTCGGTGGGTGGCAGCCACGACTCCTGTGGGTTCGCGGCGACCTCGTCGTTGGTACGACCCGAACGAACCGACGTCGGATGTTCCTCGGCGTCCCAGCCGGCGACGGCCGCTCCGTCGTGCTTGTGGACG
>JBDZUV010000149.1:0-7219 GCA_040255345.1 Actinomycetota bacterium | reverse complement strand
CATCGGGCGCAGCACCCCGTGTCGGTTGCCTTCCTGGCGGATGATCGCGTTGTAGACGCGTTCCGCGGCAACCGCCAGGCCCTGCTCGGTGCCCAGCAGTCCGATCGGCGCGTCCGGGTCGGTCGTGACGCACTCGGCGATCCAGCGTTTGGTGATGGCGAGCAACTGGGGGAACAGCCACGGCCGTTGCGCACCCTCGTCACCCAATGCGCGCTCGAACCGGCCGAGAAGCTCGGCGGTGATCTTGTACGCGAGCGTCGCGGGGCGCATGTCGCGCAGCTCATCGAGGCGCACCTCTTCATCGGTGCCGACCACGCCCGCCGACTGCACCCAGGTCGCCAACACATCTCGTTTGACGTGGTAGCGGTCGGCGGTGTCGTCGAACGCCGCGAACACGAGCGACTCGGGCACCTCCATCCGGTAGCCGTCCAGCACCGGGAAGGTGATCTCCAGATCGGCCCGGTCGGCTACCGCGTGCACGTGCGCGGCCGGCTGGGCCGGTTTCGGGTCACCCGGCTGCTGGCCACCCGAGGGGATGAACGCGAAGGGCACCCCGTAGATCTGCGCGTACTCCGGCGAGAAGCGACCCTGCTCATCGAGCGCGAAGCCCCGACGCCGCAAGCCCCGACCGACCACCTGCTCACACAACAACTGGCTCCCGAACGCGCGGATGCCGAGAATGTGGGTGACGGTGTTGGCGTCCCAGCCCTCGGTCAGCATCGACACCGACACCACACAGCGCACCTGCTCACCCAGGCGGCCCGGCTTGCCGATCGTGTTCATGATCTCGCGGAGCAGGTCTTCGTCGGTGAGCGCCTCGACGTCGGCACCGGGGGAGCGGCGTCGGATCTCGGCTTTGAACGTGTCGATCTCGGTGCGCACGGCGTCCTTGAAGTCGGCACTCAGCGACTCGCCCGACTCGAGCGCGACCGAATCGATCAGCACCGTGCGCGGTCGGGCGAGCGGCAAGCCGTCGACCACGTTCGAGAGCAGTTCGAGGTGGCCCGGGCGCAACTCGTGGCCGGCGATCCAGTCGTGCACCAGGCGTGACACCGTGGTGTTGGGGCACACCACGATCATCACCGGCGGCGGCTCACCCAGTGGCGCCAACTCGGACTGCCAGTGGGCGAAGCTGCGCGCGTAGCTGCGGTGCAGGCTCCGCAACGCGCCTTCGAGTGGCTGGGGGATCTTCCACTCGGACGTGTCCGCGTCTTTGGGGAGCTTCTTCTTCGGTAACTCTTTGGCGATGTGCTCCCACAGGTGCAGGTAGGTGACCTGGTCGCCGGCGGCATCGTCGTCGACGGGAATGCGGGGGATCTTCACGATGCCCGACTCGATCGCCTCCATCAGCCCGAAGTCGCTCACCGTCCACGGGAAGATGAATCCCTCGTTGTAGCCAGAGCCCTTCAGATAGAACGGCGTCGCGGACAGGTCGTACGCCGTCTTCACCCCGACCTGTTTGGCGATCGCGGCGATCCCCCGGAACCAGACGCGGGCGTCTTCGTTGCGCTTGCGGGCCTCTCTGTCGGGCTTGTCGACCTGAGCGTCATCGTCATCGGTGACGAGCTTGTTCTGGTAGCAGTGGTGCGCCTCGTCGGAGAACACCACGATCTGCCCGTCGTGCCCGCGGGCACGGCGGCTGCTCCGATCGGCCAACGGGCCGAGCACCCGGGCCACGACCTCGGCGTCGGTCTCGACGAACTGATCGGACTTCGGGTCCGCACCGCCGGTCAACAACCGCCGGGTCGTCGCGGAGACCCCTTTGAGTTCCTTCGCGGTGCGGGGCAGAAAGGCGTGGTAGTTGACGATCTCGACGCGGGCCTCGGCCAGGCGCGGCCGCAGATCGGGCGGCACGAGGTCGCGCAGGTCGTAGTAGTTCTCGGCGTCGCTCGGCTCGAGCACCCGCAACCGGTCACGGATCGTGATGCCCGGCGTGATCACCAGGAAGCGCTTCGCGAACCGGGCGTCCTGTGGGCTCGCCAGTTTGTTCAACGTCTGCCAGGCGATCAGCATCGCCATCACGACCGTCTTGCCCGTGCCCGTCGCCATCTTCAACGCGACCCGAGGCAGGCCGTCGTTGTGCACCTCGTTGTAGGCATCGACCCTGCGCCGGAAATCGGGCTCGCCCTTCCGCCCCGCGACCTCGGCCAGGTAGATCGCCGTTTCGGCCGCCTCCCGCTGGCACCACCACACGGGCGACTCGCGCGCCGGGGGGCGTGGCGCCCAGCGGTCGAGCAGCTTGCGGCTCGTCGGGGTCACGCCGTCGTAGTTGTGCGCGCGCCACAGCTCGACCCGTTGGCGGATGTCGTTGATCAAGGTGTTCGTCTCGATGCGCTCATGTGTGCCCGCCAACTCGAGGGACTGCTGTTCGCCCGGGTCGGCCAATGCCGCGTCGACCGCGGCCCTTGCCTGCTTGCCTTTGCGGGACGGCGGCACCGGCACCCACGACGTCGACGGACGACGCCCGACCGCAATCTCGCCCGTCGGGCCGTCCGGGCCCAGCACGAAGTGCGCGTCAGGCGCGTCGGACGGCGAGTGCAGAATCGGATTGGTGAGGAGGCTGTCAGCCACCGAGATCCCTCCAGGACTCCAGCAGAAGGCTGGCCTGCAACCTAGCCAATGGCAGTGACACCCGGATCCGCCGGTGACAGCGGACAGTCGGTTCGAACGCCCCTTCTTGCACTGCTGCACCGCACCCATTCGGCTTTCCCTGCAAAGAACCGGCGAGGAGGGCCTACCCGGCCAGCGATCGAGCCGACCACCGATGGCAATGAGCCACGCGCACCTTGACCGGTGGGCTATCGTGACTCCAGGCCACGGACCCGCTGCGGGTCGACCGGCCAACCGACAGCTCAGTCCCGTGCGACCGATCCGCTTCGTGAAAGCGGGTGATCGGACCGTGCCGCCTGCGAATTGGATGTCACGTCATCGCGCGCTAACGTGCTCAGTCGGCCCGTGGTGTGTCCGTGATCGTCGTTCTCACGCGCAGGATCGGGTGTCGCAGTCCGTTTCGACCTGGAGTTCCCCCTGCCCAAGCCCAAAGAGAACGCGATTCTTCTCGAAGGAACCGTTGTCGAATCCCTTCCGAACGCCATGTTCCGGGTGGAGTTCGAGAACGGTCACGAAGTTCTCGCCCACATTTCGGGGAAGATGCGCATGAACTACATCCGCATCCTGCCCGGCGACCGGGTCCAGGTGGAACTCACCCCGTACGACCTCGCCCGGGGTCGCATCACCTATCGCTACAAGTGACCGGCTGCCCTCCGCTGCCCGGACACGCTCCGAGAACAAGGCCCACTGCATGAAGGTTCGTCCCAGCGTCACCAAGATGTGTGACAAGTGCAAACTCATTCGCCGGCACGGACGCGTCCGTGTCATCTGCGAAAACCCGCGACACAAACAGCGTCAGGGCTGAAGACGTGTCCGTAACCGTCCCGAACACGAGGTCTGAGAACTGCCCATGGCACGTATAGCCGGCGTCGACATCCCCCGCGAGAAGCGACTCGTCGTCTCGCTCACCTACATCTACGGCATCGGCCCGACCCTCGCGAAGCAGGTCTGCGCCGGGGTGGGCATCGACGAATCCACCCGGGTCCGTGATCTGACCGACGACGAGGTCAACCGGATCCGCGTCTACGTCGACGAGAACATCAAGGTCGAAGGTGACCTCAAGCGCGATACCCAGCAGGACATCAAGCGCAAGATGGAGATCGGCTGCTACCAGGGGCTGCGGCACCGCAAGGGTCTGCCCGTCCGCGGCCAGCGCACCCACACCAACGCCCGTACCCGTAAAGGTCCCAAGAAGACCATCGCCGGCAAGAAGAAGGTGGTCAAGTAATGCCGAAGTCAGGCGCACAGGGGCGTCGCCCCCGCAAGCGGGAACGCAAGAACGTCTCCTACGGGATCGCCCACATCAAGAGTTCGTTCAACAACACCATCGTCTGCATCACCGACCAGCAGGGCAACGTGCTGGCGTGGTCGTCGGCGGGGAGTTCCGGTTTCAAGGGATCCCGCAAATCGACGCCGTTCGCGGCGCAGACCGCCGCCGAACAGTGCGCCCGCCGCGCCATGGAACACGGCGTCCGCAAGGTCGACGTGCTGGTGAAGGGCCCCGGCTCGGGTCGTGAGACGGCGATCCGCTCCCTGCAGAACACCGGCATCGAAGTGACCGGCATCAAGGACGTGACCCCGATTCCACACAATGGCTGCCGCCCGCCCAAGCGGCGCCGGGTCTGAGAGAGGCGCATCACATGGCTCGTTACACCGGACCCAAGGTCAAGATCTCCCGTCGGCTCAACATCAACGTGTTCGAGAACCCCAAGGGCGACCGGGCGCTGGACCGTCGACCGTACCCGCCCGGCGAACACGGCAGGGCGCGTCGACGTCAGCCGTCGGAATACCAGATCCAGCTTCAGGAGAAGCAGAAGGCCAAGTACATCTACGGCGTGCTCGAGAAGCAGTTCGTGAACCTGTACAAAGAGGCCAACCGGGCCAAGGGCGTGACCGGTGAGAACCTGCTCGCCATGCTCGAGCTGCGCCTCGACAACATCGTGTTCCGCGCCGGCTGGGCCTCGACCCGCCCGCAGGCCCGCCAGTTCGTCAACCACGGGCTGGTGAACGTGAACGGTTCCCGCCTCGACATCCCCTCCTACCGGGCCCGCAAGGGCGACCGCATCTCGCTGCGTGACAACAAGCGCGAGCTGATCGTCATCCGGCACAACATGGACACCCTCGACCGCATCACCCCGGCCTGGCTCGAGACCTCCGACGGTGGCTTCGAAGTGACCGTGGCCGACGTGCCCACCCGGGCGCAGATCGACGTGCCGGTGCGCGAGCAGCTCATCATCGAGCTCTACTCCAAGTAGTCCTCCCGGGAGCCCTCGGGCCCCGCCCCCTCACTGACTTTTCATCCGAAACGACGCTTTCCTGGAGCAACGCATGCTGGTCATCCAACGCCCGACGATCGAGCCGATCGGTGAAGAAGAGAACCATCGGCAGCGATTCTCGATCAGCCCGCTGGAGCCGGGCTTCGGACACACGATCGGTAACTCTCTCCGCCGGACGCTGCTGTCGTCCATCCCCGGTGCGGCCATCACCGAAGTTCGCTTCGACGACGCACTGCACGAGTTCACGACGGTGCCCGGTGTCGTCGAAGACGTCACCGACATCATCTTGAACCTCAAGGACGTCGTACTCACCAGCGTCGCCGACGAACCGGTCACGCTGCGTCTCGACGTGCGCGGCCCCGCCGAGATCACCGCCGGCGACATCGCTGTGACCGCCGACGTCGAGGTGCTCAACGGCGACCTGCACCTGGCCACCGTGAACGACAAGGGCCGCCTCGCTGTGGACCTCACCGTCGAGCGGGGTTGCGGCTATGTGTCTGCCGACCACACGAACGCGAACGAGACGATCGGTGTGATCCCGATCGACGCGGTCTACTCGCCGGTGCGGCGCGTCACCTTTCTGGTCGAACCCACCCAGGTGGAGCAGTCCACCGACTACGACCGTCTCGTGCTCGACGTCGAGACCGACGGTTCGATCTCCCCTCGTGACGCGTTGGCTTCGGCCGGTGCGACTCTGCGGAACCTGTCGGAACTCGTCGCCAACATGGCCGACGAGCCCGAGGGCCTCGAGCTGGCCGAATCGCCCAGCCCGGCGCTGATCTCGCCCGACCTCGAACTGTTGATCGAGGATCTCGATCTGTCAGAGCGTCCCCGCAACTGCCTCAAGCGTGGCATGGTCAACACGATCGGCGAGTTGCTGTCGAAGTCCGAGGACGACCTGCTGGCGCTGACCAACTTCGGCCAGAAGTCGCTCGATGAGGTCAAGGCGAAACTGGATGAGCGGGGCCTGACGCTCCGTCCGAGCGGAAGGGGCTGAGGAACATGCCCGGTACTCCCAAGAAGGGTCGCCGCTTCGGCGGCAGCGCCCAGCACCAGCGGCTGATGATGGCGAACCTGGTCGCGTCGCTGGTCGCCGCCGAAGGCATCGTCACCACCGAGGCCAAGGCCAAGGCGGTGCGGCCGATCGCCGAGAAGATGATCACCAAGGCCCGCAAGGGCGGCTTGCACAACCACCGTCGAGTGTTGTCGTTTCTCGGTGACGCCGAGGTGACCGCGAAGCTGTTCGAAGAGGTCGGCCCGCGCTACGTGGACCGTGCCGGTGGCTACACCCGCATCCTCAAGCTGGGTCCGCGCCACGGCGACAACGCCCCGATGGCCCGCATCGAACTGGTCTGAATGTGGCACGGCAGGACTGCCGTGACACGATGCCGGATCACGGCCGTAGCGAGCTCTCGGGTTTCGACGGTCGGGGTCGCCCTGCGGGCGGCGGTCTGGCTGTTCCGGTGAGCCGGGACCTCGTTTCGCTCAGAACGGTTCACCGGCGTCGTCACGGTTGGCTCGCTGAGCTCGCAAACCGAGTCGACGGCTTCCCCTCGAACGGGTCTCGACATTGTTCGGTATCGGTGTTCGTCGTTGCCCTGCTGGTCGAGCCGCGGATTGCCGAGGGTGCCGTGAGAGGCTGGAAGCCGTGCGCGTCCGCCTGACCGTCGCCTACGACGGGAGCGGATTCCACGGTTTCGCCGCGAACGAAGGTGTGCGGACCGTCGGCGGGGAACTGGCCGACGTGATCCGTCGCGTGCTGCGCCTGGACGAACCGGTCGCGTTGACGTGCGCGGGCCGCACCGACAAGGGCGTGCACGCGATCGGCCAGGTCGTCTCCTTCGACGTCGCCGAAGGCACCGACGTCGTCGAACTCGCCCGTCGGATCAACCGCATCGTCGGGCCGCAGGTAGCGGTGCGCGACCCGCTCGTGGTGCCCGACTCCTTCGACGCGCGCTTCTCCGCGGTGGCGCGCACCTACCGGTACGTGGTGTGGAACCACCCCGTGCCCGATCCGTTCCGTGCCGGGCGGGCCTGGTATGTCGCCGCACCGCTCGAGATCGCAGTGTTGCGCCTGGCGTGTGACCCGTTCATCGGCGAGCACGATTTCTCGGCATTCTGCCGTGCCGCAACGCGTGCCGATGGCACCGCGGCACCGCTGACTCGCCGGGTGATCAGCGCCGAATGGGACCGTGGCGAACCGGGGGAGTTGGTGTTCACGGTCACCGCGTCGTCGTTCTGTCACCAGATGGTCCGCTCGGTCGTCGGCACCATGGTCGAGGTGGGTCTCGGGCGGCTGCGAGCGGGAGAACTTGTGGGGATCATCGCGTCGG
>JBDZUV010000148.1:0-7233 GCA_040255345.1 Actinomycetota bacterium | reverse complement strand
CACGTTGGTCGGGTTCGCGACGATGTCGAACACCGCGGAACGCTTCTGGGACTGCGCCACGAGCGCCTCGATGTCTTCGGAAGACGCGTCCGCGTCGATGTCGTAGTGCACCCGCACCTCGTTGAACCCGTTGCGGACCTCGGGGTCGCCGCCGAGGATACCGAGGATGTTCAGATCGCCCTCCAGGGTCGCCTTGACCGAATTGAGTTGGATGCCCCGGTTCTGGGCGACCGCGGCGATGCCGGCGGTGAGGCACCCGGCCAGGCCGACGAGCACGTACTCGACCGGGGTGGGCCCGTGGTCTTCGGAAGCGAACTCGACGGGGTGGTCGAGGGTGTAGGTGTCGTCGTTGCGGTGGGAGTGCTCCTCACCGAGGCCGAAGTAGCCCTCGACCGTGGACTTCGAGTGGGTGCCACGCACCCAGGAGTTCGACACCCGCCAGATGAATTCGCCGGCGTCGTAGTTCTCGGTCAGCGCGTTGCGGGCATCCAGCAGCGCCTGGGTGTTCACGCCGTTGTCGGCGGTGGGGGATTCGGTGACGGTCATGAGGATTCCTTGCGGTCGGATCGGGAGAAAGGGTGAACGGGAGTGGTCCAGCGGGGTCCGCCCGTCGGCGGGCGGCGAGGACCCGATCCCGGGGCGCCGATCGTCGACGGAGATCAATTGTAGACCAGTTTGGTCGGGATTAGAAATCGCATCGATCGCGTCCCTAGGGTGGCCCCCATGGCAGACACGAGTGACTACGGCTTCGACACGCTGGCGATCCACGCCGGGCAACGGCCCGACCCGGAGACCGGCGCTCGGGCGATGCCGATCTACGCGTCGACGTCGTTCGTGTTCGAAGACACCCAGCAGGCTGCCGATCTGTTCTCGTTGCAGTCGTTCGGCACGATCTACAGCCGCATCTCGAACCCGACGGTCGCCGCGTTCGAGGAACGCATGGCGTCCCTCGAGGACGGCCTCGGCGGACTCGCTGCCGCATCGGGCATGTCGGCACAGCTCATGGCGTTGCTCACGCTGGCGACCAACGGTGACCACCTGGTGTCGTCGAATTCGCTGTATGGCGGCACCTACACCCAGTTCAACGTGACCTTCCGCCGCATGGGCATCGAGGTCGACTTCGTGGACCCAGCCGACATCGAGGCGTTCGACCGAGCGATCCGTCCGAACACGAAGGCGATCTTCGCCGAGGTCATCGGCAACCCGGGCGGCACGATCTGTGACATCGCCGCCCTTGCGGAGATCGCCCACGCCCACGGCATCCCGCTCGTCGTCGACAACACCTTCGCCACGCCCTATCTGTGCCGACCGATCCAGTGGGGCGCCGACATCGTGGTGCATTCGGCCACCAAGTTCATCGGTGGCCACGGCACGGCCATGGGCGGCGTCATCGTCGAATCGGGGGAGTTTCCCTTCGACAACGGCCACTTCCCGACCCTGTCGGAACCGTCGCCCGCCTACCACGGGCTGAACTTCTGGGAGAACTTCAGAGAATACGGCTACTTGATGCGCGCCCGGACCGAGGTGCTGCGCGACGTCGGCGCCGCCCTGTCACCGTTCCACGCGTTCCTGCTGCTTCAGGGCCTCGAGACGCTGTCGCTGCGCATGGACCGTCACGTCGCCAACGCGGCTGCGGTCGCCCGCTTCCTCGCAGAGCATCCCCGGGTGGCCTGGGTGTCCTACCCGATCTTCGACGACAACCCCTGGACCGAACTCGCCCGGCGCTATCTGCCCAAAGGCCCCGGAGCGGTCTTCACCTTCGGGTTGAAGGGTGGCTACGAGGCCGGGGTGCGATTCATCGACGGCGTCGAACTGGCATCGCACCTCGCGAACGTGGGTGATGCCAAGACCCTGGTGATCCATCCGGCGTCGACGACCCACCAACAGGTCGACGACGCCGAACGTGAAGCAACCGGAGTGGGAGACGACATGATCCGAATCTCGGTGGGAATCGAGACGATCGACGACATCCTCGAAGACCTGGACCGCGCACTGGAGAACCGCTCATGACGACCATGCCCCTGACCACCGCCGACGTACCCGAGGCGACCGCGCTCGAACGACTGCAGGTCATCCAGGACGCGCGCTCCGTCGCGCTGGTCGGGGTGTCGGCCAACCCGCTGCGCTCGTCGAACTTCGTCGCCGCCTATCTGATCCGTACGCCCCTTCGCACCAGCTTCGTGAACCCGGCGTACGACGAAGTGCTCGGGCGACCGTCGTATCCGAGCCTCGCCGATCTGCCCGAGGTGCCCGACATCGTCGACATCTTCCGACGCGAAGAGGCGATCCCCGAGGTCGTCGACGAAGCGATCGAGGTCGGGGCGAAGGTCGTGTGGTTCCAGCTCGGGCTGCGCCACGACGCCGCGGCCCGCAAGGCGATCGACGCCGGCCTGGCCGTCGTGCAGGACCGGTGCCTCAAGATCGAACACGCCCGGTTCTCGGGGCGACTGAACCTGAACGGCTTCCGCACCGGCGTGATCTCGTCGAAGCGGCACCGACCCCTCGACTGACCCCACCAGATAGTCTCGGCCCGCATGGCAGACGAATCCTGGGGTTTCGAGACCAAGCAGATCCACGCCGGCCACGCACCCGACCCGGCCACCGGGGCGACCGCGACGCCGATCTATCAGACGACGTCGTTCCAGTTCGACGACACCGATCACGCTGCGGCGTTGTTCGCCCTGAGCGAGATGGGCAACATCTACACGCGGATCCAGAATCCGACCCAGGCAGCCGTCGAGGCGAAGGTCGCCGCCCTCGAGGGGGCGCCCGACACCGCCGTGGGTCTACCGGGTGCCCTGCACGTGTCATCGGGCCAGTCGGCCAGTCTCATGGCGATCGTGAACCTCGCCGGCGCCGGCGATCACATCGTCGCCTCGGCGTCGCTGTACGGCGGCACGTTCAACCTGTTCCATCACACCCTGCGCAAACTCGGCATCGACTTCACGTTCCTCGACGACCCCGACGACCTCGACGCCTGGCGCGACGCCGCCCGGCCGAACACCAAGGCATTCTTCGGCGAGACGATCGGAAACCCGAAGAACGACGTACTCGACCTGCGCGGGGTCGCGGACATCGCGCACGACGTGGGGGTGCCGATGATCGTCGACAACACCGTCGCCACCCCGTGGCTGTTCAACCCACGTGACCACGGCGCGGATGTCATCCTGCACTCGTCCACCAAATTTCTGTCGGGTCATGCGACGACGATCGGCGGGGTCATCGTGGACTGCGGCACCTTCGACTTCGCCCAGAACGACCGCTTTCCCGGTCTCGTCGAACCCGACGAGACCTACAACGGTCTGGCGTACTGGCCGGCCCTCGGGCCGGGTGCGTTCATCATCAAGGCCCGGGTGCAACTGCTGCGCGACCTGGGCACGGCGATCTCGCCGTTCAACGCGTTCCTCACGATCCAGGGGATCGAGACGCTCAGCCACCGCGTGAAGGCCCACAACGCGAACGCGGCGAAGGTCGCGGAGTTCCTCGACCACCACCCTCAGGTCGACAGGGTCAACTTCGCCGGGCTGGCGTCGTCGCCGTGGCACGGCCGGGCAACCGAACTGTTCGGTGGCAAGGGCTATGGGTCGCTGCCGTCGTTCGTGATCAGCGGCGGTCTGGCCGCCGGCAAGGCGTTCATCGACGCGCTCGAGCTCCACCAACACGTCGCCAACATGGGCGATGTCCGAAGCCTCGCGATCCACCCGGCATCCACCACGCACTCGCAGATGAACGAGACCGAACTGCTGCGCATCGGCATCGAACCCGGACTCGTGCGCCTGTCGGTGGGTCTGGAGACCGTCGATGACATCATCGCCGATCTGGACCAGGCATTCGGCGCTGCCGCCCGGGCCTGAGTTGCAGCGCCGTCAGCGGTCGAGGCGGTACACGTAGGTTCCCACGTGCTTGGTCGACGTGTCGGTCCGTGACCCGTCCAAGGTGCCGCTGTAGTCGTAGGTGTCGCGGTAGACGACGGCGATCCGGTCGATCTCGTCGTCGCCGAACAGCGCACGGATCTGGTCGTCGATGTCGGGATCGCGTCCGTCGACGTCGCCGCCGTGGTTCGCCACCCACCCGATGTCGCGTTCGGAGAGAAAGGCAGCGGTGCGCCCGTCGCGGACGGCCTCGGAGTAGGCGTGACTGTTGACGACGCCGTCGAGGTTCACGACCTGTCGGTTCGCGAAATAGCCGAGCGCACCCGCGTCCCACGACGCGATCCGGGCGTCGGGCGGCAGGTGCGTGGCGATCCAACGGCCGGCTGCGGCGTCGTGGACCAACAGCGCACGGGCACCCGGGTCGACGAGTGACGGTACCGACCACGCGAAGGCGACGACGAGGGGGACGCAGAGGATCAACGCCGGCGCACGCACCGCGGCGCTGGTCACCCGCTTCGAGGCCTGCGCCGCTTCGCCGACGGCACCGGCGGCGAGGTCCGCGACGGCCAGCACGATCAGCAAGGTGCCGTACAAGGCGAGGGGCGCGAAGTACCAGAGGTAGGGGACTTCCTGGAGGGTCGAGTAGTACCCGAGGAGCCCGATGCAGAACGCGCCGTACCACGCGGTGGAGGCGAAGAACCTCCTGACGAGTGGCGCCCGGGTCGAGCGCTTGATCGGGCGGCGGGCAGCGAGCAGTGACGCGCCGCCCAGCGCCGCCCAGACGACCACCAGTGCGCCTCGCAGCGGAGTGAGTGGGAGGCGCTTGATCGATCCCGACACCTGCAGTGCGGTGCCGAAGGCGATCTGGTTGACCACGAGGTACGCGATGATCACCACGGCCGGCACGACGAAGATCTCCCCGACGTGCCGCAGTCGTCGGCCGCGGGTCAGGGGCGGCTTCCCTGCGTCGAGCAGGCACCAGAGCACGAGCGGTGCCAGCAGGATCACCGCGTCGGTCCGCGCCAGAAAAGCCAGGGCGAGCAGGGCGCCGGTGACCAGGCGTTGTCGCACCGTCGTCTGGCTGACGAAGCGTCCCCGGAACAGCGAGGCATGGGCGAGCAGCGCCGCGCCCACGGGGACGACCAGCCCGGATTCCAGGCCGTTCACCGTCATCTTGAAGACGAACGGATTCGCGGCGACCACCACGTAGGCCACGACCACCACCGCGTCGCAGAACGGGCGGGCCTCGGGGTGCGCCTCGAGGCGCGGCCAGGAACCGATCGCGTCGACGATCACCCGGGCGACGAGCACCATCGCTCCGAGCCACAACACGAGCTGGAACACCAGCAGGGAGCGCACCGCCGCGAGACCGTCCAGACCGAGCAGGTACGGGAAGGTACTGATGAGCTGCCACAGCGGGTGATAGCCGTTCGTCCGGTCGAGCTGGTCGAAGGTCGAGACGTGACCGGAGGCCCAGTTCCGACCGATCGTGAAGTAGTAGAACGCGTCGTCGAAGCTGAACGCGTACGGCGCAGGCCCCCAGACGACGAGCACCGCCAGATAGACGAGCGTGACGACTCCGAGCGCGACGAGCAACTTGCGGAAGAGCGGCACCGGGACATTGTGCCCCACGACCCCGTACGCCAGAGGACACCCGGCGCCGGAGGACCCGTACACCGGAGGGCACCGGGCGCGGCTCGCGCATCGGTCACGACGCCAGGGACGATGGACTATGGTGCGCGCGGATACCAGGCCAGTTCATACCGCACTCACGGAGGACGACCGATGTCACAACGGCTCATCAGTACCATCACGGCGTGCATGCTGGTGATGGTCGCCATGGTCGGCTCGACGGCGCTGGATCCCTCCGACGCCCCGGCCGCAGGCGACGACCGGGACGATCTGCCCATCCTGTTCGTGCACGGCTTCATGGGGTCGGGCCAACAGTTCGAGGCCCAGGCACTCCGGTTCGCCTCCAACGGCTACCCCGCCGAGCGCATCGACACCTTCGAGCACGATTCGCTCGCCTGGCCCGGCAGCCAGGACACCGTCTGGGCCGGGATCGATGCCAAGATCGACGCCCTGCTGGCAGCCAGCGGACAGACCCAGATCGTGCTCGCGGGTCACTCCCAGGGCACCGGGGTCTCCCAGGGGTACCTGAATTCCGACCCGAGCCGTGCGGCCCGGGTCGCCAAGTACATCAACCTCGACGGTGGGTCGGGCGGGAGCATCCCCGCCTCGGTCGAGGGCCTCGCGATCTGGGGTGAGGGCGATCCGGCGCGCAGCCTTCCCGGCGCGCGCAACGTGCAGTTCGCCGATCAGAGTCACACCGAGGTCGTGAACTCACCGGAGAGCTTCGCCGAGATGTACTCATTCGTCACCGGCGAGGCGCCGAGGTTCGGTGAGGTGGTGCGCGAGTCGGGCACGGTGAAGATCTCGGGCCGCGCGATCCAGTTCCCCGAGAACGTGGGCGCACACGACGCCACGATGCGCGTCTACGAGGTCGATGCGACGACGGGTGAAGCTCCCGCCGGTGCCACCCCGGTCGCGACGATCGAACTCGCCGGCGACGGCTCGTTCGGTCCGCTCGATCTGACTGCGGGCGCCCATTATGTCTTCGAGATCACGCGTGCAACTGGCAAGCATCACGTGTACCCGCAGCCCTTCGTGCGTTCGAGCAACTGGTTCCGCATTCTCACGTCCGAGCCGGGTGGCCTGGCCGACAGTTTCTGGGAACCGGCCGAGAAGACCCAGAACCTCACCGTGTTGCGCAACGAGGAATGGTGGGCGGACCAGGGTGACCGCAACGACGTGCTCGCCATCGACGGCCACAGCGTGCTCACCGCGGAGAACAGCTCACGGTCGAACCGGACGATCGGTATCTTCCTGCACGACGCCGGCAGCGACGGCATCTCCGGATCGGTCACCGACCCGCCGCCGAGCGGTCTGCCGTTCCTCACCGGCATCGACCTGGTCATTCCCGCCGCCGACCCGGCCGAGGGCACGACCTCGGTGCGGGCCACGCCTCGGAACGGAGACGGCGACGAGACCGTCTGTCTCCCCGCGCTTTCGTCGATCGATCATCGGATGAGCGTGCAGTTCAACAGCTACCACCACCTGTTGAACCCGGACGGGTCTGCCGCTGCCGGCCAGGCGAATCCCGAATGTGCCGCCGCGCCGACCGAGCCGACCAACGGGTCGGGTGGAGTCGCGAAGCCCGCCCGCCCGGTGACCGCCCGCCCCGCATTCACCGGTTGATCAGGTTGTCGTGCCCGCGGGCATGGTTGACACGTCCGGTTCTGGGTTGTGCCCGCGGGCATGGTTGACACGTCCGGTTCTGGGTTGTGCCCGCGGGCATGGT
>JBDZUV010000244.1:0-1644 GCA_040255345.1 Actinomycetota bacterium | reverse complement strand
CCGACACCACCACCGCGATCAGCGGACTCCAGACCGACACCACCACCGCGATCAGCGGACTCCAGACCGACACCACCACCGCGATCAGTGGACTCCGGGGTGACGTCGAGAACGCGCTCCGCCAACAGCTCTACTGGCTGGTCGGCACGATGATCACGCTGTTCGCCATCTGCACCACCCTGATCCTGACCGTCCGCTGACCCTTCGGTCGATCCCACGGAATCGTGTGTGACGGAGAATCTCCAGCGGCCCATGAGCTCCGAGACCGACGTGCCGACAACCCGGCCTGCGACGAGGGTTCCTCGAATGCTTCCGGGCGACCTCCTCATCCATCCGGTCGCCCTGGTCGCGATGGGAGTCGTGATCATCAACGACCGGTGGATCAAGATCCACCATCCGGGCCTGGTGAGCGGCAAGCTCTCGGATTTCGCCGGGTTGATCTACTTTCCGCTCTTCGTCGCAACCCTCGTCGAGGTGTGCCGATGGGCGTTCCGGAGCAAGCGCTGGACCGTGACCCCCAGGTTCGTGGGCGGCGTCGCCACCGTCACTGGCGTGGTCTTCACACTCGCCAAGGTCACCTCCTGGGGCGGTGACGCCTACCGTACGGTGTTCGGCGTGGTCTGGTGGCCGGCCGATGCCTTCCCCAATTTGCTGCCCTCACTCTCCGTGTTCCACTGAAGTGGCGGTGAAGCCATCCCGACTTCCGGCACGGTGTCAAGGATCGCCCGGCAGGGCAGCGAAGGCGCGATGTTCGAGTTCGGTCGGCAACCTCGTTTCGCTGCCGAGCGCGACGACCCGTCCCTCGGCACACGGCTGGCGGCAAGCCCCGAGACGACTACAGTCCCACGGGACTGGAGCACGTCATCCCAGACCGTGCCGGCCCGAAAGGATGCCCCGATGCCCCGTCGCCCGCTCACCCTCGCCGTGTCGCTAGTCGTCGTCGGGGCATTCGCCTTCTCCGCGTGTGGCGCCGATGTCGACAGCGTGAAGAACTCGACCTCCACATCGACCGGATCCACTTCGCAGGATGAGAGCACCTCGACGACGTCCGACGACGACAGTGATCGCACGACGACCACCGAGGCCGAACGGTCGAAGAAGTCCAGCAGTGAAGCCACTCCCTACGTGCAGGCCATGGTCGACTCGATGATGGACGACGACGAAATGGCGATCGATGAGGACAAGGCCCGCTGCTTCGCCACCAGTGCGATCGACATCATCGGCGTCGACCGTCTGAAGGACAAGGGCGTCGAGCCGGCCGACATGCGCGACGACTCCTCGACGGACATGTCGTCGGTGGGCCTGTCGATGGACGAGGGCAACGAACTCTACGACGCGTTCGAGGAGTGCGACATCGACCTCCGGGCGCTCATGATGCAGAGCATGGGCGAAGACGAAGAGGTGCCCGCCGAGGCGATGGCCTGCCTCGATCAGGTCCTGACCGACGACAACCTGCGCACGCTCATGGTGGTCTCGATCGTCAAAGGCGACGACGCCGTCGAGAACGACCCCGAACTCGAACCGGTGATGGCGGGCCTGATGGGGTGCATGTTCATGTCGATGGGATCAGACACCACGACCCCCTGACCCAGCCGGCGCACGGGCGAGGCGACCGCTACCGCCGACGCTCTCGGCCCCGTCAGG
>JBDZUV010000243.1:0-1645 GCA_040255345.1 Actinomycetota bacterium | reverse complement strand
AACCGGTCGTGCTCGGCCTGCGTCCCGAAAAAGACGCGGACGGCCTGCACCCGGTCAACCTCGGTCGACTGGTCATGGGGGTCGACGCCCCCGTCGCCTGCACCCCGGCGGGGATCGTCGAGTTGTTGGTGCGCAACGACGTGCCGATCGAGGGGCGCCACGTGGTGATCATCGGCCGAGGGCTGACGATCGGCCGACCGCTGGCGAACCTGCTGGCACTCAAGCGCCCGCACGCCAATGCCGCGGTCACCGTCGTCCACACCGGCGTGGCCGACCTCGGGGCCTACACCCGCACCGCCGACATTCTCGTCGCCGCGGCCGGGTCGCCGGGGTTGGTCACCGCCGACATGGTTGCTCCGGGCGCGGCAGTGGTCGCCGCCGGGGTGAGCTTCGAGGGCCGCAAGGTCCTCTCCGACGTCGACGAAGACGTGGCCGAGGTCGCCGGTTGGCTGTCGCCGCGCCTCGGCGGCGTGGGACCGATGACCCGTGCGATGCTCATGGTCAACACGGTCGCCGCCGCCGAGCGCGCCGCCGGCATCGTGCCGGACGCGGCCTGACGAGGCCACGATGACCCACATCGCGGGCCTGTTCGCCGACGGGCCGACCCTCTCTTTCGAGTTCTTTCCACCCAAGACACCCGCGGGCTTCGAGCGTCTCCACGAGACCACCGAGGTGCTCAGCCGTCTCGAGCCGACGTTCGTGTCGATGACCTATGGCGCGGGCGGCTCGACCCGGGAGGTGACCCGGGATCTGGTGATCGAACTGAACGACCGTCTGCCGTTCCCGGCGATGCCGCACCTGACCTGTGTCGGCCAGTCCAAGGGCGAGATCCGTGAGTTGCTCGAGATCTACCGGGACGCGGGAATCCACAACGTGCTCGCCCTCGCGGGTGACCCGCCCACCGACGGGTCCCCCGACGTCGGCGAGTTCACCTACGCGACCGAGCTGATCGAGCTGATCCGTGAGGTCGGCGAGTTCACCATCGGTGTGGCGGCCTTTCCCGAGATCCACCCGCGATCGCCCGACCGCCGGACGGACCGTCGGTATCTGGTGGAGAAGCTGAACCTCGTCGACTTCGCCATCACCCAGTTCTTCCTGGAGCCGCACCACTTTCTCCGCATGCGCGACGAACTCGACGCGTTGGGCGTCGACAAACCCCTGCTACCCGGGGTGATGCCGTTCATCAACGTGGCCGGGCTGCGGCGCATGGCGGCGATGAACCAGTCCCACATCCCTGACGAGTTGCAGCAGCGACTCGATGAGGTCGACGGCGACCCGGGGGCCACCCGCGCCCTCGGCGTGGAACACGCGGCCGGGCAGATCGAGGTGCTCCGTCGTGAAGGCGTGGCCGGGCTGCACCTGTACTCGATGAACCGCCCCGACTCAATCGAGGCACTCGACGACCTGGTCGGCCTGCGCAAGCACCGTTGAGACCCGGCGCCGGTCACGTCGACGGGTCGCCTCACGTCCATCGCCACCCTGGTTCGGTCGCCCCCTGGTCCCCACCGATCGGTCGCAACCTCCTGTGAAACCTGTGGCGAAAATCCGCCCTCAGGGGCGGATGACTCAGGACATCGGTGACCCTTCTCGATCAGGACATCGGTGACCCTTCGCGGCGCGTCGGTGACGGGGAACCAGATTCGGC
>JBDZUV010000147.1:0-7377 GCA_040255345.1 Actinomycetota bacterium | reverse complement strand
CACCGGGTGATCACCGGGCAGCGGTACCGCCGCATGGCAGCATGCGGTCATGGAGATCACCGCAGCAGTCCTCCGCTCACCCGACGGACCGTATGGCTTGGAACGGGTCGATCTCGACGACCCCGCCGAGGGCGAGGTCGTCGTTCGCATCGTCGCCGCCGGGCTCTGTCACACCGACCAGTTGCCTCGCCAGTTGGGACTGGTCCCGATCGTGACCGGTCATGAAGGTGCCGGTGTCGTCGAAGCGGTCGGCCCCGGAGTCGAGCGGGTGAAGGTCGGGGATCACGTGGTGTGTTCCTACGACTCGTGCGGTGAGTGCGCGGCGTGTGGGCGCGGTGAACCGTGGAACTGCGAGACCTTCATGATGCGCAATCTCACCGGACGTGACGTGCACTGGGGGACTCGTCTGCACGACGCGCAGGGCGCCGAGATCGCGTCCTGCTGGTTCGCGCAGTCGTCGTTCGCCACCCACGCGCTCGTTCCGGCGCGCAACGTCGTGGTGGTCGACGAGTCGCTGTCGTTGGAGCTGCTCGCCCCGCTGGGTTGCGGTCTGCTGACCGGAGCAGGGTCCGTCCTCGAGGCCTTGGCGGTCGGATCGGGTGACCGCCTGGTCGTCTTCGGTGCCGGTGCCGTCGGATTGGCCGCGGTGATGGCGGCCGCCGCGACGGGCGTCGAACAGATCGTGGCGGTTGACGTGCGACCGAAGCGTCTGGCGCTCGCGACCGAACTCGGTGCCACCGCCTCCGTCGACGGAAACGTCGACGACCTCGGTGCCGAGTTGCTGGGCGCGCTCGGGGGCCTGGCCGACTACACCTTCGACACGACCGGGGTGCCCTCGGTCATCTTGGCGGCGCTGGGGATCCTGCGTCCCGGCGGTCATTGTGGGCTGGTCGGGATCCAGACCGGTGATCTCGTCCTCGATGCGGGCGCGCTCGTCGGCAAGACGGTCACGGGCATCCTCGAGGGCAATGCCGACCCGCAGGTCGTCATCCCGAGACTGATCGCATTGTGGCAGGACGGCAGGTTCCCGATCGAGCGACTCGTCCAGACCTTTCCGTTGGCGGCGATCAACGAGGCCGAGGAGGCCTCGCTGTCGGGCGAGGTGATCAAGCCGGTCCTGCTTCCAGGGTGAAGCCCGGGGCCGGTGTGTCCGGCTCCCGGGCCTCGGTATGTGGCTTTCGAGGCGCCGGCGCAGCGGCCGCTCGTCTCGGCTCACCTCGCCGACGAGGCGTCTGCCCGCGGCGCGTTCACTTGCGTCCGCGGCTTCGGCGGACGTCGGCCCGCCCCGGTCGGGATCAGGGGAAGCCGATCACCGCGCCCGGGATCGACCAGCGGTCGGTGGTGCCGTTCCCGAGCTCGCCGTTGGAGTTGTACCCCCAGCACGAGACCGTTCCGTCGGTGTGCGTCGCGCAGGTGTGGTACGTACCGGCGGCGATGGTGGTGGCGTCGGTGATGCCGGTGACGGCGACCGGGGTCGACACGTTGGTGTCGGTGCCGTTCCCGAGTTGCCCGGCGCCGTTGTACCCCCAGCACGAGACCGTTCCACCGGTGTGCGTCGCGCAGGTGTGGTAGAGACCGGCGGCGATGCCGGTGGCACCGGTGATGCCGCTGACCGTGACCGGCGTCGACGACTTCGTCGTGGTGCCGTTACCGAGCTGCCCGTAGAGGTTGTAGCCCCAGCACGAGACCGTTCCGTCGGCGTTGGTCGCGCAGGTGTGGTAGCTGCCGGCGGCGATGGTGGTGGCGTCGGTGATTCCGGTGACGGCGACCGGGGTCGGTGATTTCGTCGTGGTGCCGTTCCCCAGTTCGCCGTCACCGTTGTACCCCCAGCACGAGAGGGTTCCATCGGTGTGGACGGCGCAGGTGTGGTCCTCGCCGGCGGCGATGGACGTGGCGTCGGTGATGCCGGTGACGGCGACCGGGGTCGGCGCGTTGGTGTTGCTGGTGCCGTTGCCGAGCTGCCCGTAGAAGTTGCGGCCCCAGCACGAGACGGTTCCGGTGGAGTGCGTCACGCAGGTGTGGTATTTGCCGGCGGCGACGGAGGTGGCGTCGGTGATGCCGGTCACCGCGACCGGGGTCGGGGAGGGGGTGCTGGTGCCGTTGCCGAGCTGCCAGTAGCTGTTGTCGCCCCAGCACGAGACGGTTCCGGTGGTGTGCACGGCGCAGGAGTGGGCCACACCGACGGCGATCGAGGTGGCGTCGGTGATGCCGGTGACCGTGACCGGGGTCAGCGTGTCGGCGGTGGTGCCGTTGCCGAGTTGCCCGTCACTGTTGTCGCCCCAGCACGAGACGGTCCCGTTGGCGCGCCGTGCGCAGGAATGGGCGTAGCCGGAGGTGACCGACCTTGCACCGGCCGCGGGGAAGCCGACGATGAGGGTGCCCACATCCAGGGCCTGACCTTGGCTCAGGGTGTAGACGGGCTCACCGACGGGTTCGAGGGTGCCACCTTCGGGGTCGTGCACCGCGAGCCGGTAGTCACCAGCGACACCGAGTTGCAGCACGAAGCGGCCATCGGGACCGGTCGTGGCGACGGTGACCAGGTCTTCGGTGGGGGTTTGCACGATGACGAGGCGGTCGGTGGCGGGTGTCGAGCTGGGGTCGACGAGGATGCCGGTGATCGTGGCTGCCGCGGCGATCTGGGTGTCGATCACCACGCGTGGTCCCGCCGCGGTGACCGAGATGCCGGTGGCATCGGCGGCGTCGGCCGAAAGCCCCGTGCCGGTCCACCAGCGGCCGCCGATCTGGACGACGTAGGAGCCATCGGGCACCTGGTCGGCATGGAAGGAGAAGCCGCCGCCCAGGTTCGTGGTGGTCACGGCGGTCGGGGTCGGCGTCGTGGTGTCGGAGTAGACCGCGATCTCGATGTTCGGCGCGAACGTCGAGTCAGCGGTTTCGACGGTGCCGACGATCACCGATCCGGGCGGGTAACAGGCACTCAACAGGCCCGCCAGCAGCAACAGCCCCGCGCCGAAGCCCAAGAGTCTCGTCATTCTTCGTGTCTTCACGTAGTTTCTCCCGAAACGACGCCCCGGTCGGGGCGCCCGAAAGTTATCCGTGCTTTACGGCGCACGACAAAGCAGCCGGCCGTGGGCACCGGCATTCGGCTCGTGCCCGCGGTCGGGTGCGTCGGGTGCGCCTCGGAGTCGGCCGCGCCCCGGTCGCGGCCTACCGAGCCCCCGAGAGGGCGAGGCCGACGTCACCGCGCACCGTCGTGGCCTCGACCGGATCGTCGGCTGTCGAGTTCGTCACGCAGGCGCCGTCGGTCGAGCTTGTGGCCTGCGGTGAGGGGCAGCGCCTCGACCACCGCGAGCTCTTCGGGAAGTTCGAAGCGGGCGAGGTCGTCGGTCGCGAAGGCGCGCAGCTCCTCGAGGCTCGGCGGGCGCGACGGGTCGGTCGGGACGACGACGGCGACGCCGCGGTTGCCCATCACCTCGTCGGGCCGGGGAACGACGGCGACCTCGCGGACCAGGGGGTGTCGGGCGAGGACGGCTTCGACCTGAGCGGGGAGGACGTTCTCGCCGCCGCGCAGGTACAGGTCCGAATTCCGGCCCACCAGCCGTAGGCAACCGTCGGGGTCGATCGATCCGAGATCGCCGGTGTGCAGCCAACCGCCGCGCCGCGCCCGGGCGGTGGCGGCCGGGTCGCGCCAATAGCGGTCCATTGCGGCGTCCGAGCGCAGGCACACCTCACCGACCGTGCCCGCGGGCACGTTCCGGCCGTTCTCGTCACGGATCGCCAGTCCCATGCCGGGCCGAGGACGGCCCACCGTGTGGAGCGCCTCGGAGTCGGGAGCATCGAACGCGGTGCCGGTGCCCACCCCGCCGGACTCGGTCGAGGAATAGCGGATCGAATAGGCGGCCCCGAAACGTTCCCGTGCCTCGGTCACGAGCGCCGCAGACGACGGTGCACCACCCACCACCAGCGCCTGCACCGCCGACAGGTCGCGCTCGGCGAAGCGCGGATCGCGCAGCATCAGGGCGATCTGCGGCGCGACGCCGCCGATCACCGGCATGCGGGTCGCCTCGACGATGTCGAGGACGTCGGCGGCGCGCCAGCGATCGAGCAACATCAGCTCCGCACCGGTACGGACGTACCACGCGAACTTGGTCATGAACCCGACGTGCGCGAACTGGGTACCGGCGAGCATCGGGCCTCCGCCGCCCCAGGCGTCGGCCCGCGGCCCCAGGTCGTAGCGGGACACCGCGTCGAGGTGACGGCCCTTGAACACGGCACCCTTCGGGCGGCCGGTCGTGCCCGAGGTCAACACGATCGCCAGGTCACGGTCGGGATCCTCACGTGCGGGTGCGAAGGCCGTCGGGTCCTGGCGGACGTCGGCGAGCACCTCGTCGGGCACGGAGGCGGGGGTGAGCGTCTCGGTCCGGTCGGTGGGCAGTCCGGAGGCGAGTGCGGTGGCAGCGAGGATCAGTGCCGGGCCGACGACGTCACAGGCGGTGCGTCGCTCGGCCGGGGCGAGTACCGGGTTCACCCCGACGGCGATGGCGCCGAGCCGGGCCAGGGCCACATAGGCGACGGCGTATTCGCACCCCGACGGGAGGACCAGGGCGACGACGTCGCCGACACCGATTCCCCGGCGGGCGAGTGCGGCGGCGCATTCGTCGGCGAACCGGTCGAGCTGAGCGTAGGTGAGCGACCACCCCGCCTGGGTGGTGAGCGCCGGGCGGTCGCCGAATCGGCGGGCGGCCTGAGCGACGACGGGACCGAGCATCGATGGACGGCGCCGGGTCAGCGGAGTCGGGGTTCGATGCGTGCGCCCGACGCGAAGCGTGCGGAGCCCTGTTCCATCGCCTCCTCTGACATCCCCAGGCCGAGGAACACCCCACCGAGATCCTCCGCGGTGCCCGGTGCCAGCTCCCGGGCCGCCCATAGGCTGCGGACCGTGGCGACGGTCGGCCCTGGGGGCTGCGACGCGATCGCCGTCGCGGCCCAGCCGGCGCGTTCGAGCAGCGACTCCGCCGGGGTCACCTCCGACACGAGTCCGATCTGGTGGGCCCGCTGGGCCGTGAGGCGTTCGTGGTTTCCCAGCAACGTCATGCGCATCAGCTCGCCGAAGGGCATGCGGCGCATCATCGCCATCGGCTCGTACACCGCGGGCATGCCGTAGGTGAGATGCGGGTCGAAGAACGTGGCGTCACAGGAAGCGATGATGAAGTCGACTTCGCCGAGCAGGTAGAACGCGCCGCCACAGGCCATGCCGTTGACCGCGGCGATCACCGGCTTCCAGCAGCGGTTCGCCCGGGGGCCGAGCAGCCGACCCGGATCGTCGTAGGTGTAGGGCGTGAAGTCGTAGTCGACGCCGCCGTCCGCGGGCACGAAGTCGCGGTCGATGCCGGTGCAGAAAGCCTGGTCACCGGCGGCGGTGACCACCACGACGTGCACGTCGTCGTCTCGTCGCGCCACTGCCCAGACCTGCGCGATCTCGTCGCACATGGCCATGTTGAACGCGTTGTACCGATCGGGCCGGTTCAGCGTGAGCCAGCCGACGTGGTCGCGCACCTCCCAGATGATCGTGGAGTAGTCGCTTGAACCCATCGGTCGGTCACGCTACCCGCCGGCGACCTGACGGGTGGCGCACACCCATCCCGTCGGCCGGGTACGGCCCGCCCTCGCCGTTCGAGGCCACGGGGGTCGACCGAAGCACCTTTGGGCGGGACCCACCTGAAGGGCTCCGGGCACGGCCGATCACCGAGTGGCCGGGGTGAGGACGGCGGCGGCGGTTCCATGCATCCTCCGGTTCCGCCACCCAGTGACGTGCCGAGAGTTCCGTCGGCCGCATCGCCTCCGGTTTCCCGTCCTCCAGCCACGCCCCCACTCGGCGGACGGACCTGTGCGGACCCGTCAGCCCTCGGAGCTCGGCGGGGTGGCCGTGGACGCCGATCCCGGGTGTGCAGCGGCCAACGTGGCGACCGCTTCGGCGATCTGATCGGGATGGGTGTCGGGCAGCCAGTGGGTGCCGCCGGGGATCTCGACGAACCGGTACGGGCCGGTCACCCAGTCGGCGGTGTGCTCGGCCGCCCAGCGGCCCAGATAGCGGTCGCCGTCACTCCAGAGGTACACGCCGGGCACGTCGATCTTCCCGATCGGCTGCTTCGCGGCGAAGGGAAGTGCCCGGTACCAGGCGATCATGCCGCGAGCAACCGCCGGGTCGGTGACGAGCGCGGCGCTCTCTCGGGCTGAAGCTTCGCTCAGCCCGTCCTTCATGAACGTCGCCTTCGCCCGTTCGGCGCCGACCGTTGCCATGAGTTTCTCGGGCAGCCACGGGATCTGGAACGCGAGCATGTACCACGAGTGCAGCAACTGGGTGCTGTGCGTCATCGATGCAGCCATCGCGCCCGGATGCGGTGTCGAAACCGACGTCACCGTCGCGCACCGGTCGGGGTGGGACGCGGCGAACTGCCAGGCGACCCCGCCGCCCCAGTCGTGACCCACGATGTGCGCCCGGTCGACGCCGACAGCGTCGAGCAGGGCCACGATGTCCGCGGCGAGCTTGCCGGTGGTGTAGTCGCGTCGTCTCTCGGGCCGGGCGCCGGGCGAATAGCCCCGCTGGGTCGGCGCGAGCACCCGGAAGCCGTCGGCGGTCAAGCGTTCGGTGACCTGGTCCCATGAGGTCGCGGGTTGGGGAAACCCGTGCAGGCACACGACGACGTCACCGTCGACCGGCCCGGAGTCGAGTACGTCGAAGGTGAGCCCGTCGTTCGTGAAGTTGGTGATCCGGTCGCGGTCGGTCATGGCGTCAAGCCTCGCACGTCGGCCGCCATCGCCGCGTTCGTGTTTGCACGGTTGCCACGGTCGCAAGCAGTGGTGACATTTCGATCCGACGCGGATGGGAGTGTCCGGCGAACGACGTGCCGGCCGTCGCTTCGGGCCTCGCCCCGCATGAGCGCGCCTTTGCACGGTTCTCCCCGTGTGGGGCGGGTCGGTTGTGCAATGACGTGGGTCATCGACGGGTGCACGCTCCGGTGGTGTGCGCGGCGGACCGGATGGTGACCTGACGAGGCGTCAGAAGCGTGGCGGTCCCTCGGGTAGATTCACGGACGTGCCTGTCGACCTCGCCGCACTCCTGGAGCCCGCCCGATGCGTGCTGGTCACCCAGGAATGCCAGAACGGGGTGATCGGCGAGCAGTCGGTGCTGCCGCAACTCGCTACGGCGGCCGCGCCGATCAGGCCGCGACTCGGCGCGCTCGCCCGGGCGGCTCGCGCCTGTGGCGTGCCGGTGGTCCACTGTCTGGCCGCGCGCCGCCCCGATGGGCTGGGTGCCAACACGAACGCCCGCTTGTTCCGCGGCGTCGCCAAGGCGCCGGTCGCCTTGACGGTCGACTCACCGGCCGTCCGGGTGGTCGACGAACTCGGCCCCGAATC
>JBDZUV010000014.1:0-40025 GCA_040255345.1 Actinomycetota bacterium | reverse complement strand
CGGTGATCGTCGGCGGACACAGCGACGCCGCCGCCGAACGGGCCGGGCGGATCGGCGACGGGTTCTTCCCCGGCAAGGGCGACAACGACCGGCTGCGCGAAGTGCTCACCATCATGCGTCACGCTGACGAAGACGCCGGACGCGACCCCGACGCGATCGAGGTCACCGCCGGCGGCGCGGCGGCATTCGCTCCCGACCCGGTCGAAGCGCTGGCCGAGCTCGCCGAAATGGGTGTGTCACGGGTGGCGATCCCGCCGCTGTCGTTCCGCCCCGACGAGGTGGCCGGTCGGCTCGGCGAGTTCGGCGACCGCGTGATCGCCGCGGTGAATGCCGCGACCTGACCGCGGCGGAGCGGAGCTCCGTTTGGCGACTCCGTCACCGGGACCGCGAAGATGACCCCATGGCCCGCATACTCGTCACCGAGAAGATCGCCGATTCCGGACTCGATCGGCTGCGTGCCGCGGGTCACGAGGTCGATGTCCGCACGGGTCTGAGCCCCGACGAGCTCGTCGAGGCGATCGTCGGTGCGCATGCACTGATCATCCGCTCGGCGACCACGGTCACCGCCGAGGTGATCGCGGCCGGGAACGACCTGGTGGTCGTCGGACGGGCCGGGATCGGCCTCGACAACGTCGACACCGCAGCGGCCACCGCCGCCGGTGTGATGGTCGTCAATGCTCCCCAGTCCAACATCCTGTCGGCCGCGGAACAGACCATGGCGTTGCTCCTGGCCCAGGCACGCAATGTGCCCCAGGCGCACGCGGCGCTCACCCAGGGACGGTGGGAGCGTTCCAAGTGGACGGGAGTCGAGCTGGCCGACAAGACACTCGGCGTGATCGGCCTCGGCCGTATCGGCAAGTTGGTCGCCCAGCGGGCCATGGCGTTCGGCATGAAGCTCATCGCCCATGACCCGTTCGTGGCGCCCGACCGTGCGCGGCAGCTCAACATCGAACTGGTCGACCTCGACTCGCTGCTCGCCACTGCCGACTTCGTCACCCTGCACGTCGCCAAGACCCCCGAGACGATGAACCTGATCGATGCCGCAGCGCTCGCGAAGGCCAAGAAGGGAATCCGGATCATCAACGTGTCCCGGGGCGGGATCGTCAACGAGGCCGATCTGGCGGCCGCGATCTCCTCGGGGCAGGTCGCCGGTGCGGCGCTCGACGTGTTCGCCTCTGAACCGACGACCGAATCGCCGTTGTTCGCGCTCGATCAGGTGGTGGTGACCCCGCATCTCGGCGCGTCGACCGCCGAAGCCCAGGACAAGGCGGGCGTGACGATCGCGGAGATGGTCGAGTTGGCCCTCGCGGGCGAGTTCGTGCCCTATGCGGTCAACGTCGACGCCGCTGCGGCGTCCGAGACCGTCCGACCGTTTCTTCCTCTGGCCGAGAAGCTCGGTTCGCTGTTCGCGTCGTTGTCCGGTGGTGCCCCCGACACCCTCGAGATCACCTACGAAGGCCAGATCGCCGACTACGACACCCGGATCCTCACCCTGGCGGTGCTCAAGGGGTTCTTCGGCGAATCGAGCGATGCGCCGGTGTCGTATGTCAACGCGCCCCAGCTCGCCGCGGACCGCGGCATCGAAGTCCGCGACACCACTTCGACCTCGGTGCGGGACTACGTCAACCTCATCACGCTGCGGGGCCCGACCCACGCGATCGCCGGCACGCTCAGCGGCCTGAAAGCCGCGGCGCGGCTCGTGATGGTCGACGATCACACGCTCGACGTTCCGCCCGCTGCGAACATGCTCGTGGTGCGCAACGACGACCGGCCCGGTGTCATCGGTCGGGTCGGGACGGTTCTCGGCGACGAAGGCGTGAACATCTCGGACATGGCCGTCGGACGATCGCCCTCGGGTGAAGGTGCCCTGATGGTCGTGCTGACCTCCGGCGCGGTCGACGCGACCGCGGTCGACAAGCTGCAGCGTGTCGACGGCGTCTCGGAGGTGGCGGTGCTCGCCCGTTCGACCGACACCTGAGTCGGTCGCGAATCCCAGCTGCTAGACAGGGCGACCGTGAAAGGTCTGATCCTCTCCGGCGGCGCCGGCACCCGGCTCCGGCCGATCACCCACACCAGCGCCAAGCAGCTGGTGCCGGTCGCGAACAAGCCGATCCTGTTCTACGGGATCGAGGACATGGCCGCGGCCGGGATCACCGAGGTCGGCATCGTCGTGGGCGACACCCGCGACGAGATCGAGGCCGCCGTCGGTGACGGGTCGGCCTTCGGGGTCGAGGTCACGTACATTCCACAGGACGAGCCGCTCGGCCTCGCTCACTGCGTGCTGATCGCGCGTGACTTTCTCGGCGACGACGACTTCGTGATGTATCTGGGCGACAACCTGCTGCGCCAGGGCATCGCCGAGTTCGTGGACGCCTTCGAATCAGATCGTCGCCGGACCTCGCAACCCGCGCTCGGCGGCTCTCCCGGAGCCGCCACCGCGCAGATCCTGCTCGCGAAGGTCGCGGACCCCGAACGGTTCGGTGTGGCCGAGATCGGCCCGGCCGGCGAGGTGGTGCGCCTCGTCGAGAAGCCGGAGGTTCCCCCGTCGGACCTCGCTCTGGTCGGCGTGTACCTGTTCGATCCGACGATTCACGATGCCGTCGCGGCGATCGAACCCTCCGCGCGCGGTGAACTCGAGATCACCGACGCCATCCAGTGGTTGATCGACCGGGGCAACCGGGTGCGTCACGAGGTCGTCGACGGTTGGTGGATCGACACCGGCAAGCTCGACCCGCTTCTGGAAGGCAACCGACTCGTGCTGGATCAGCTCGAGCCGTCGGTCGCAGGCTCGGTCGACGCGGCGTCCAACCTGTCGGGCAAGGTCGTGATCGAAGAGGGCGCCCAGGTGATCGACTCGGTCGTGCGGGGTCCCGCGATCATCGGCCGTGACACCGTGGTGCGTGCTTCCTACGTGGGCCCCTACACGTCGATCTACCACGACTGTTCCGTCACCGATTCCGAGATCGAGCATTCGATCGTGCTCGCGCACAGTTCCATCACCGGGGTGCCCCACCTGACCGACTCGCTCATCGGAAAGCGGGTGCAACTGCAGCGCTCACAACGCAGGCCGCGTGCGAACCGGGTGATGCTGGGTGACCACTCCGTCGTCGAGATCACGTGAGCGTCGGTCGGTGAAGTCCGCCCAGGCCAGAGGCGCTTGTGGCGCCCGTCCGGGCGGGGACGCTCAGACGCAGGCGCAGACCTGGCATGCGCCGAGCACCTCGACGCCGTCCCGGCGGGATGCCAGGACGGCCCTGAACGGGCATGATCTCGCCGACAGGCACTGAAGCGGACGCGTCCGAGAAGGCCGGGTGCGACCGGTCCGGTGAACCGGCACCGGCCGGTCAGGATGCAGCCGGTGGCGCCCCGGGGTCGTCGTTGCCGCGTCGGTGCCGTGATCCCGGCCACCTCGCGCTCGTCGTCGGTGTCTTCGTGGCGTCGCGTGCGGTGTTCATCGCCGGTGGCCTGCGTTTCCGGGCGAACCCTCCGGGGCAGATCCACCTGCTCGACCTGCACGAACTACGGGCCGACCCGTTCCTGGCGTTCACGAGCCTGCACATCCAGCCGCCCTTGTTCAACTTCTTCGTCGGCTCGGTCCTGCGCTGGTCGCCGTTCCCCGCCGGCATCAGTTTCCAGGTGCTGTACCTGGTCGCTGGGCTCGCCACCGTGCTCTGTGTGTGGTCGCTCCTGGGGAACCTCGGCGCGAAGCCGTGGGTCGCGACGACGGCGACGATCCTGGTCACCCTCGACCCGCTGTTGATCCGCGACGAGAGCGCACTGACCTACGAGACGTTGGTGGCGCTGCTGCTCGCGCTCACCGTCTGGTCGGCCGACCGGTACTTCCGGCGTCCCGACCTCGGCCGTCTGGTGGCGCTCCTGACCGTGCTCGTCGTCGGGGTGCTCACGCGGACGACCCTGAACCCGATCTGGCTCGTCGGGGCGCTGGTCGTCGTCGTCGTGGTCAGACCGCCCCGCGTGCGTCGCAGCGCCGCCGTGGCGGCCTTCGTCGTCGCGCTCGCGTGCGTCGCGGCCCCGTTGGTCCACAACAAGACGCGCTTCGACACGTTGGGCTTCTCGAGCTTCGCGGGCATGAACCTCGAGCGGATCACCGTGCTCCAGCTCCCTCAGCACCGCCTCGACGAACTCATCCGTGAGAAGAAGGTGTCGCCGGCCGCGGCCGTCCTTCCCTATGAGCCCTATGCCGACTACGCCGAGTTCTACCCGCCGTGCGATCCCGCCACCGGTGAGGCGGTGCTCGACGAGTTCACCAAGGCGAGCAACGGCCGGGCGAACCTGAACAACATCTGCTATCTGCCCGCGTACCGTCAGAGCCTGCGCGACGCGGCCGCGGTGATCCGGAACGACCCGGGCGTCTATGCGCAGGCGGTCGGGGTCTCGACCCAGCTGTATCTGAGCTGGGGAACCCACTTCGTCGACCCCGACTCGCAGCTCTGGCACGACTGGGAGGCGATCTACCGACCGCTCATGTTGCCCGTGCCGGTGCACCACGCCTTCGGGCACGGTGACGCCCAGCCCTATACCGCGGTGATCGGCGGTATGACCCAGGTGCTCAGATTGTCGCTCACGGTCGCGCTGGCATGGCTCCTCGTCGTGGCCCAGGGGATCAGGGCGACCGTGGCGTTGTTGCGTCGACGCGACGACGATTCATCCCGGACGCGCGTGTTCACCGGCTTTCTGGTGCTCGCGGTCAGCCTGGCGAGCGTCACCGTCGACACGTTCGAGAACGCCCGGTTCCGCGAGCCGCTCGACCCGCTGCTTCTCGGCCTGCTGGCGATGTGGGTGCTCGAGCGGGTCGACCGCGTCGTGACACACTCCCGCCCGCAGCGCGCCGACGATGCGGCAGCACCGGAGCCGGGGGTGGAACCGGGCACGTTAGGCTCGTCCCTCCGCCGCTGAGAACCAGGAGTGTGACCGCGTGGCCGAAGTGACCGAATCGGACCGGATCGTCGGGGTGTACGTCGTCGAACCCGACGTCCACGGCGACGAGCGAGGGTACTTCGTGGAGACCTACCGGCGGGAATGGTTTCCCCAGGGTCGGGAAATGGTGCAGGGCAACCGTGGCGACCGCCAGCGTGGTGCCGTGGTCGGCCTGCACTATCACCTGCACCAGGCCGACTTCTGGTACGTCCCGAACGGCACCGCCCGGGTGGTCCTGCACGACCTCCGTGCCGGATCTCCCACCGACGGCGCGACCCTGACCCTCGACCTGGGCGTCCAGGCCGACGGCACCAAGTCCCACGCCGGTGTGTTCATCCCCCCTGGGGTCGCGCACGGGTTCGCGGCCCTCTCGGACATGACGATCACGTACCTCGTCGACGGCTACTACAACCCGGCCGATGAGCTCGGCGTGGCGTGGGACGACCCGGCCGTGGACGCCGACTGGGGGGTCACCGACCCGGTGTTGTCGGACCGGGACCGCGCGAACCCGCTCCGCGCCGACATCGAGGCGCGATGGCGTCCCCATTTCGCGTTGCGCACCTGAACGAGAGGGCCGAGACGAGGGGACCGGTCGACGACCCGGTCAGGGCCTCACCCGTTGGGCAGCGGGTGGGGCGCTCTGGTCGGAGACGATTCTCGCACTGACCCGCTGACCCCACCGTCGCACCGGGTTCTCGTAGAACCGGTACGAGATGCCGGCGAGTGCGAAGATCGCGCCGACGGTGACGGCGATCTCGGGCAGCGACGTGAACTCGAGGACCTCGAAGGTGAACGTGAACACCGCGAGGTGGGTCGCATAGATGAAGTAGCTGCGACGACCGATCCACAGAAACGGCCTGAAACTGAGCACGCGCGAGATCAGCGAGCCCGGATGATGCAGGAGCTCGACGATCAGCAGGGCGATGCAGATGTTGAACAGCGCCAGCCCCCAGTAGACCTGCCAGGCCGAGGCCCCGTTGGTGGCGCCGACGATCGCCAGGATGGTCACCACCACGACGAAGCGCAACCGGTGCGACCCCTCGACGATCACCTTCGACGGTCGTCGGTTCGGCCTCGCCAGAACGAGCGCGAGCGCACACCCGATGAGCAACCCGTCGGGCCGGTAGAACGTCGAGAAGTTGAACAGGTGCCAGGCATCGGTCAGGGTCGTGAAGTGGTCGCTCGGATCCGCGACGTCGACATTGAAGGCCTGATACATCGCGCGTGAGCGCCAGACCCACATGGCGAGCGTGAGAAGGGTCACCAGCACGAGTGGTCTGCGAAGTCGGCGGGCGCGACCCATCGTCCACAACAGCACGATCGGCCAGACCGCGTAGAACTGTTCCTCGATCGACAGTGACCACAGCGAGACCCAGGCGTTGAGCGCGTCGGCATGGTGGATGATCGCGACGAAGTTCGCGAAGTACAGTGCCGTTCCGACCACGAAGAGCCAACTCGGGGTGGCGGCAGCGTCGGGCCAGAACAGCCGTGAGCCGACCATGATGGCGAGAATCATCACGATGACCGGGTACAGGCGTGTGAGGCGTCGAATGTAGAAGGCCCGTAGGCTGACCCGCCCCGTCGAGGCGTGCTCCCGCAGGAGCAGCGTCGTGATCAGGTACCCGCTGATCACGAAGAACATGTCGACGAACATGTAGGACGCCGGGTACAGCAGCGTCGGCTGCACGACGCACGCATGCGCGCACAGCACACTGATGAGGCCGAGACAACGCATGCCGTCCAGCGCTGGTTGGTACGCGAGCTTCGTACGTTCGACAAGAGGTCCGGGATTCATGATTCCAGGGTGACGGCACCGGCCGGGATGGCGCGGCAGCACGCTAGTCGTCGGCGTGGAGCGACGGGTCCACGCTGGGGGAGTGCGGCTCCCGACCGGCGGTCGCGCCGATGGGTGGATATGCACGGGGGCATCGTGGGCCGGCCGGAAACGGCTCGGGTTGATCGGGGTATCGGCCCAGTGTGGGAAGCTGGGGCGATGCGACTTTTCGTGACCGGAGCCGCCGGATTCATCGGATCGAACTACGTGCGCCACGTGTTGGCCACCTCGGACGACGCCGTGACGATCTTCGACGCGCTCACCTACGCCGGCAACGAGTCGACGATGGACGATCTGTTGGCCGGCGATCGGGTGCGCTTCGTCCACGGCGACATCTGCGATCGGGACGCGGTCGCGGCGGCACTGCCGGGCCATGACGCCGTGGTGCACTTCGCCGCGGAGAGTCACGTCGACCGTTCGATCACCGGCCCCGATGCGTTCGTCCGAACCAACTGCGACGGCACCAACACCCTGTGTGACGTGGCGCGCACCATGGACCTGGAACGGTTCGTGCACATCTCGACCGACGAGGTCTACGGGTCGATCGAGTCGGGGTCGTTCACCGAGACGGACCCGTTGGGGCCACGGTCGCCCTACAGCGCCTCGAAAGCCGGCTCGGACCTGATCGCGTTGTCGTACCGCGAAACCTTCGACCTACCGGTGGTCGTCACGCGCTCGTCCAACAACTTCGGTCCGTATCAGTACCCCGAGAAGGTCATTCCGCTGTTCGCCACGAACCTGCTCGACGGGGCCACGGTGCCCCTGTACGGCGACGGCGGGAATGTCCGCGACTGGTGCCATGTGGCCGACAACTGCGCCGGGGTCGACCTGGTGCTCCGCCGGGGAGAGATCGGCGAGATCTACAACATCGGTGCCGGCAACGAGATCACCAACGCCGACCTGACCAGACGCATCCTCGGCCTGCTCGGCGCGGATGATTCCCGCATCGACCACGTCGAAGACCGCCTCGGTCACGACCGCCGTTACTCGATCGACACGGCCAAGGTGGGGGGGTTGGGCTGGAAGCCCGAGCGTGCGCTCGACGAGGCACTCGCCGACACCATCGAGTGGTACCGGGCCAATCGCGCCTGGTGGGAACCGCTCAAGGCGGCCTGAGGCGTGCGCATCTTCCTCACGGGCGCCAAGGGACAGCTCGGAACCGACCTGGTCGGACGGTTCACGGCGAGCGGCCACGAGTTGACTGCGGTCGACATCGACGAGGTCGACCTCACCGTCCGCGACGACGTGCTCGCCGCGGTCGCCGCGGCACGGCCAGACGCCGTGGTGCACCCCGCCGCGTTCACCGCGGTCGACCGTTGCGAAACCGAGCCCGACACGGCGTTCGCCGTCAACGTGTTGGGAACCCGACATGTGGCCGAAGCGGCGCGACGCGTCGGTGCACCGGTCACCTATGTCTCCACCGACTACGTGTTCGACGGTACCAAGCACGGGCCGTACGTCGAATGGGACACGCCGAATCCGCAGTCGGTCTACGGCCGATCCAAGCTCGCCGGCGAACGAGAACTCGACACGGGGGCGACGGTCGTGCGCACCTCGTGGGTGTGCGGCTTCCACGGGGCGAACATGGTCAAGACCATCCTGCGGCTGGCAGCCGAGCCGGGTCGGCTCACGTTCGTCGACGACCAGCGTGGCCACCCCACCTTCACCCCGGACCTGGCGAGGGTCATCGACCAGTTGGTGACCGAAGGGCGCCCCGGTGTGTTCCACGTCACCAACCAGGGTGCGGTGAGTTGGTACGAGTTCGCCCGCGCAGTGCTCGACGCCGCGGGCGACGACCCCGATCGGGTCGACCCGTGCGCGACCGCGGACCTGCTGCCGGCGCGCCCGGCGCCCCGACCGGCGAACTCGGTGCTCGACAACGCGGCGCTGCGCCTGTCGGGGCTTCCGGTGACCCGGGACTTCCGGGAGCCACTCGCCGAGCTCGTGGCCCGGATTCAGACCTGAGAAGCCCGCACGGCATCGCCGACGATTTCGGCGATGCGGGCGGCCGGCTCGACCACGGGCTGTGGAGGTGGCGCCGTGGGCTCCTGCCCCCAACGCCGCAGCCCGTAGCGTTCCCACATCTCTTCCACCCACGAAGGCGGATCGGGGTGATACGCCCACGCGGGCCGCCCACTGGCGGCCGCTTCGAGGATGCCGGTCGAGAAGATCGCGGCCACCGGTGTCGCGAGTTCCTCGAGCGGGACGCCCGACGTGTCGAGTGCGATCCCTCGCCGCCGCCAGAGCGCATGCTGCAGCCGCGACGCCTTGTCGATCTCCGACGGGTGGGGCCGGTAGACCGCGTCGTGGTCCCGGCAGAAGCGGAACGACACGCGTGCCAGTTCGCGTCGGCCGATCTCCGCTGCGTGCAGTTGCCCGAGAAACGTCGGCCGGGTCGACGGGTCGACGTCCGGCGACCCACGGCGGGCCGCGTTCCACAGCAGTTGACTGCCGACGACCCGGACCTCGACGTCGCGTCGCCCGGCACGCCAGAATTCGCCATCGGCCGCACTCCAGGCGAGCAGGGTGCACTCGGCCGGCAGCGGGGGGGCGAACGGTGTGAGCAGCCCGTGTTGCACCACGAAGACCCGGCCGCCCGATCGTCGGGCCGCCTCGATCGCCCAGCGGTGCGCACGGGCGACCCCGCTGGGCACCACGGCGACGGCCACCGCCCCGTGCGTCGACTCGATGGCCTCGACCGATTCGACCGGTGCCGACGTCACGTCGCCCTCGATCAGTCGCTCGACTCCCCGATCTGCGAGCACGCCGACGCTGAGCGGTTCGGCCGCCGCGGTGATCGGATCGACCAGTGCGGCGACATTGCTCGCGTTCGTCGACTGGATCGAGACCAGGACGTCGATGTGGCCGGTGGGGGCGGTGAGGACCGGTGGCGGTGGATCGCCGGCGAACGCGTTCCGGACGCGGCGGACGATCGACGACCGGCGCCGCTGCCACGCCGTCCAGTCGTCGAGACTCTCGGGGTGGATCAGGCCCATGTGCGCGCGCCCCGACTGCCGGTGGTGGATCGACCCGGTGCTGGAAGCCGCAGGTGATCGGTGCTCACGGCGATCTGGTCGCCACCGGTCGGGCGGGAACACCGACGACGACTTCGCCCGCCGGCACGTCGTGGGTCACCACCGAGGCGGCGCCGATCGTCGCCTTGTCTCCGATGGTCACCCCACCGATGATCGCGACCCGTTCACCGATCCAGACGCCGTCGCCGATGGTGATCGGCCCCAGCGAGACGACCTCGAGCAGGTCGTCCTTGGCCTTGGCAGCGGAGATGATCAACGTCGACGGCCCGATCTGGACGTGGCTGCCGATGGTGATGTCACTCGCCGCGTGGATGTGGCTGTCTCGCCCGATCGACGAATTGTCGCCGACGGTGATCGACGAGGGGCCGTCTTCACAGGCCATCCAGGCGCGCGCCAGGACCGACGTGTTCGCCCCGATCGAGATTCGTTCGACCCCCCGGAGCTTGTCGGGCGCGACGACCACCGACCCGGCACCGATGTGGGCGAACGCCCGCCGGAGCACCAGGTCGGTCCACACCTTGCTGCGGTACCAACGCAGCGTCGGTGGCAGCTCGGCGAGACGCCGAAAGAGCTTCATGGATCGATCATCTGGTGCACGCGCCGCTGGCTCGAAGGTCGTCAGGCGGTGGTCGGAAGCCATGCGGGTCGTGTCGCCTCGAACGCGTCGATCTTCTCGCAGTACTGCAGCGTGATGCCGATGTCGTCGAGCCCCTCGAGAAAACGGTTCTGCACGGAGTCGTCCAGGGGGAATTCGACGGCGAGCCCGATCGAGGGGACCTCGAGGGTGCGGCGGGCGACGTCGATGGTGATCTCGGTGGCGGGGTCGGCCAGGATCGCATCGAACAGGACCGACTCGGTTCCCTCGGGCACGACGACGGGTACCAGGCCGTTCTTGGTGCAGTTGTTCCTGAAGATGTCGCTGAATCGGGGGGACACCACCGCCTCGAAGCCGTAGTCCATGAGCGCCCACACGGCGTGCTCACGCGACGACCCGGTACCGAAGTTCGGTCCGGCGATCAGGATCGTGGCGTGTGCGAACCGGTCGTCGTTCAGCACGAAATCACGGTCGTCGCGCCAGGTCGAGAACAGGCCCTTGCCGAACCCGGTGCGCTCGACCCGCTTGAGCCATTCGGCGGGAATGATCTGGTCGGTGTCGACGTCGGATCGCTGCAGCGGCAGCGCGGTGCCGGTGACGATGTGAACAGCTTTCATGAGTTCTCCAGACTACGCGGGCGCGGTGCTCGCCCGATGCAGCGCAGCAATCAGGCGGTATGACGTGAACCGGTCCCGAAGCCGAGATGGGGTGGGAGCCGGGAACGGTGTGGACGGGGGTCAGTCGAGGTCGGCGGGGGAGGCGAAGTGGCCGGCGACAGCCGTTGCGGCGGCGACGGCGGGCGACACCAGGTGGGTGCGCCCGCCCCGCCCCTGACGACCCTCGAAGTTGCGGTTCGAGGTCGACGCGGCCCGTTCACCGGGAGCGAGCTTGTCGGGGTTCATCGCCAGGCACATCGAACAGCCGGGCTGTCGCCATTCGAAGCCGGCCGACGTGAAGACCTCGTCGAGGCCCTCGGACTCGGCCTGGGCCTTCACTGCGAACGAACCGGGAACCACCATCGCCCGCTTGCCGGCGGCGACGTGACGACCCTCGAGCACCTTGGCGGCGGCACGGAGGTCTTCGATCCTCGAGTTCGTGCACGATCCGATGAAGACCGTGTCGATCTCGATGTCCCGCATGGCCATGCCCGCGGGCAGGTCCATGTAGGCCAGTGCCCGCTGCGCGGCGTCGCGCAATCCCGGCTGGGCGAACGAGTCGGGGTCGGGGATCACTCCGTCGAGAGGGACGACCTGGGACGGGTTCGTCCCCCACGACACGTGCGGCATGATCCGGGCACCATCGAGGGTGACTTCCTTGTCGAAGGTGGCACCTTCCTCGGTGGGCAGCGCCCGCCACGCGTCCAGCGCCTCTTCCCAGGCGGCACCCTTCGGGGCGTGCGGCCGGCCCTCGAGGTAGGCGAAGGTGGTGTCGTCGGGGGCGATCATCCCTGCCTTGGCGCCGGCCTCGATCGACATGTTGCACACCGTCATGCGGCCTTCCATCGACAGCGACCGGAAGGCCTCGCCCCGGTACTCGATGATCGAGCCGATGCCGCCGCCGGTGCCGATCCGGCCGATGATGGCCAGGATGAGGTCCTTCGCGGTCGAGCCCTCGGGCAGCTCACCGTCGACGGTGACCGCCATGGTGCCGGGCCGGACCTGGGGGAGGGTCTGGGTGGCGAGGACGTGTTCGACCTCTGAGGTGCCGATGCCGAAGGCGAGCGCCCCGAAGGCGCCGTGGGTGGCGGTGTGGGAGTCGCCGCAGACCACGGTCATGCCGGGCTGGGTGAGGCCCTGTTCGGGGCCGATGATGTGGACGATGCCTTGGCCGGGGTCGCCCATCGGGTAGAGCCTGATGTCGAATTCGTCGCAGTTCGCGGCGAGCACGTCCATCTGTTTGGCCGAGATCGGGTCGGCGACGGGCACCGACAGGTCGGTGGTGGGCACGTTGTGGTCCATGGTCGCCACGGTGAGGTCCGGACGGCGGACGCCACGTCCGGCCATGCGGAGCCCGTCGAAGGCCTGCGGGCTGGTGACCTCGTGGACGAGGTGCAGGTCGACATAGAGCAGATCGGCGCCGTCGGCCTCGCCCACCACGTGGGCGTCCCACACCTTCTCGCTGAGGGTTCTCGGTTCGGTCATGTCGTACTCCATGGTCCCGGTGCGCTTCGTCATGTCACATATTGAGATGCTAGTCTCGTTATGTGGAACCCATCGTAAGAGGTTGCGCCGATCGGCGCAACCGACCAATGAACACCGTGGTGTTTCTCCTAGCACAGCTTGGAGATCGTCAACGGTGAGCAGTGGCAGACGTGGGCAGACCGCGAAGCCTGTCAGCGGTGTCGGCGTCGTCGACAAGTCTGTCATGATTCTGGATGCCGTTCATCAGGGGGCCGGGAGCCTGACGGACCTGGTCGAGGCAACCGGCCTGACGCGGGCGACGACCCACCGGTTGGCCAGTGCGCTGGCGACCCAAGGCCTGTTGCGCCGCACCGGCGACGGCGGGTTCGCGCTCGGGTGGCGGCTGGTCGTGTTGGGTCGTGCCGCTGAGACCGACCACGGCCTGGTCGAGGCCGCGGGGCCGGTGCTCGACGCGTTGCGGGACGAGACGGGTGAGTCGGCCCAGCTCTACGTGCGTGACGGCGACCAGCGGGTCTGCGTGGCAGTGTCCGAATCGCCCCACGGCCTGCGCACGATCGTCGGCGTGGGTGCGGTGCTCCCGCTGGATCAGGGCTCGGCCGGTCATGCGCTCCTCGGGGAGACCTCAGGTGAGGGCTGGGTGGCGAGTGTCGCCGAACGTGAGGTGGGCGTGGCCTCGGTGAGCGCGCCGGTCCGAGGAGCCGATGGAAGCATCGTGGCCGCGATCGGCGTGTCCGGCCCGATCGATCGGATCACGCGCAATCCCGGAGAGCGCTACGGCACCGCGGTGGCCGCCGCCGCCCGGGAACTCGCCGACCGATACCAGCGCGGCGTCCCCTGACGGTGCGCCAAAGGCGGTCGATCGGCATGACGTGACTCTTTGGTGACCCGTGGCCGAACCCCGGCCTGTGCTGTCTCGAGCCTCAGTCGACGGCGACGACGTCGACCCGCAGGGTCGCTCCGGTCGGTGTCTCATAGGAGACCGTGTCGCCGGCGACATGACCGCGTAGCGCCTCACCCAGCGGCGACGAGGTCGACATGACCTCGTAGTCGTCGTGACGTTCCTCGATCGAACCCAGCAGGTACTGCTCGGTCTCGTCCTCACCGTCGTAGCGGATCGTCACCACGCAACCCGGGACCACGTGCCCACTCGAATCCGCTTCGACGATGTGGGCGTTCTCGAGGGTCTGGGCCAGATGGGCGATGCGCCCCTCCATCTTGCCCTGCTCCTCTTTGGCGGCGTGGTAGTCGCCGTTCTCGGACAGATCGCCGAGTTCCCGCGCGGTTTCGATCTTGCGGGCGATGTCGATCCGGCCGCGGGTGGTCAGATCCGCGTACTCGGCCTGGAGCCGGTCGTACGCGCGTTGGGAGAGTTCGACGGTGTCAGCCATACCGTCACGATCGTACCGGCGCAGTGGCTCAGTCGGCCAGCGATCCACACGCCTCGACCAGGACCGGCGTGAAGACCTCGGGATGGTCGAAGCAGGTCGTGTGCCCACCGGTCACCTCGAACACCGACGTGCCGGGGATGCTCCGCGCGAGCGCACGCTGGTTCGCCGGCGCGACGAGCGTGTCGTCGACGGTGATGATCGCCGCGGTCTCGGCGTCGATCGACCCGCACCAGCCCGACGCGTCGAACCGGCCGAGCGCGACCCCCGCCTGGGCGATCGTGGACGGATCGCTGGGAGCGAGTTGCTCGGTGATCCACGCCGAGTACCGGCCCGTCGCCCGCCGCGAGATGAAGCGTCGCCGCGCGGCGGTTCGCAGGCGCGACTCGGGCATGAGGCTCGTGGCGCCGACCAGCGCACCGACCGGGCCGAGCGCCGCCCGGGTGATCGGCGACCGACTGAATCGTCCGGCCGTCGCGCACAGGACCAGTCCGGCGACGCGCGTTGGGTGCCGGCGCGCGAACTGCAGCGCGACCGGACCACCCATCGAGTAGCCGACGGCGACGGCACGGTCGATCGCCAACGCATCGAGCACGTCGGCCACGTCGTCCGCGCACCGGGCGAAGCCGAACCTCGCGCCGTTGCGCAGGCCGCGGCCGTGGCCACGTTGGTCGAAGGCGACGATCCGGAACCGCTCCGCGAGTGCGGCGTACGCGAAGCCGTAGTTCAGGTCCGCGGTCGCCATCCAGCCGTGCAGCAGCACGAGGGTCGAGGCCCCCGGTGGCCCGCCCGAATCGCGGACGAACAACTCCCGACCGTCACCGAGGTCCACCATCGTGCCGTCGGGCATCCACGGCACCAGGTCGGTCGGGTCGGTGACCGTGGGCGCAGACGACATCGTTCCATCGTGCCAGAACCCCGCACCCGACCGGGCGACCGGCTGACGAGCGAAGATCCCCGACCGCGGTCGGCGACTCTTATGGGAGCGGGGTCTTGAGTCGGGATCGGGGATGATCTGTGACTCCCACAGGAGCACGGGACGCGCCCGCGGACGCATCGGATTAGATCGATGAAGCTTGGGGGGTTCCACGGTCCAACGTCACAGCGACAACGCGCCCGTCGTCGTCAATCTTGTCGCTGTGACGTTGGACCACGAGACCACCACGGGCTTCCTCGAGACGACGCGCGGGTAGTGACTCCCATGGGAGCCGAAGCGCGCCCGCGGGCGCGCTCAGAGGCGTGCCCTTCGTGGCGGCGTCACCTGTGGGCGTACCGTTGAGGGGCCCGCTGCACGCACAGAGATCAAGGAGTCCCGAGTGCCCCATCGCATCGCCGTCGTTCCCGGTGACGGCATCGGCAAAGAGGTCGTCCCCGAGGCGCTCCGGGTCATCGAGGCCGCCGGCGTCGGCCTGCAGACGACCACCTACGATCTCGGCGGCGAGCGCTACCTGCGCGACCAGACGATCCTGCCCGACGACGTGCTCGACGAACTCGCACGATTCGACGCGATCTTTCTCGGTGCGGTGGGCACCCCCGACGTGCCGCCCGGCGTCATCGAACGGGGCCTGCTGCTCAAGATGCGTTTCGCCCTCGACCAGTACATCAACCAGCGGCCGTTCCGCTCGCCCGATGGCACCGTCGATTTCGTCGTGATCCGCGAGAACACCGAGGGCACCTACGCCGGTGAGGGCGGCTTCCTGCGCAAGGGCACGCCCCACGAGGTCGCCACCCAGGGTTCGGTCAACACCCGCCACGGGGTGGAGCGCTGCATCCGCTACGCGTTCGAGCTGGCCGGCACCCGCGATGCCAAGCACCTCACCCTCGTGCACAAGACCAACGTGCTGACCTTCGCCGGCGACCTGTGGCAGCGCACCTTCGACGACGTCGCCACCGAGTACCCCGACATCACCACCGCCTACAACCACGTCGACGCCGCCTGCATCCACTTCGTCACCGACCCCGGCCGCTACGACGTGATCGTCACCGACAACCTCTTCGGCGACATCCTCACCGACCTCGGCGGTGCGATCTCCGGTGGGATCGGTCTCGCCGCGTCGGGCTGTCTGAACCCCGACCGCACCACCGCGTCGATGTTCGAGCCCGTCCACGGCTCCGCCCCCGACATCGCCGGTCAGGCGAAGGCGAATCCGATCGCGGCGGTGCTCTCGGGCGCGATGATGTTGGAGTTCCTGGGCGAAGACGACGCCGCGGCCCGCATCCGCGCCGCCTGTGCCGACCCGGGCCAACTCACCGGTTCGACCGGCGAAATCGCCGACGCGATCATCGCCCGACTCTGATCTACTGATACCCAAGGCCACTGCATCCCAGGAGGGATCGTCCCCATGCCCATCACCCCCACGCCGAAGATCTGGATGAACGGTTCACTCGTCGACTGGGAGGACGCCCGGATCCACGTGCTGACCCACTCGCTGCACTACGGCATGGGCGTGTTCGAGGGCATGCGCGCGTACCCGACCGCGGAAGGCCCCGCGATCTTCCGGCTGACCGAGCACATGGAACGGCTGCACCGCTCGGCGAAAATCATGATGATGGACCTGCCCTACTCGGTCGACGAGCTGGTCGAGGCCTCGAAGCAGGTCGTGCGCTCCTCGGGTCTGGACGGGGCCTACGTGCGTCCGATCGCGTACTACGGCTACGGCGAGATGGGGCTCAACACGATCCCCTGTTCGATCGACGTGGCGATCGCGTGCTGGCCGTGGGGCGCGTACCTCGGCGACGACGGGCTCACCGAGGGCATCCGCCTGCAGATCTCGTCGTGGCAACGACACGACCACAACACCATGCCGCCCGCCGCGAAGGTCACCGGCAACTACGTGAACTCGAGCCTCGCCAAGATCCAGGCCGTCAACGCCGGCTACGACGAAGCGGTCCTGTTGAACCGGGCCGGGATGGTGTCGGAATGCACCGGCGAGAACGTGTTCGTCGCCCGCCACGGACGGCTCATCACTCCGCCGCTCTCGGCGGGGGCGCTCGAGGGCATCACCCAGGATTCGGTGATGACGATCGCCGCCGATCTCGGCTACGAGACCGTCATGGGCGAGCTGTCGCGCAGCGACCTGTACCTCGCCGAAGAGATGTTCCTGTGCGGCTCTGCCGCCGAGATCGCCGCGGTCAACTCGGTCGACGACCGGACGATTCCGTGCCCCGGCGAGATGACCCTGGCCATCGCGCACGAGTATTCGGCCGCGGCGGCGGGCAAGGTGGACGCCTATGCCCACTGGGTCGAACATGTCGCCTGATGCGACCGTGCTCCCGAGCCGGGTCGACATCTTCGACACCACGCTGCGGGACGGTTCGCAGTTCGAGGGCATTTCGCTGTCGGTCGACGACAAGCTGCGCGTCGCCGAACAACTCGAATGGCTCGGCGTGCGCTGGATCGAGGGTGGCTACCCGCAGGCCAACCCCAAGGACGCCGAGTTCTTCCGCCGGGCGCCCGACGAGCTGAAACTCTCCGACGCCGAACTCGTTGCCTTCGGGTCCACCCGGCGTCCCCGCGGCAAGGTCGATGACGACCCGACATTGCGGGCCCTCGTCGAGGCCGGCACGGGCACCGTGTGCATCGTCGGCAAGTCCTCGGCGTTCCACGTCACCGAGGCGCTGCGGACCACCCCTGAAGAGGGTGTGGCGATGGTCGCCGACTCGGTCCGGTTCCTCAAAGGCGCGGGGCTGCGGGTGTTCTTCGACGCGGAGCACTTCTTCGACGGGATCCGCCAGGACGCCGAATTCACCCTGCGGGTGCTCGAGGCCGCGGCGATCGCCGGCGCCGACGCACTGGTGTTGTGCGACACCAACGGCGGGTCGTTGCCCCATCAGGTGCAGGAGGCCACCGCAGACGTGGTGGCAGCTTTCGGAACCGACGTGCAGATCGGCATCCACACCCAGAACGACACGGGCAACGCGGTGGCCAATTCGGTCGCGGCGGTGCTCGCCGGGGCGACCCACGTGCAGGGCACCGTGAACGGCTACGGCGAACGCACCGGCAACGCGAACCTGATGACGGTCATTCCGAACCTGCAGCTCAAGCTGGGTGTGCAGTGTCTTCCCGACGGCCGCCTCGAACGGCTCACCTCGGTGTCGCGTCACGTCGCCGAACTGGTGAACCTGCCCCCGCACCCGGCCGACCCCTATGTGGGGGCGAGCGCGTTCGCCCACAAGGGCGGCCTGCACACCTCGGCGCTGGGTCGGGTCGGCGGGGTGTCCTATGAGCACATCGAACCGGCCGTGGTCGGCAACGCCACCCGGGTGCTGGTGTCGGACCTGGGCGGCAAGGCCGGCATGGCCATGAAGGCCACCGAGTTGGGGGTCGCCCTCGACGAGCGGGCCGCCGCGGCGCTGAGCGACGAGTTGAAGCTGCGAGAGGCCGCCGGGTTCGTGTACGAGGCGGCGGACGCGTCGCTGGAGTTGTTGATGCGCCGCGCCACCGGGTGGCGCCAGGGGTTCTTCCGGATGGAGGGCTACCGGGTCACCACCTATCACCGGCTTCCCTCGGCCGCCGGGGTCGACCCGGGCCTGAGCGACCAGAGCCCGTCGGTCGAGTGTGAAGCGACCGTGAAGGTGTGGATCGACGATGAGCGCTTCGCGTCGGTCGGTGAAGGCAACGGACCGGTCAACGCGCTCGACAACGCCCTGCGCGCGGCGATCCGGCACCACTACCCGGTCGTCGATGACCTGTTGCTGATCGACTTCAAGGTGCGCGTGCTGGATTCGTCGTCGGGCACCGGGGCGGTCACCCGGGTGCTGATCGACTCGACCGACGGCGAGCGGACGTGGTCGACGATCGGCGTGTCGGAGAACGTCATCGAGGCCTCGTGGCAGGCGCTGTCCGATGCGTTCGTGTGGCAGCTCGCCCATCAGGCCCGGGTGCCGGGACCCCGGACGAATTAGGCTCACGCACGCTATGGCCATTCCTTCCTACGTCCCCGTCGACCCCCGGCACCACCCCCGCGATTACGACTCGTCGCCGCGGCGGGGGAACGGCTGGTGGCTCGACCGGCCGGGCGAGATCGTCCCCGCGGACATGCCCCGAGGTGGCCTGTACGGCAACCACGGCCCCGACATCGGCTACGCGTACAAGCTCGTGCACCGGGTCAGCGACCGTCTGAAGGTCACCACCGGTGAGCACCGAGAGGACGCCGAGGCCGGAGGCATCTCGGTCGCGATGCGTCGCGCGGCGCTGTCGGGCCGGGCCCCGATCCTCGCCGATCTCGACGTGGCGTTCACGATCTGGGGCTTCTACGACGACCAGCCGCCGAGTGGCCTGCGGGTGCTGCGCGCCGAGATGTTCGAAGGTGCCCGTGAAGAGCTGCACGGCTACGACCTGCGTCGTGAGATCGCGAATGTGGTGTCCGAGCATGCCCTCCGGATGACGCCGGCAGCGGTGTCGGCCGCGTACGCCCAGGACTGGGCCGGGTTGTTCATCGACCGCTGAGCGGCAGCGGTCGACTCCGGGTGCGCGGGGTCCGGCCGGTACCCTGAGTGACGTGAGTGACGTCCGAGTCCGATTCGCCCCTTCGCCCACCGGGTTCCTGCACGTCGGCGGGGCGCGCACGGTGCTGTTCAACTGGCTCTGGGCGCGCCACACCGGAGGCGAGTTCCTGCTACGGATCGAGGACACCGACACCGAACGCAACCGGCCCGAGTTGACCGAGGCGATCTTTTCGGCGATGGAATGGTTGGGGCTGGGTTGGGACGGTGAGGTCGTGCGGCAGTCCGACCGCTTCGACCGGTACCGTGACGCCGCCGACCGGCTGTTCGCATCGGGCGCCGCGTACGCCTGTGACTGCACCTCAGAGGCGGTCAGGGCACGGGCCGAGGAGCGGGGCGGTCCGCCCGGCTACGACGGCCACTGTCGTGACCGGGGGCTGGAGCCCGGCGAGGGCCGTGCACTGCGGTTCCGGTCACCCGATGCGGGCACGACCGAGTTCGACGATCTGATCCGTGGCCACGTGTCGGTGCGCAACGACACGATCGAGGACTTCGTGCTGCTGCGCTCGAATGGCACTCCGACGTTCCTGCTCGCGAACGTCACCGACGATGCCGACATGGCGATCACCCACGTGATCCGCGGTGAGGAACACGTCAACGGCACCCCGAAATACCTGCTGATCGGCGACGCGCTCGGTCTCGACTACTCACCCGTCTTCGCGCACCTGCCCCTGCTGGTCGACGGCAAACGCCGCAAGCTGTCGAAGCGGCGCGACGACGTCGCCGTGGGAGACTTCCGTGACCAGGGTTTCCTGCCCGAGGCGATGGTCAACTATCTCGCATTGCTGGGTTGGGGGCCTCCGGACGGGGTCGAGGTACGACCGGTGGAGGAGATCGTCGGACTGTTCGACCTGGCCGACGTGAACCCGTCACCGGCGTTCTTCGACGTGACCAAGTTGACCCACATCAACGGCGAATATCTGCGGGCTCTCGACACCGACACCTTTCTCGCCCGCGCCGAACCGTTCCTCGGCGGAGGCGAGCCGGAGCGGGCGGCGCTCGCCGGCATGGCGCCGCTCGTGCAGGAGCGCATCAAGACGCTGACCGAGGTGCCGGGCATGATCGACTTTCTGTGGCGTGAGCCCGAGATGGTCGAGGCCGACTGGGACAAGCACGTCGTCCGCGGCGCGGCAGGTGCGTCGATGCTCGTCGAGACCCGCAAGCGGCTGGGTGATCTCGACGACGCCGATTGGGCGCCGGGCAGGATCCAGGAAGCCGTCGTGGACGCGACCGTGGCGCTCGGGTTCGTCAACGACGAAGGGCGACCACGACTCGCCAAGACCCAGGGGCCGGTACGGGTCGCACTGACCGGACGGGCGGTCGGACCGCCGTTGTGGGAAGCGGTCGCCCAACTCGGGAGGGAACGCACGCTGGCGCGCCTCGACGCGGCGCTCGCCCGGGCCGGGTGACCGGCGAGGCCGTGGCCGATCGGCCGCAGCCGGGCGTGCCGTCTGTCGGCTCCAGGCCTCGCCGTCGTCGGCGAATCGTCTTCAAGGTGCTGTTCGGCTTGGCATGCCTGGTGGTGACCTACTTCGCGATCACCTTCGCCCAGGTCGTCTCCACCTCGCGGGTCGACGACGCGGCCGGCACCGACGTGAAACCGGCCCAGGCACTCGTCGTGCTCGGCGCGGCCCAGTACGACGGCGTGCCGTCACCGGTGCTGCGCGGACGGCTCGACCATGCACTCGATCTCTACCGCCGGGGTCTCGCTCCGGTCGTGGTGGTGACCGGCGGCCGGCAGAGCGGAGATCGCTTCACCGAAGCCACCGCCGGGTACGACTATCTGCGGGCCAGGGGGGTGCCCGATGCGGCGATCCGGAAGGAGGTGCACGGTCGGACCACCTGGGAATCACTCCGTGCCACGTCGACCTTCCTGCACGATGAGGGTATCGACGACGTCTTCATCGTCTCCGACGGGTACCACTCGAAACGGGCCCTGGGGATCGCGGCCGAGGTCGGTCTCGACGCCCGGGTGTCGCCGTCGAAGACGCCGATGTCGACCGGCACGCGCCTGCGCGCCGATCTGCGTGAGACGGTCGCCGTGGGCCTGGGTCGGATCATCGGCTACCGGATGCTCGACCACCGCTGAGCCGACGGCATGGGCGGTTCGCTGTTGCGATCGGGTCGAACTACACTCGGACGCTCACCCATTCGGGGGTGGTGTAATCGGCAACACATCTGGTTCTGGTCCAGACATTGGGGGTTCGAGTCCTCCCCCCCGAGCAACTCCTGCGTCGGCAGCGCTGCGATTCAGCGCTTGAACTGGGCGAACATGCCGTCGGCGAGCGTCCTGGTCCACGGGCGCATCAGGCCTTCGAGCTCGGTGATGCCGGCGGTACCGACGGCGAGCCAGGGCAGGGTCGAGGCCCGGTCGGTCGCGGCTTCGATCGCCTCCCGCTGCTCGACGCCGTCGGGCGTGAGTTCGAGCGAACCGGTCCCCGAGTCGTCGGGTTCGAGCCACCCCGTCTGGCGGTGCAGGGCGATCGCCCTGGTCCACGCGTCGTCGTCCCACCCACGTGTGGCACGCAGGAACGATTCGGGAATCTGGCGTGAGGCCGCGTTGATCACGATCGCGTCGAGGCCGTCGAGACCGGTGGTGACCAGTGTGGCGATGTGGCCGTCGCCCCGGAACTCCCGCAGCAGCGTGGTCGCATGCCAGAGCACCAGGTGGGGCTCGGTCGGCCAATCGAGCGCCGCATGCGCCGCGAAGAGGGGACGGCCTTCGACGTAGTTCGTTGCCTCTTCGGCGGCGGTCCGGGCGAGCGCCGCTGCCCGTGCCATCTCGTCGGATTCGACGACCGCGTCACCGAGCTGGCTACGGAGCGCCGCGTCGACGACCCCGAGGCGGGCGGCGAGCACCGCCGTCGGCGTCGTTCGCTCCCAGACGCCGTCCATCGCGGTGGCGACCAGGTCGGGCGCGAAGTTGAAGAAGGTGGCCGTCACGACCGGGGCGGGAACGGGGCCCAGGGGGGCGGAGCGAGACGCGAAGTAGCCGGACGCACCACCGAGTCCGAGCGCGCGGTAGATCTCGGTTCGTCGCGGTGTGAAGTACACGATCGTGTGATACGGCTCGATCACCCGGTGCACGCGTCGGACCAGCGTGGGGTCAGGTACGTCGACGGGAATATCGCCGGGAATGTGGGACATCGTGACACCTTTGCATCCAGGTCGACGGCACGCCAGGTCGAATCTGTCCTGGGGCCGACGAGGCATCACCGGGTAGGATCGTCTCCCGCACCCGGCAGCTGCCGGATGCCGGCACGGCCCCATCGTCTAGAGGCCTAGGACACCACCCTCTCAAGGTGGAGACACGGGTTCGAATCCCGTTGGGGCTGCCAACACGAAACACCAGGTCGATCAGGGTGGATCCTCCAACCGGACGGGCGCCCGACCAGGTGGTCACCGCGCGTCTGGGGCCAGTCGGGGCACCGCCCCGCGGCCTACCCCGTCGTGTGCGACAGCGCGACCGTCGCCGAGGGCCGGTCTCCGACCCAGCGCACCCGACACCGGTACCGACCGTGCAGCCTCACGTCGCCCATCCCGCGGGCGTCCAGCCAGCCGGTCACCGACATCGACGACCGGTCACCGGCCGTCGACTCACCGTGCCATTGCACCGACTGCGGCCAGTCCAGCCTTTGCCGTACCGCCCGATGACACGTCGTCGACGCCACGTCCCGAGCCGGTCTGGGGGTCGCACCCCGAACCCGTCGGGCGACCAACGCGCACGCGATGACGACGATCAACGTGCCGAGGAACGCGGCGAGCGTGACCGCCGCGGTTCGCACCGTCGGCTCATGGTCGATCACCGGACGCCTGATCATGGTTCCCTCCTCCGGGGTCTACTGTACCGGCGCATCATCCGACGTCGACGAGCCCGTCTGTACCGGCTGACACCTCGCGATGGCGCCCCTCCCCATCGCCTGAAGGGATGAGACACGGGTTCGAACCCCGCTGGCGCTGCCGACTTCGTGCCGCGGCGATCAGGTCACCCCGACCCCTGACGCTCGCGTGGTGGTGGTCGATCGGGTGGCCGCTCGCGGTGGACCCGGTGATGTCGCTGCCCGGTGAGGTGGTCTCCCGACGGGCTCGTCCAATGGGGGGTCTGGTCGTCATCCAGGGTCATCGACCAGCCGGTGCGGTGGGCGACACCGTGGTGGTGGCGGCACAGTGCGACGAGGTTCGAAAGGTCGGTCGGGCCACCCTTGTGCCAGTCGAGCACGTGGTGGTGATCACACCAGGCGATGGGCGCGTCGCAGCCGGGGAAGGTGCAGCCGCCGTCGCGCACGGCGATCGCACGCCTCTGCGCGATGGTGGCGAGTCGAGCGGTGTGGCCGACGTCGACGGGGATGCCCATCTGATCGACCACGACTGCCCACACTTCCGGGTCACAGCCCCAGACATCGGTTGCGGCCCGGGGGAGCGGGGTCCCGTCCGCGTCGCAGGTCTCGTCGTCGTGGACGACCAGCGTGACCTCGGCCCGGGGACCCGAGCCCGAGCCGGGCTCGGCACCTCGGGCAACACGGAGCAATTCGACCAGCGCGAGGGCCCGAAGCACCTTGCGAGCGGGAATCTCGATGTCCGGACTCTGCTCGTGGTCCTGGCGGAATCGTTTGAGCAATTCGTCGATCTTGGCGTTGAGCGCGGTGCGGACGAATAGCCCGTTCGCGGCGTCGAACGTTCCGGTCAGGTCGGTGGATCCGTCGAGGGTCTTGGCCAGGTGAACCTCGTTTCCTTCGTATGGGTCGGGTTCGCGCCCGTCGATGTCGGCGTGTTCGGCAAGAGCGATCACGTCGCGTTTCCATTGCGGGAAGGTCGAGGCTTCGGCAAGGGAGATGATTTCGTCCTGCGAGGCAGCGAGGATGTCGGTGATCCGGGGATTGTCGACGTCGCTCAGGGTCTTGGCATGGTCGAAGTTCAACCGGCCGTCACCCACGGCATCATCGATGTGTTCGAAGTGGTTTCGCAGCGATCTCCCAACTCGTAGACGACCGGTGATCGGTCCGCGTGCACAGCCCGACGCCGCCGCAACCCACGATGTCGTCCGCATGCCGTGGACCCGGTCGGTGGTGCCGCGGGCGTCGAGTTCGGCCAGTCGGTGTGCCTGTGCGCTCTGGGCAAGACTGATGAGCTTCGCGAGATCGACCGTCTGCTCCAGCAGCTCGTCATCGCTGCATGAACGCACATCGACAGTGGCAATGACGTGCCCCATGTCGAGGAGCATTCCGGTATCGAACATGCCCTCATACTAAGAAGGAGGTGTGACATTTTGGGACCGTATCGGCCGGGCAAAGCAAGAAGATATGGGGTCTTGGGTCCGTGGACGCGGGGCAGGGACTCGACAGAACCGGTGGTTCTCGACGCCGTCGATGCCGGAGAGTCCCGGCGGAAACCGATCCAGCGCGTCTGTGCGAGCGGCCGGTCGGCCTGGAAGATGTCGATGTGCTCGGCGTGATCACCGACTTCGGTCCCGAAACCGCCGCGGTGCTCGCGCGCCGAAGCTACCCGTCTGTCGCCGCCCGAGGCGGCCTCAGCCGCGGGCCAGGGCCAGGTCCCGCAGGGTCGTGATCGAACGCCAGTTGCGGGTTGTCCCGTCGACGCCGAGTTTGCGGACACCGGCGGCGAGCTTGGAACGGCCGGTGCCGAAGGGCAGGTGCAGATAGGCCGTGGTGCCCTCCACGGCGATCGCCTCTCCCGCTACGGCCAACGCGGCAACGGTCTCGATCGCCGCGGCCTCGGGCCGGTCGGCCAGGAAGACCGCAGACAGGCGCTTGGGATCGTCTTCGTCGAACGGACACGCCGCGGTGATCGCCTCGAGTTGTCGTGCGGTGCGCAGGTACACGGGCACCTCGAACCCACACCCGGTCGAGAGCGCGGCCTCGAAGGTTCCGGTCAGCGCCGCCGCATCGCCGGACTCGTGATCGAACACCACGTTGCCGCTCTGCACATACGTCTCCGGCGCGACGGCGCCGGCGTCGGTGAACAGCTCGACCAGCCGTGGCATCTTCACCCGGCGCGCGCCGATGTTGACCGAGCCGAGCAGCGCCACCCAGGTCGTCACCGGGCCGCCTTGCGTTGGCGTCGCCCGGACTTGGCCGCCCGGTTGGTCTTGGCCTCGAGGGCGCGACGGGCGACCGGTCCGAGTTCGTCCAACACGTCGACGAGCCGGCCGATCTCCGCGAGCGTGTCCACCGCCCGGGCGGCGCCCTCGGGGTCCGCGACGTCGTAGAGCTCGATGCCGATGAAGCCGGCGCTGACCAGATGCGCGAGCCCGCGTACATCGACGAGACCGGTGACCGGACCGTCGCGGAGTACCCGGTCGAGCACGCGTTGCACCTCGGTGGACCACGTTGCCACCGCCGAACGGGCGGCGCGAGCGAGCACCGGATCGTTCTGGGCGCCCGAGAGCATCTGGGCCATGTAGGTGACGTTGCCGATGGCCCGCTCCCGTTCCTGCATCGACCGGGCCACCCTCACCAGGCCGTCGAGCGAGGCGACCTGGTCGAACGCGGCGCGGTAGTGGTCGATGCTCGACGCGATGGCCGCGGCGGACGCGACCTCGAGCAGCTCGCTCACCGTTCCGAAGTGGTAGAAGATCAGCGCCTGGTTCACACCGGCACGGTTCGCGATGGCACGCGCGGAGGTGCCCGCGAGGCCCAGCTCGCACACGATTTCGTGAGCGGCACGACGCAGACGAGCGCGGGTGTCATCTGCCGATGCGGACGTCTCGCGCTTGGGCCGGACCATGGCCGCATATTACTTGAGCGGACGCTACTTGAGCGGACGCTCAAGATGGGTCTATGGTGATGCTTGAGCAGATGCTCAAATCGTATCGGCGTGGCCGGACCGGCCCGTGACCAGGAGGCACGACATGAACCAGCCGACGGGCGACATCGACGTGGTGACCGGGGCGTTCAGCTATTCGGGCGCGGTCATCGCCGCCGAGTTGGCCGCACGTGGACGTCAGATCCGTACGTTGACGGGTCATGCGCGCCGCGCTCCGGCCGACGCCCCGATCGAGATCCACCCGCTGGACTTCGACGACTCGGCAGGTCTGGTCGGGTCGTTGCGGGGGGCCCACACCCTCTACAACACCTACTGGGTCCGCTTCGCCCATGGCCGTGTCGACCACGACGTCGCGGTGCGGAACTGCCGCACCCTGTTCGAAGCGGCGGCCACCGCGGGCATCGAGCGGATCGTGCACGTGTCGATCCTGCATCCGTCTCTCGACTCGCCGTATCCGTACTTCCGGGGCAAGGCCCGGGTCGAGCAGATACTCGCCGGGTCGGGTGTGAGCCACGCGGTCGTGCGCCCGGCGCTGCTGTTCGGCGGCGACGGCGTACTGATCAACAACATCGCCTGGTTGCTCCGCCACCTGCCGATCTTCGCGATCGGTGGGAGCGGCGACTACCGGGTGCGGGGCATCCACGTCGAAGATCTCGCCCGTCTGTGCGCCGACCTGGGGGCGCGCACCGACACCGTCACCGTCGACGCGGTCGGCCCCGACCGGCTCACGTTCCGCGAGCTGGTCGAAGCGGTCCGCCGCGCCGTCGGCAGCCACGCGCCGATCGTCGCCGTACCCGCCCCGGTCCTCATGGCGCTGTCGGCCGCGCTCGGCACGGTGCTCCGGGACCGGGTCCTCACCACCGAGGAGTTCCGGTCGATGGCCGACGGTCTGGCCGATTCCGGCGCCCCCTCGACGGGCACGATCCGCCTCACCGAGTGGCTGGCAGATCACGGTGACGGCCTGGGTCGGCGCTATGCGAACGAGATCCGCCGCCACTTCGATGAAGCCGCGTCCGGCGGCACCGCGGGTTCGTCGCACCCGAGGTGACCGGGCGGGACTGGCGGCCCGGCGATCCGAGCGCGACCATCGACGGCGATCGCACGAGTCAGCCTGGAGGCACCATGACCTACGCCGCATCGATCATCAGGGTGTACGACCACGATGCTTCGCCGCCCAAGACCGGCTACAAGGTGTTGGTCGATCGGCTCTGGCCCCGCGGCGTGAAGAAGGACAGCCTGTCCCTGGACGACTGGTCGAAAGACGTCACGCCCTCGCCGGATCTGCGCAAGTGGTACGGGCACGATCCGGACCGCTTCGTCGAGTTCCGGAACAAGTACCGGGCCGAGCTCGCGCACGAGCCCGCCGCGGCAGCGCTGGATGAACTGGAGACCGAGCTGCGGTCACGGCCGGTCGTGCTCTACACCGCGGTCAAGGACGTCGACATCTCCGCGGCCGCAGTTCTCGCCGAGATCCTGAACGGCGACGCGCCCCTCGAGTGACGGGCCGCCGGTTCGGCGGGTTCACCAGCCCCGGTACTCGGCCGTGCGCCGTTCGACGAAGGCGCCCACTCCCTCCCGAGCGTCGCGGGTGCCCATGTTGGCCTCCTGGGCCCAGGCCTCCTCGTGGAAGGCGGTGGCGCGGTCCGAATCCAACGACCGGTTGCACAACATCTTGGTGAGTGCCAGCGCCTGGGTCGGTCCCGCCGCCAAGCGGTCGGCGAGTGCACCGGCTTCAGCAGCGACCTGGCCGGCGGGTACGACCCGGTTCACCAGGCCCAGATCACGAGCGTCGGCCGCGGCGACGTCGTCGCCCAGAAACAGCAGTTCCTTGGCTCGTTGCAGGCCGATCAGACGGGGGAGCAGATACGCGCCGCCGCCGTCGGGTACGAGGGCTCGGCGCACGAACACCTCGATGAAGCGGGCCGAATCCGCGGCGACGACCAGGTCGCTCGCGAAGGCGAGATGGGCTCCGATCCCCGCAGCGGTGCCGTTCACCGCGGCGATCACGGGCTTGGGGCAGTCGAGCACCGCGCCGATCAGCGCCTGGGCGCCGGTGGCGATCATGCGCGACACGAACCCGACCGGCTGGTCCGGCGCGCCCTCGGGACGAGGATCCCGTGCACGTTCGGCCCTCAGGTCGGCCCCGGTACAGAACGCCTTGCCGGTCGCGGTGATCACGACACAACGAACGGCGAGCAGACGCCCGGCGTCGTCGAGCAGGTCGATCACGCGGTCGCGTTGATCCGGTGAGATCGCATTGGCGACATCGGGTCGATCCAAGGTGATCCAGGCGACACCGTTGTCGGTCACCTCGTAGCGGACCTGTTGGTCGATGGGCAGATCTGCGGTCGGAGTACGCTCGCTCATAGCGGTGCGGAGCCTACCGTCGCACCCCGGTGGTCGATCGGCGGCCTGGCGCGTTCAACCTGGTAGGGGAGTCGTCGCGGTCGAACCGACCACGGCGCCCGCGCGGAAGACGGTGACCGGGCCGTCCTCGGACACCACGATCACGGTCGCGCCGCGGTCGTCGTAGCTGTAGCGGCGCCCCGAGGTGTGCCGTGTGCCGCGGAGTCCGTCGACGCCGTTCTCGGCCTCGGGCGTGGGAACCAGTCGAACGCCGAGCCGTTGCAGCGTGCCGTCGCGCGAGAACAGTGCCGCCCCGTCGACCTGGGCGAGCACGTGGCGGAGCGGGGCGAGATCGGCCAGATGGGTGATCCGCAGCGGCGGCGGCGGTGCCAGCCGGACATCGAAGCTCGACCGGAGCGACTCGTCGGGCCGATAGACCAGCGTCGCACCGATCCCACGCGCACCCAGATCATGCACCGCGAACTCCAGCAGCGTCTCGAGCACCACCCGGTCGTCTGAGGAACCGGCCGAGCACATGTCGCAGATCCAGCCGCTCACGGTCGGTTCGTGGTGCCAGCTCAGCGCGTCCCAGCGGTAGACGCCGAAATCGCCGACGATCCGAACCGGTCCCGTCGGGTGTCGCTGGATGACCACCCCGCCCAGGGATTCGGCCAACACCACCAGGTCGCGTTCGGACCCTGCCGGTCGATCGAACACGGCCAGGGCATCGGACCCTTGGAGTCCACGTACCAACCAGCTCGCTCGTCCGTCGGCGTACCGGCGCGTCATTCCGACCTGGTCCCGATCGACGGGCCACAGATCGATGTCGAGTTGCGTGCCGGTTCCCCAGGTCGCCGGCGGCGTCGAGGGCATGACCAGCGCGCCATAGGTGGGCACGAGCCGTTCGTGCACGGGCGGGCGCAGGGCATAGTCGACTTCGACGGCGGCCATCTCATGCCAGGGCCGGGTGCCGTCGAGGTCGAGGCCGACCTCTGACAGCTCCTCGGCCAGGCGGGCCAGGCGCCGCGCACCGGGTTCGGGTCGAAATCCCACTCTGGGATCCTACGGCGACGGCTGCACGATCCCCGTCAGGCCCGCGAGAGGTGTCTGACGGTGCGTCAGATTCACTACGCTCGGGGGTCGTGCTCCTGCTCGCCGAGTCGGTTCCGGCCCACTTCTCGATCGACGACATCACCGCCGCGAGTTTCGGGGTGCTGGTGCTCCGACTCGGCATCGGCATCGCCCTCGCGGCGCACGGCTACCACAAGTTCTTCGGTGGTGGGCGGATCCCCGGGACGGCCCGGTGGTTCGAGTCGATCGGCATGCGCACGGGCACCGGGAGGCTGTGCGCGCTGATGGCGGCGAGCACCGAACTGGGGGCCGGCGCGCTCATGGCGATCGGTCTGCTCACCCCGTTCGCCGCGGCAGGCATGGTCGCCGTCATGTTCGTCGCCGGCTGGACGGTGCACCGACCGAACGGCTTCTTCAGTGCGAGAGACGGCTATGAGTTGAACTTCGTCTTCGCGTTGGCCGCGGTGGCGGTCGCCACGGTCGGCGCCGGCCGCTACTCGCTCGACCATGCGCTGGGGATCGCCTTCCGTCTCAACGGGGTCACGGGCCTGGGGATCGCGCTGATCGTCGGGCTCGGCGGCGCGGCGCTGCAGCTCGCCGCGTTCTACCGTCCACCCCTCGAAGATTCCTAGAGTCGGGCCGGGTGGCGCCGGCACGGTCCGGCGGGTCACCGACGTGTTGGGCGACCATGCTCACCGACCGGCGCGGGCTCGGCCCGTGCCGCGGAGGGCGGTGCACCGAGGCGCTGGCGTCGTGGGCCCCACGGGGGCACCGGTCGACTGACCGGACCGTCTTCGCGGGCGCCGGGCGCCCTGCTCAGGTGGCCGATGTCACGCCGTGAGTCGGTGCGCGGCCTACACTCTGCGCAACTTCCGCCGAGAACGAGTGAGAATGGTTACACGCGAGCAAGAGGTCGATGACAGCACCGTCGCGGTGCCTGCGACGGTCGGCGCCTCGTTGGTCGTAGCCGGTCTCGATGCCGGCTACGGCGATGCGATCTCGGTGCTCGACGGTGTCGATCTCGAGGTGCCCGCCGGCAAGGTCGTCGCGTTGCTCGGGGCCAACGGTGCGGGCAAGACCACGCTCCTGCGGTCGATCACCGGTCTGCTGCGGATCCACCGTGGGCGCATCACCGCCGGTTCGGTGCATCTCGACGGCGCCGACATCACCGGCAGCCCACCGGCCGCGATCGTGCGGGCGGGGCTGGCCCAGGTGATGGAGGGCCGGCGGATCTTCGCCGAGCTGTCGGTCGAGGAGAACCTGCGCACCGGCGCGGTCACCCGCCGTGACGCGAAGGGCATCACCGCCACGTTCGACGAGATCCTCGAGTTGTTCCCCCCGCTGGTCGATCGTCGCAGCGACACCGCCGGATACCTGTCGGGCGGCGAACAACAGATGGTGGCGATCGGCCGTGCCCTCATGGCCAAGCCGCGCCTGCTGGTGTTGGACGAACCGTCGTTGGGCCTCGCTCCGCTGATCGTCGAACAGATCGGCGAGATCATCAGCGACATCAACGCCCGGGGCACCTCGGTGTTGCTCGTGGAGCAGAATGCCATGATGGCGCTGGGCATCGCCGACTTCGCCTATGTCGTCGAGACCGGGCGCATCGTCCGCTCCGGACCGGCACAGGAACTCCGCGAAGACGCCGAGATCCAGGAGTTCTATCTCGGCATCTCCTCTGACGGCCGCACCTCGTTCCGTGAGGTCGGCGCCTACCCGGCTGCGAAGACCTGGAGGCTGTGAGCGTGGACGACACGGCACCATCGACGGTCGACGACGCAGCACCATCGGCTGGCAGGGACGCGGCACTGTTGACCGTCGAGGATGTCGTCCTCCGGTTCGGCGGGGTCACGGCGCTGAACGGCGTCTCCTTCGACGTGCGTCCCGGTGAGCTGTTCGCCATCATCGGACCGAACGGCGCCGGGAAGACCTCGATCTTCAACTGTCTGAACTCGGTGTACCGACCCACGACGGGCCGGATCACCTTCGACGGCGTCGATCTCGCCGATGCGTCGCCGGTGCAGACCGCTCAGATGGGGATCGGTCGGACGTTCCAGAACCTCGGGCTGTTCACCAATCTCACGCTGGCCGACAATCTGATGCTGGGCCGCCACCATCTGATGCACAGCGGCTTCTTCTCGGGCATGATCTGGTGGGGGCGGGCCAAGCCCGAGGAGCTCCGGCATCGGGCACGGATCGCCGACATCGTCGATCTGTTGGAGCTCGGCCCATACGGGTCGGTGCCCGTGGGCATGCTGCCCTACGGGATCCAGAAGCGGATCGAACTCGGTCGGGCACTCGCGATGGAACCCCGCTTGTTGTTGCTCGATGAGCCCGTCGCCGGGATGAACCACGACGAGACCCGCGACATGGCCCGCTACGTGCTCGAGATCAGACGGGAGCTCGACCTGGCGATGATCCTCGTCGAACACGACATGCACCTGGTCATGGACCTCGCCGACCGGGTCCTGGCCATCGATTTCGGCGAGCCGCTCGCGCTCGGTACACCTGCAGAGGTGCAGAACGACCAGCGCGTCATCGACGCCTACCTGGGCAGGGCCGGCGAATGAACGCGTCGGGCGAGTCGGCCGTGGCGCGGCGTACTGCGCCGGGGATCGTGTTGGAGCGAGCCGAGTCGTCGCCGCGGACCGTGGCCATGAGAGTGCTCGAGTCGGGCGTGTGGGTCCCCTACGGCTGGGACGATGTCGCGCGTACCGTCGCCCGGGTGGCGGCACTGCTCGCGGGGGCCGGGGTCGGCGCCGGGTCGGTCGTCGCCGTCGCGTGCGGGTCGCGCAGCGAATGGCCGCTGTGCGTGTGGGCGGTGCAGGCAGTCGGGGCGAGCGCGGTCACCGTCACCGCCCAGGCCGATGCTTCGGTCCTCGCCTCGGTGAGCGACCGCTCACCGGCCGTCTGGATCGTCGAAGGTGCCGAACCGGCCGACCGGCTCGAGAGCATCGGCCGCGCGGCCGAGAACGTGTTCACCATCGACGACATCCATGGGGGCACGCCGCCACGCTGGTCGTGGAAGGCCGATGTGATCGGCGCCGATGCGGCCGGTGACGAAGCTCTGCTGGCCGAGCTGCGCCGTGCGGTCGACGCACTCGACGGTGGGTCCGAGGCACTGCAGACCCCCGAAGACGACGGCCAGGCGCTGACCCACGACGAACTCGTCGCGGCGGGCAGCTCCACCCATCTCGGGCTCGAGTCGTCGGATGAGTACCTGGCCTTCCTGCCGCCGACGTGGCCGTCCGAAGCGGTCATGCTGCTCGGGGCACACCCGATTTCCGGAGCGGTCGTCAACTCGGGCAGCCGGGGTGCGAGCGGCCTGCTGGAGTTCCAGGCAGTGCAACCGACCGTGGTGCACGCCCCGGCGGAATGGTGGGACGCCGTGGCCGGACGCGTCCTGGCGATCGCTGCCGAACCCGCGCCGTTCGCGACAGGTGCCATGGAAGGCCTGGTCGAGGGCAAGCGAGGCTTCACGACCCGTCTCGCCCGCCGGGTGCTGAACAGGCGGCTGGGGCTCAGCCGTGTCCGCGTGGGTCGGTCGCTCGGCCCCGTCGGCACGCGCACGACCAAGGTGCTGACCGGCCTGGGCATCACGCTCGGCGACGATCTCGCGCGTCCCCGCACTCTGACCGACGCGGTGGAAGCCACCACATCCGAAGAGCGGCAGGAACATCTCGAAGGGGCAACATGAGCGCACTCGCCGACATGGTGCTGAACGGCGCCGGCGCCGGGGCCGTCTGGGCCCTGGTCGGCCTCGGTTTCGTCATCATCTACAAGTCGACCGGCGTCATCAACTTCGCCCAGGGCGGGCTGATGCTGGTCGGCGCGTACGTCGCCTACAACATGCATGTCACCTGGGGCTGGCCGTTCTGGTTGTCGGTCCCCGGAGCGGTGATCGTCGGGGCGTTGGTGGGCATGCTGCTCGAGTTCCTGGTGTTGCGACACATGATCGGCAAGCCGCCCTTCTCGCAGCTGATGGTGACCCTGGGCTTGTTGTTCGTGCTGCAGGAGATCTGCGCCAACATCTGGGGGCTCGACCAGCTCGACCTCGACTCGCCGTGGGGCAACGACACGGTGTCGATCCTCGGAGCTCCGATCCGGGTCGACGGTCTCTGGACGATCGCGTTGGCGGCCGTGCTGGTGACGGCGTTCTTCGTGTTCTTCCGGTACTCGCGGATCGGCCTGTCGATGCGGGCGACCGCGCTCGACTTCGAAGCCGCCGCGGCACAGGGCATCAACCCGCGCACCGTCTACCAGGCGTCGTGGGCGATCGCCGGCGCGGTGGCCGCGCTCGCCGCGGTCATGGCCGCCGCCGCCCCGAACTCGCTCACCCCCGCACTGCAGCTGTCTGCGTTGATCGCCTTCCCGGCGATCATCCTCGGCGGGCTCGACTCGCCAGGCGGGGCGATCGTGGGAGGCCTGGTCATCGGCATCGGCAACAACATCGCCGCCAGGTACTTCGGTGACTGGATGCCCTGGCTGGGTCAGTCGTTCGCCGGGGTCTTCCCGTACGTGATCATGATCGCGGTGCTGCTGGTGCGGCCCTATGGATTGTTCGGGACCAAGGAGGTGCGGCGCATATGACCACGCTCGCCACCGCGCCCGAGGGTGCGTCCCGCCTGTCGAGTCGCTCCCGTGCCCGCGGCCTGGGCACTCGGGCCGCCGCGCAACTCAGGGCGTTCCCATCGCTCTGGTCCCGGATCGGCCTGGCCGTCCTGGCGCTCCTGGTGATCGCCGCGCCGTTCCAGCTGACCGACGACTGGCTCCAGGTGCTGAGTGTGTGCGGCTGCTTCGCCATCGCCGCCATCGGCCTGAATCTGCTGAGCGGCTACACCGGGCAGGTGTCGCTGGGCCATGCGTTCTTCCTCGCGGTGGGCGGATACGTCGCGGCGAACATCGGCGACAAGGCCGGTCTGCCCTTCGTCGTGTGGATCCTGGCCGCCGCCGCGATCGGTGCGGCGATCGGCGCCTTGATCGGCCCGTTCGCACTGCGGCTGCAGGGCAACTATCTCGCGATCGTCACCATCGCCTTGTTGTTCCTGTCCGAGTACCTGTTCAACAAGTGGACGAACATCACCGGGGGCGGCGGCAACCTGTCGGTCGACGTGCCGATCAGCATCGGGCCGATCGATTTCGCCGACCTGGGCTCGGTCGGCTTCGACTCCCGGTGGCAGGGTGTGTTCTGGTTGATCTGGATCCTGGTCGCGCTCGCGGCACTGCTCGCCCGCAATCTCGTGCGCAGCCGTGCGGGTCGGGCCATGCAGGCGGTCCGCGACCGGGACCTCGCCGCCGAGGTCATCGGGGTTTCGATGTTCCGCTACAAGCTCGGCGCTTTTGCGGTATCGTCGGCATTCGCCGCCGTGGGTGGCGCGATGTACCTGGGTGTCGTCCAACGCAACATCTCGGTGTCTTCGATCAGTGGTATCCAGGGGTTCGTGTTGTCGATCACGTTCGTCGCCATCATCATCGCCGGGGGGATGGGATCGGTGTGGGGGTCGATCGTCGGCGCACTCATCGTCCAGGGGCTGCCCCAGGCGTTGGCGACCCAACCCGACCTGCTGCCGTTCGTCGGTGACGGCAAGGCCATCACGCTCACGTCGTTCAACAACCTTCTCTTCGGCGTGCTGATCGTCGTGTTCCTGTTGTTCGAGCCCCAGGGCATCGCCGCGCTGTGGCGACGCCTCAAGGTCAGGGTCACGGCGTGGCCGTCGCGTCCATGACCAGAGATCCGAAGAACCGTCCATCCAATGAAGGAGTAGCCAAGATGTCCCACAGCAATCCTCGAACTACGCCGGTGCGCCGGAAAGTGCTTGCCGGCGGTCTTGCGCTCACGCTCGCCGTGTCGCTCGCCGCCTGTGGCCGCAGCAGTGACTCGTCGTCGAACGACACCAACAACGGCACGTCGAGTGGCAAGAGCGGTGAGCTGTCGGCCGCGCCCGGGTTCGACCCGGCAACCAAGACCATCACCCTGGGTGTGCTGACACCGACCAGCACCACTGCGAAGTTGATCAGTGATCCGCTCACGGCCGGCAACAAGGCGTTCTACGACCAGTTGAATGCCGAGGGTGGCATCGACGGCAAGTACAAGGTGAAGCTCGAGGTCAAGGACAACAAGTACGGCAGCGGAGACAACACCGCCACCGCCACCGCCTACGGCCAGATGAAGGGCAACGTCGCCGCGTTCCAGCAGGTGTTGGGGACCGACCCGGTGCACTCGATCCTGTCCGACCTCAAAGACGACGACATCATCGCCGGGCCGGCGACCCTCGATGCCGAGTGGTACCAGGAGCCCAACCTGATGCCGATCATGTCGCCGTACCAGGTCGAGGTCGCCAACGGCCTGTGGTACTACGTCAACAAGATGGACGGGAAGGGCAAGAAGGTCTGCACCCTGACATCTGACGACGGTTACGGCAACGCCGGGCTCAACGGCGTGAAGTTCGCCGCCGACAAACTCGGCATCGACCTGACCGACACGCAGAAGTTCAAGACGGCGCTGACCGGCGGCTCCTACGACGCCCAGGTGCAGTCGCTGCAGCAGAGCAAGTGCGACGCGGTGTTCCTGACCTCGCTGCCCTCGGACACGCTCGGCATCTTCAACGCCGCGATCTCCAAGAAGTTCGAACCGATGTGGATCGGCACGAGCCCGACCTGGATCAACCTGCTCGCCGCCGGTGACGTCGGCAAGTACTCGGCCGCGCACTACGTGGTCGCCGCCGAAGGTCCTGAATGGGGTGACACCTCGATCCCGGGCATGGTGAAGATGCTCGACGCCGTGAAGAAGTACGCACCCAAGACCGAGCCGAACTTCTACTTCGCCTTCGGTTACCTCCAGGCAACCGCCATGTCGCAGATCCTCACCAAGGCCGTGAAGGACGGAGACCTGTCGCGCGAAGGGATCATGAATGCCATGAACTCGGTCGGCAAGTTGACCTTCGACGGTGCGGTCGAGGACCAGAAGTACGGAGCGCCCGACGATCGTGAGCCGGGTCGTCAGACCACCATCTTCAAGGTCACACCCGACACGGTGACCACCAACGGTGGCCTGACCCTGTACGCGAAGGACGCGATGAACTTCACGAGTGACGTCGCCAAGGCCGTGCCGCTGACCAACTGACCGGTTCGGGCAGGTCCACCCGCCACCGGGCGGGCCTGCCCGCCGTGTCCCGATCCGGTGACCCGGTCGAACTCCGGGAGGTCCTGCGCGCCTGGCGCGCATCACCTCCCGGAGTTCGTCGCTCTCCGGGCCGGAGCCCGAGGTGTGGCCGACGGCGGTGACGGGGAACTCAGCGTGGCGCGTACACCGCGTCGATCAGGGCCCGGTTACAGCTCGACTGCCAGCGGGGGATCACCCGGTTCATCACGTAGCCGAACGCGATGCCGCCCTCGCGGTCGCAGAAGCCGAGCGATCCGCCGGTGCCGAAATGGCCGAAGGCGCCATCGTTGGGACCCAGTGGGCGACGCTCGGTGGTCGGGGTGAACCCGAGCCCGAAGGTGACCTCCTCGCCCAACACGGGGCAGTGGCCGGTCGACTGCGGGCGCGTCGCCTCGGCCAACAGGTCGTCCGACAACAAGCGGTCTTCCTCGCCGAGCGCGGCGTAGATGCGCGCGATGCCACGTGCCGAGCCGTGGCCGCTGGTCGAGCCGATCTGCGAGGCCCGCCACGCCGGTGTGTTGACCACACCGATCGACGCGTAGCCGGGCGGGTTGAAGTAACTGTTCGCGACGATCGCGGTGTCGCCGGTCAGTCGGGCCAGTTCCTCGGCCGACAGCTCGGGGATCTCCTGGCCGGGTGACCAGAGCAGCTCGGCGCACCGCTGCTGGTCGGCGTCGGGCACCCCGAAGTGAACGTCCGCGTCGAGGGGCCGGGCCAGCGTCGCGAGAGCGTCGCCGGGCATGACGCCGCTCGTGCGGTGGACGAGTTCGCCGATCAGATGACCGTAGGTGTTGGTGTGGTACACGTGCCGTGACCCGGGAGTGAACCAGGCCGGGGTGCGGGCGAGCGCACCGGCCATCTTCGACCAGTCGAACAGGTCGTCGTTCGAGAGCGGCTCGCGGATCGCCGGGACACCCGCCTGGTGGCACAGCGCCTGGCGGATCGTGGCCGACTCCTTGCCGCCGGTGGCGAACTCGGGCCACACGCTGCCGATCGGATCGTCGAGACCGACGGTGCCGGCATCGACCTGACGGAGCAGCAGCAGGCCCAGCAGCGCCTTGCCGACCGAGTAGAAGTCACAGATCGTGTCGGGCTGCCAGGGTCGGGTCCGGTGCGCGTCGGCCCACCCGCCGACCAGGTCGACGACGACCTCGCCGTCGTGGATCACGCAGACCGCGGCCCCGACCTCGCCTCGCTCGGCGAAGTTGTCGGCGAAGGCCTCGCGCACCATCTCGTAAGCGGGCGCACACTCGCCGGAAATGGGAACGTCCACGTCGTTCAACGTATCCAACCATCACTGGCTACGGTGAGTCCACGAACCCGAACGCTGCACAACCTCGAGGAGACACCATGACCGACCAAGTGGCCTCGACGGACCGCTCACGACGCTACGAAACCGACCGCTACCTGTCCGCGGTGGGTCTGAACTGGTACGAGAGCGATCCGACCCTGCAGTTCCTCGTCCACGCCGCATTCGACGCCGACGGACAGACCTGGGCCGAACCACACCTCGAACGGCTCGGTGCGCTCATGGGCGGCCCCGTCGCCGAATGGGCGGTCGAGATCGACCGGAACCCGCCGTACCTGGAGCGCTACGACCGCTGGGGCAACGAGTCGAGCCACGTCGTGCTACCACCCGCATTCCAGTCGTCGCGTGCCGCGGTGGAGGGCGACAACTTCTCGTCCGATGCGTTCCGGACGACGGCCGCCGCGGCGGGGGTGGACCCCAACCTGATGACCGCCGCGTGGGGCTACCTGCTCAGCCAGGCCGACGTCGGCATCTACTGCTCGGTCGGCACCGGACGCGACATGGTCGCGCGGCTGGCGGACGCATTTGCCCCCGAGCACGTGCAGGCACGAGTGCGCGAACTGCTCAGCGCCACCGACGGCACCGCGACGACCGCGCAGATGTTCACCGAACGTGCCGGTGGCGCGGATCTGCGGGCACTCGAGACGACCGCGACGCCCGAGGGTGACCATTACCTGTTGAACGGCGTGAAATGGTTCGTGTCGAACGCGCACTCGGCCACCTTCATCGTGCTCGCCAAGATCGCCGGCTCCGAAGACGTGAAGAGCTTCCTGGTGCTGCGCGAACGCATGGACGGCACGCCGAACGGCGTGCACGTGCGGCGCCTCAAGGACAAGCTCGGCACCAAGTCGGTGCCCTCGGGCGAGGCCGAACTGGTCGATGCCGAGGGCTGGCTGCTGGAACGTCGCGAAGAGTCCGCGGCGCCCCCGGGAAGCGACGGTCGTCTGCGGGGTGGCCTCGGCGGGCTGATGGCGCTCACCAACGGGGCCCGCATCGGCATCGCCAACATGGGCCTGGGGTGTGCCAGGCGGGCTCTGGTCGAGGCGGTCTGTTACACCCGGGCCCGTGAGGCGTTCGGCAAACCGGTGATCGACCAGCCGCTGGCTCGTCGCAAACTGGCGGAGCTGATCGTCGAGGTCGAAGCCGCGCAGGCGCTCGTGTTCGAGGGGTTCTGTCGAACCACGCTGCGCCTGAGTGCGCCGATCATCAAGATGCGAGTGGCACGTCTGGGCATCACCGCAGCGTCCGACGCCATCGAGCTGCACGGTGGCAACGGCTACATCGAGGACTGGCCCGTGGCTCGCATCCTGCGCGATGCCCAGGTCAACCCGGTCTGGGAGGGCCCCGACAACATCCTTTGCCTTGACGTGGCCCGGGGGATCCGCCGCAACCAGGGCGACGTGGCGTTGCTCGACCGGTTCCGCGAACTACTCACGCAGGCACCCGGCGACGACCCGGTCACCGAGAAGCTGGTCATCGACGCGGTTGACGACGTGGCCGAGACGATCGAACGTTGGAAGCGTCTCGACGGCGACGTCGCCGAAGCGAAACTCTTTCCGCTCACCGAGTACCTGGCCGACGTCTGGTCCGCGGCGCTGCTGCTCGCTCAGTCCGGTGCCGAGAAGCGGCTCGGTTGGGCCCCGACCGGGCGCAAGGCGCTCGTCGCCCGCCTGTTCGTGCAGCGGCACCTCGCGCCCACGCCCGCACACCGTGGCATCGACGAACCGTCCGAGGACGTCGAGCGTTTCGACGACCTGCTCGCGGGCGCCTTCGTCGACCCCCGCCTCTGAGTTGACGGGCTCGCAGGCTCCCCTCCGCACGCCGTTCGTGAACTTGTCGTAGTTGTGCCCGGTATCCGGGACTGACTGCGACAACTTCCGGGGTGGGCAATCGTGCCGCTGCGGTCCCCGTGAACTTGTCG